>JAITPB010000005.1 GCA_031289625.1 Clostridiales bacterium | reverse complement strand
AATCATTCTCCCGAAGTGTTGTCTCATCCGGAGACGGCCGACGCAGATCATTCCGGTTCGATTGAAATGAAAGAATCTATCGCGCTGGCCCTCGCGCTCACCGTTAATAACATCGGCGTAGGCGTCGCCGCCAGTGTGGCCGGGGTCAGCGTTTGGCCCGCCACTCTTCTGACATTTGTCACATCTCTCCTGGCGATCAAACTGGGCGCCGGTTTCGGGCAGCAGTTCATCGCCGGTTTGCTGGGGTTATACGCTTCTTTTTTATCAGGATTTGTTATTTTCGTTGTAGGGCTGGCGTCTTTGCTTGCCTGACGCCGGCGGACGCCGCCCCAAAAAATTAAAAAATTTTCTTAAAAAGAGACAGTGCCACACGCTGTCTCTTTTCTTTATGCGCCACGCGGGAACCTTTGCCAGGAGGACAACATAATGTGAAATTAAAGCTGTCCCATACAGAGCCAGAGAACAGCTTATCGTCAAATATAATCAAAATCAGAAAGAAGGGGTATACATGCAAATAGAAGATTATTTGCTGACGCCAGGAGTTTCGCATGGCCGAAGCGGCAGAGCCTTGACGTCCCTGGGTACCGTTGTACACTATGTGGGCAATCCAGGATCCAGCGCGCTGGCGAACAGAAATTGGTTTGAAAACGGTTCGGGGGGAGCAAACTCTTCCGCGCACTATATTGTCGGACTCAACGGAGAAATTCTGCGCTGCGTGCCTGAGAATGAATGTGCCGCACACGCGGGCAAATCCTATGGCGCCGAATGGACCGAAATGTCCAAAACGAACAACTCGCGTTTCATTGGAATTGAAAGCTGTCATCCTGGGGCGGACGGCAAATTCAACGAGCAAACAACGAACAGCCTTGTGGAACTGGTGGCGGACATATGTCTGCGCTATAAACTCAACCCAGACACAGATGTTTATCGTCATTATGACGTCTGTGGAAAAAGCTGCCCCCTGTATTATGTGAACAATCCAGTGGAATGGACGGCGCTCAAAACAAAATTTAAAGAGAAACTGCATCAGCTGACCATAGCGCAGGAAGCGAAACTGGACACGCCGCCAGCGGCGGATGACAACGCGCCCTCAAACTGGGCCGTGGAATCATGGAACTGGGCGAAACAGAACGGCGTCGTAGATGGCACAAGGCCAACCGCCGCCGCCACGCGCGAAGAATGCGCCGCGATTCTTTTTAATTTCAACACGCTCTTAAAAAAAGAATGAGTGGCGCATCAAATTATTGGGCCCATAAAAATCTAAAGAAGGCTCTGTCTATAGAGCCTTCTTTTCGTATTCATTCATACTTTTACGCAGTTTGTATTTCTAAGCTTCGATTTTTTTCAGTTCTGTGCCCGGATAATAATGCGTGAAGATTTCAGGCAGGCTCGACCCACTGTCAATCATACCCTTGACGCCGTTTTGGCTCATGCCGACGCCATGGCCGTTGCCGCCGCCGTAGAATTTCACGCCCGTCAGCGCGCCGTCCGGATTGAACGCCTTATCCATGGTAAAGAACGCGCTGGGCATGAGCGTATAATTCTCCACAAATGTGCCGTCACAACGATTCACCGTGATCGCTTTGCCGTCTTTCAAATAGCGCGACGGACGCAGCAGGTATCGGATGTTGTACTCTGTTTCCACGAGGATGACCGCTTTATCTCCAATGATCTTCAATTCCATGATGTTCCCGCCGGCGCCCCGTTTTGTCACCTGCAAATCCAAAAGCGCGCCAATCGAGTCAATGGGCCGGCTCCGGTATACCTCCCCGTCTTGCCGTGTTTTGATCAGGGCTGGGGCGGCTTCGTACCGCGCCTTCAAATTCGCGTTAATAGAGGCCGCGAGTTCAGCGGCGCTCATGTCCACCGTCCACCGGAACCAGGAAAATCCGCTGTCAAAACTATCGAGCCCGCTTTCTTTCAGAAAAGCCGCCGCGTTCTCTTCCTGTGACAAATCGCCATAATCTGGGCCGGCGTACTGTTTGGCTGACACCAGGTAGGGGCTGGAGGCGGTGGGAAATTCTTTTGTGGGCGATGCCCATACTTCTCCGCTGCTGGCCGTCATCCCAGATGAGGTGGAGAAAAAATTGGCGCTGATGACCTGCCCGTCATCTGTCAGGACCAGGCCCTTTGTGGCGTCCACCGCCTTTCGGGAAACGTCGCTGGCCGGAATATTATTGTAGACCTGGCAGCTTACGGAATCATCTACATTGGCCCCATATTGATGGAAACGGTTTTCATAAAATTGGTTAAACGCATAGCTTCTGGCAGTGACCGCCTGCACTTTAGCCGCGTCCAGGCCGTTGGATTCCGGCATTTCACTCGGCACGACAGCGTATAAATATTCCTCCAGCGGCAGTTCATTCACCAAAGAATACCCTCCGGCCTCCAAGCCAATTTCCACCGCGCCGGCATATGCCGGGCTTTGTCCGCCGGGCCAGTTGCGCGCGATGGTTTTGATTTCGATCATCCCGCCGTTCTTGTCCGGCTTGACGAACATCCTCCCCTGCCTGGCCAGCTCATCCGCGTTAAAAATTTCACCCGCTTTCAAATGTTTTTCCTTGCTGCCTGCCGTCACGGTGTAGGCCGTGCTGCAGGTCAGCTTCACACTTTTATGTATAAACCCCTCAAAGCCTGTGGTTTGAAGCGCAATGCGGATTTTAACGGGGGAAACGTTTTTGGTGATCACACCGGCGCAGGCCCGGCCATCTTTCAGAACAAAAACAGCCATGTCTGTACCGACGATGATATTTTTCATATCCTTCCATTTGACAGGCCCATCGGCCACGGAATACACTTTGAAATTCGGATTCCGGACAAGCGCTTGTTGATTGATCTCGATTTCTGTTGCGCTGGTACGCATGACAGCGCCGCTGACATTGTCAGACATGATTTGAACATCCAGCGCCTTGCCGCCCTGTATCCGGATGTCGCATATTTTTCCCGCTGCGTCCGCAAGCGTTTTGGCGTATTCATACGTCCGTTCCACGCCGCCTGAAAAAACCGTGACAGAATGCGCTTCGGCGCTTACGATATACGCATTCGCCATCCAAGGCGATGTATCCGCCACGGACAGCAGGGCCGCGATTTCATTATCTCTTTCCAGGATCTGAATCCGCTTGTCAATATAAGAATCCATATTCAGCCCAGCGTGATGGTATGGCCCAATATCGGATATCATGTACCAATCTTTGAGCTGCCGGTTATTGCCCGCCGCCGCCAGCACGATAAAATCCGTCATCTGTACGTCTTGGATTTGTAACGCCCGCAGCAGATTCTGATAGATCTCCGTCCACAGCGCGTATGAAACGGGTTTGCTTTTGTTCGCGTCCGATATTTTGAGACGGATTTTATGCCCAGGATCCAGCGCCGTTAAAACAGCTTGCACTTGTTCCAGAAGGAGGGGCGCGTTCGGCTCAAAAATATCGCCGCCGCCTTTCATACAGCCCTGCACCCAAACCGCGTTAATGTATTTATCAAACCAATCATCGGGGGTTGTATCTGTAAAAGAGATTTCCCGATCCATGGATTCGATGTGATTCTCGCTGAAAAAGGCCAATGCCAGCATTTTGGCCGCCATAGCTCTGGAAACAGGTAAACTGTCTCCGATGCGCGCGCCTTTCAGTGATTCGCTGAAAGCTTCCGACGAGACGAACATGGGCTGCGCGGCAGATGGCCCGGACGTGTCTGACGCGTCTGGCGCGGTATCGATCGCGTCCGCCGTTTGGAGTACGGCCTGCGTCACTGCGGCCGCGGGGCGGAGCAAGGTGG
This sequence comes from Clostridiales bacterium, assembly GCA_031289625.1. Lineage (GTDB taxonomy): Bacteria > Bacillota > Clostridia > Lachnospirales > WQUN01 > JAITPB01. The sequence continues at coordinate 16,483 of JAITPB010000005.1, read as the reverse complement.
AGCGGTGCGCGCCGATGCTATCGCTGGCGCTGATACATATAAGGATCAGGGCGGCAATCAAAACGCGCCTCAAGGAAAAAAAAGAAAAGAATGGGCGGCCTTTCGTGTAAAGGAACGCTCTCTCTAAATGATTTTGTTTGGCTCTTTGTATAGTAGGGCTGTGTTTCGTGGGACTGTGTTTCGTGGAACTGTGTTTCGTAGAACTTTGTTTAATATGAAAGAACACAATTTTCATATCGCGCCTCCCTCAGTCTTTCCGCCGCGGTAAAGTATATGACGGCTTGTTTCACGTTATGCCTTGGCGGTGATTGATGAGCGCACGCCAGTGCGGCGGCCTGATCAGCAGCGCAGACAATGTTTTTTTTTGTAATTTATGCGGCATTGTCTTGTCGATCTGATTATTTTCATGTATAATAATAAAATAGAATAAATGAAACGGCGATCTGCGCGGTAAAAATCGAAGGTGAAAGAAACAGAACTAAGGGGGAGATAGCTGGATGAATGTGAAACAATTAAGATTGGACATTGCTGTGGCGCTGATCAGCTTGGGGATAGCCATACTCATCGTGATGCAGTTTATGCGAATGAACATGCCCGACTTATCTTTGCAGCTGCCGACAATCCGGCTGCCGCTGCCAGGCGCCCATGCGGAACAGACGCCCTCCGGCAATTCTTCGGGGTTCGCCGTGGTTGCCCCGACAGATGATCCCACTGAGGCGCCAGCGTCTGAACCAGCCTTGGAAGACAATTCCGCCCCCCCATCGGAGGAAATGCCCATAAAAAAGGATCCGTTCAGTTCACTCGATCTCAATTCAGAACTTGACGAGACAGATCTGCCGCCGGACGCAGCAGCAGAATCCGCAGAGACGCCTGAATCAAATTCAACCGAAGAATCTACAACAAAGCCAGCGTCCACAAAAACACCAGCAGCAACAAAATTATCAACAGAGACAGCGGGATCAAATACAACGCCGACGGCAGCCCCTGAAGAAACGGCGGCGGTACATTCGGAACTGCCAACTATGCCGCCGCCTACGGTAACGCCTAAGTCATCACCTACTTTAACGCCAAAGCCGCTGCCGACTGCCACGCCTTCGCCAACCACTGCCGCTGAATTGCCGCCGACTGATTCTGACTCAGTAGCAGCGAATCCACCCGAACCGTCACTCACAGCGACGCCTGCAGTTGCGTCCAGGCCCCACTCGACATCCACGCCCACACCCCAGCCGTCGCCAGCACCAACACCCAGGTTATCTCCAACGCCAACACCCAGGTTATCTCCAACACCCACGCCCAGGCTGTCTCCAACACCAACTATGACCCCAACGCCAACTATGACCCCAACGCCTTCCTTCACGCCAACGCCAACGATGACGCCAACGCCGCGCCTGTCTCCGACGCCGACTATGACGCCAACACCGGATCCATCGCCAACACCGGATCCATCACCAACGCCAGATCCATCGCCAACACCAGATCCATCACCAACGCCGGATCCATCACCAACGCCAGACCCATCGGCGGATCCAGATCCATCGGCGGATTCAGATCCATCGTCAGATCCAGATCCATCGTCAGATTCAGATCCATCGGCGGATCCAGATCCGTCGCCTGTATTCGGACCGCCGGATGATACGCATCCTCTCCGTACAATGGCGCCTAATTTGGATCCGGACGATGTTATGACGGATGAGGACGTCCCGTCGGCTGCTGTGGAATCGGATAAGGCCATGGTGGAAAAGTATCACTGGAGGCATATGCGCTTAGGAAAGAAGGTCTGATTATGTTTACATCAGTACCTTTAATGGTAACCGATATTATCCTGGTCGTTCTTTTGCTTGTGTTTTTGTCCATCTTTTTTATTGCCGTAGTCGACATCTGGTGGCTGGTGAAGGACTGGAAGCATAAAAAACAGGGACGTGAAGTTTCAAGAGACTCTTTGCTGGAAGACACAGAGGGCAGCCTGATGATCTCCGTTAAGCTCCCGAAAAAGGTGTGCCAGCCAGAGGAGGCTCCCGCCGAACCGATCTTGAAACAACAAGCCTGTCAACCGGAGGAGGCTCTCCCCGATATGATCTTGAAACAACAAGCCTGCCAACCGGAGGAGGCTCTGATCTTGAAACAACAAGCCTACCAACCGGAAGACGCCCTGATTTTGAAACAGGCCTTCCAACCAGAGGACGCTCTCCCTGAACCGATCATGAAAAAAACATTTCGGCCGAAGGAGGATCTCTCCCATACGATCATGAAAAAAACATTTCGGCCGAAAGAGGATCTCTCCCATACGATCTCCAGAAAAGCTGCGCAGTCGAACGAAAGCCTGGTATATACGCGAAATGCAGTTGATCCAGATTTGGAACCGCCTGGTTTCATCTCCATTTCCGCGGTTCAGTCACGATCCAAACGTCACGCGCCGTCTTCAACGCAGCTATTGCGTCTGCTTCGGCCAGACGAAAAAAAAGAAATCACATAAAAAGCCGCGCGGCTCTTATTCCTGCCGCGTGGCTTTTTGGCTGTGCGCTTACCGTTTGGATTCATACGCTTTTTCAACATGGATTTTGCTGCCTTTGATTTTTTTGTTCTTCATGCCATTGATAATCACTTTGCTGTATTCTTTGGGTACGTCTACAAAAGTAAATTCCTCATATATGTCAATATGCCCGATGATCCGGCCAGGGACGCCGGTCTCTCCCGCTATCGCGCCGACAATATCTTTCGGCTTCACCTTATCTTTTTTACCCGCCGTGATGAAGAGACGCACCATGCTGTCGTCCTCATCGCGCAGCCGCGCGTTTTTTCTCGCCAAGGCGACCGGTTCGGCCTCCATATCCAATTCTTCCGCATCGGCGTCATACAAATGAAACTTCATCAGCGCCGCCGCGATGTCCAGCGCCGAATAATCCTCCGTCATCATTTCCTCAACAATGTTAATGTATTTGATCAGATGACCTTCTTCAATGACCTCTTTAATTTTATCCACAAAATGCCGGGTTTTTGTTTCTTCAATATCGCCCAGGCTGGGCAGTTTTTTACGAATAATTTTGGTTTTGGCGTAATTCATGATTTCGCGGAGTTTGTAAATTTCTTTGCCCACCACGAACGTAAAGGCTTTTCCGGTTTTGCCGGCCCGCCCCGTGCGGCCTATCCGGTGAATATAATATTCTTCGTCCTGCGGCAGATCGTAATTGAAAACGATGTCAATATCGTCAACATCAATACCGCGCGCAGCGACGTCGGTAGCCACGAGGATTTCCAGCGTCCGGTTGCGAAATTTTTTCATAACTAAATCCCGCTGGGTTTGCTTTAAATCCCCATGCAGACCCTCCGCAAAATAGCCGCGGCCTTGAAGCTGCTCCGACAATTCATCCACCAATTTTTTGGTATTGCAAAACACCAGAGACAAACTGGGGTTTTCCATGTCTATGATCCGGCAGAGCGCGTCCAGTTTTACTTTTTCTTTAATTTCAAAATAATACTGATCGGTAGAGGGCAAAGTCAGTTCCTTATGGACGACCAAAATATGGGCGGGATCGCGCTGATAGTGCCTGGTTAACTCCAGGATCTCTTTGGGCATTGTGGCGGAAAAAAGTATTGTCTGACGCTGTTCAGGCGTTTGCGCCAGGATGGTTTCAATGTCGTCCCGAAACCCCATGTCCAGCATTTCATCCGCCTCGTCCAGAACCGCCAAGCGGATCGAATCCATTTTCAGCGTGCGGCGGTTCATGTGATCCATCACGCGGCCCGGCGTGCCGATAATGACTTGCATACCTTTACGCAGCGCCATAATCTGACGTTCAATAGGCTGGCCGCCGTAGATGGGGATGACCCGGATGTTTTCCCGGTATTTTAATAATTTGCGGAACTCCTCGCTGATTTGGATGGCCAGTTCCCGTGTGGGGCAAAGGATGAGAGCCTGCGGGCGTCTATCTGCGATGTCAATTTTTTCCAACAGCGGAATGCCAAAAGCGGCTGTTTTTCCAGTACCGGTCTGTGACTGGCCGACCACGTCACGGCCAGAAAGAATGATTTCAATGGACTGCGACTGGATGGGCGTGGCTTCTTCAAAGCCCATATCGGAAATCGCGCGCAGTGTTTCGGCGGATAATTTCATTTCCTCAAAATTCATGCGAAAATCCTTTCGTGAAGCAAATTCTATTGCAATATCAATGCGAGTATACTATAATGCAAACAAAATACAGGGGAGAGATGAGTTTGGATGTTTTTAAAGCGGTGATCCTCGGCGTTGTTCAGGGCTTCGCGGAATTTCTGCCCATCAGCAGTTCCGGTCATTTGGTACTCCTGCAGAAGATTTTTGGGCTCGAGGAAAATATGATGGCTTTTGACATTGTATTACATCTCGGATCGCTCACAGCGGTCTTTGTGGCGTTTTGGGCGGAGATCGCGGAGATTCTGCGAAGGCCGCTGCAAAAAATGACGGCTCTGCTGATTGTCGCGACCGTGCCGGCTGTGATCGCGGCGCTGTGCTTTCAGCATCAAATTGAGGCCCTGTTTGCTGGCAGTCTTTTTTTGGCAATCAGTTTTATCATAACCGGTTTACTCCTGTTTTATTCAGACAGCTTTCATTCCGGCCAAAAACAAGATGAGGACATCGGCTGGATGGACGCCATCTGCATTGGCTGTCTGCAGGCAATTGCGATTCCGCCAGGCATTTCGCGTTCAGGCTGCACCATCACGGGCGCGCTGGCCAGAGGGTTGGACAGGCGGGCGGCGGCGCGGTTTTCTTTTCTGCTGTCCATTCCTGCCATTTTAGGCGCGGCGGTGTTTACATTCAAAGATGTATTGACCGGAAGCGGACTGTCAGGCGTAATGAGCAGCATGGGCGCGCTGCCGCTGTTGTTTGGGTTTACCGCCGCCGCTTTGTCAGGCTATCTTTCCATTCGGTTCATGCTGACGCTGATTCAAAAAGCAAAATTACGGGTTTTCGCTTATTATGTTTTCGCACTCGCGTTTCTGATCCTGTTGGATCGGTTCGCCCTGGGTTTATTTTTTTAAGGAAAAGCACATTCTAAGCCGCCGGTACATAGAATATCCAATAAGATGATAAAAGGGGCTATTCTATGGTCTTAAAAAGAAAAATTTTAGGGCTGGTGTCGTTCTCTGTGGGACTGGGTATGATCCTGGCTTTGATGGTCCCGTCATGGACGTGTTTGATCGCGGTGCTGCTGTTGGCCGGCGGCGTCTGGAATCTGTTCCTGTGCTGATCCTGGGAGGTGGAGTTATTGCGAATAAAAGTCATAAAACTGCCAAGGTTTCTTGGGATCATCATTAAAAAACTACTAAGGATACACTAGCGAAAAGCCGGGTTAAAAAAGGATTGGGGATCTCAGGGATCAATCCTTTTGCCCGGCTTTTTTCGTTTATACCGCTCTTTGCACTTTGTTGGAGCGCAAACATCTGGTGCAAATGTGGATGGTTTTAACCGTTTTACCGTCTATGATTTGCAGCTTTTTGACATTGGGCTTCCACGTTCTGTTGGCCCGCCTGGAAACCTGGCTGCGGGTAATGCTGATTCGATGTCCGGTTCGTACAGACTTTTGACAAATGTCGCATTTGGCCATGATAAAATCTCCTTTGCAAGCAATGTACCGCAATGCATTACTATATCACACACAGGTTTAATTTGCAAATTTTTTTGGGGAATGATACTATTACAGCGGTTTTATTTTAGAATCTATTCACCATGGCAAAAGGAGAGAGAATATGCCTGTCAATTTACGAGGCCGGAGTTTTTTGACGCTCATGGATTTCACCAGAGACGAAATCCGTTATCTGCTGGATCTGTCTCATGATCTGAAAGCCAAAAAACGGGCCGGGCTTCCTTCCAAAACGCTGGAAGGAAAGAACATTGTCCTCTTGTTTGAAAAACCCTCCACACGGACGCGCTGCGCCTTTGAAACAGCCGCGCTGGACGAAGGCGCGCATGTCACATTTTTAGATCAGTCCAGCTCACAGATGAATAAAAAAGAATCTTTGGAAGACACGGCGCGCGTACTGGGCCGGTATTACGACAGTATTGAGTACAGGGGATACGCCCAGGCCACCGTTGAGGCGCTGGCGCGTTTTTCCGGCGTGCCGGTTTATAACGGCCTGACAGACGTGGATCATCCTACGCAGATTCTCGCAGATCTCATGACAATGGAAGAGCGGCTGCATAAGCCCCTGGAAAAGGCCAAAGTGGTTTTTGTGGGGGATACTCGCAACAACATATCGCTGGCCTGGTCTATCGCTTGCGCGAAATTGGGGATGGATTTTGTCGGGCTGGGCCCAAAAGAACTGCATCCGGACGCCGCAGCCCTTACAGGCTGGCGGAGGCTGGCGGAGGAATCTGGCGGTTCCCTGACTTTTACAGACACAGTCGAAGCTGCTGTGAGAGATGCTGACGCCGTCTACACAGATGTGTGGGTCAGCATGGGCGAGGAATCAAAAATGGCAGAAAGGGTAAAAGTCCTAACGCCTTACCGCGTGGATCAAAAACTGTTAGAGCAAATCGGCGGGCCGGACTGCATTTTTATGCATTGCTTACCTGCCTTTCACGACTGGGAAACCGCAACGGCGCAAAAGGCAAAAGAGGCCGGCCTGGATATCCGGGAAGTCACGGACGAGGTATTTCGGGGGCCGCGCAGCGTAGTGTTCGACGAGGCCGAAAATCGTCTGCACACGATCAAAGCGGTTCTGGTTGCGACGTTACGATGACGGAGGCGCTGATCGTGCGCAAGATTTATGAGATCCGCAGGACAAGCCGCGGCTCCTGCTGAAAAGGTGAAAAGGCCGAATGAAGATGAATAAGCGTTCAGAATATATCAGCCTGTCACGGGATCAAACATGCTCTATCGCGGAAGAAATGGCCGCGGGCGCGGCCACGGGCGATATCTATTGCTTATCGGGTGAATTGGGCTGCGGCAAGACGGTTTTTGCCAAAGGATTTGGCAAGGGGCTGGGGGTGCGCGCGGAAATCACGAGTCCAACATTTACCATTGTCAATGCGTATGAAGCGTCTGCCCAGCGTCTTCCCTTTTACCATTTTGACGCGTACCGGATCGAACGGCTGGAGGCCATGGACGACACCGGCTATGAAGAATATTTTTACGGCGGCGGCGTCTGCCTGATTGAATGGGCGGAGCGCATCCAGGAAATCATCCCGCCGGGCGCCGTTTGGATACGGATAGAGAAAGACTTCAGCCAGCCGGAGGATTTCCGGCGGATCATTTCCGGAGGCGAAACATTTTGAAAATATTGGCGATTGACACGTCAGGTCTGCCCGCTTCCGTGAGCGTGGTGGAAGAAAATCGAGTCATTGGCGAATTTCATGTGCAGAATTTCCAAAAACACGCGCGAACCCTCATGCCTATGATCGATCAGCTGCTGACGATGCTGGACATGGACATAAGTCAAATAGACCTGATCGGGTGCGCTTCGGGCCCAGGCTCTTTTACCGGTCTCCGCATAGGCGCGGCTACGGCCAAAGCGCTGGCGTACGCGGCTGATATCCCCATTGCGCCGGTTCCTACTCTCGATGCCTTGGCATATAATATTTTTAACACCGATTCTTTGATCGCACCGATTATGGACGCCAGAAGATCCCAAGTGTACGCCGCTTTCTACCAATGGCGGACGGGCGATCTGGACGGTTTTGGTTTGACGCGCCTGACAGAATATTGGGCGGCGGATATTGCCGAAATCATACAGCGGGCGGCGGCTTATAAGCGCAGTGTAATTTTTCTGGGGGATGGCGTTCCCGTTTATCAAGATGTCATTCGAAAGGCGGATAACTGCCGCTTTGCATTTGCCCCAGCACACCTGAACTGGCAGCGGGCGGCCTCCGTCGGCAGCCTGGGGCTGCGTTTGGCCAAAGAAGGACGAACCGTACGCAGTGAACACTTCACGCTGTTTTACTTGCGCCAATCGCAGGCGGAGCGGGAAAGGGCGGCGCATGGTTAAAATTCTTCCTATGAAATGGAAGCATATCGAACAGGTCACGCAAATTGAAACGGATTCTTTTTCCATCCCTTGGACGAGACATGATTTTGAGAAGGAACTGCGCGAAAACAAGCTGGCGCTTTATTTTGTGGCAGCGGATAACAGCGAAATATTGGGCTACGCGGGCATGTGGCATGTGGTAAACGAAGGGCATGTTACCAACGTGGCCGTCAAACCCGCCAACCGCCGGCAGGGAGTCGGAGATCTCCTGCTGAGCGCGCTGGAAGATACCGCGCGAGAAAAAAACATTATGGGCTTGACTTTGGAAGTGCGGATGTTTAACAGCGCGGCGCAAAGGCTATATTACAAGCATGGCTTTAAAATAGAGGGATTCCGTAAAAATTATTATGCCGATACGGGAGAGGACGCCATTATTATGTGGAAATATCTATAGCGTATTGAGGTGAAGACATGACCAGGGAATTGGATTACACAGAATTAAAAAAAGCGATAAATCCACAGACTTTGGGTTTTGAAACCACCGCGGAGCTTGATACAGCCCCTGGCATCATTGGGCAGAATCGGGCGGCGGCAGCTTTACAATTCGGCCTCAATATCAAGACAAAGGGTTATAATATTTATGTTTGCGGCGATCCTGGGACAGGACGTTCTACCTTCGCCAAATCTTTTGCGGAGGAAAAAGCGGCCTTGGAACCCACGCCGCCGGATCTCTGTTATGTGTATAATTTTGAGAATCCCAAGTGTCCGAGCGTCTTAACGCTGTCCGCAGGATTGGGCCGGCTGCTCCGAGATCAAATGGATGAACTCATCAACCGTCTGCTGAATGAATTGCCCAAACTGTTTTCCAGCAAGGACTTTGAAACGCAGAAATCAGACATCGTGAAGATTTATCAGGAACAGCGCGATCAAGTCATCAAATCCATGACAGAAGAAGCCCGCAAGCAGAATTTTGGCGTAAAAAACACCAACAGCGGGATATATTTCATGCCTATTGTGGAGGGGGAAGTGATCAGTGAAGAGCAGTACGACGCGCTGACACAGGAACAAAAAGACGAGATCTCCGCAGATTCTGAAAACATTCAAAAAAAAGCCTCGGAAGCCATGCGGCAGATCAAGGAATTTGAAAGGCAGACGCGCAAAGACGTAGAGGAAGCGGAGTACGCCGTCGGACTTTTTGCGGTGGGACGGCATATCAACGCCATTTTAAATGAATATGAGGACAACCCGCAGGTGATACAGTATTTGCTGGCTGTGAAAGAAGATATCCTCGATCATATTGAGGATTTCATTATGGAGGAAGGGGAGGACGAGGAAAACATTCAATCGTATCTGCCCTGGTACAGCAAAAAAAATGCGGAGGATCTGTTTTCAAAATATAAAATCAACCTTATAACGGACAACGCCAGTCAGACCGGCGCGCCTGTCGTGGTCAATTTTAACCCTACCTATACGAACCTGGTAGGGGAGATAGAATATGACAATGAATTTGGCAATTTTTCCACCGATTTTATGAAAATCAAGCCTGGCCTTCTGCACAAAGCCAATGGGGGCTATCTCATTTTAAAAGCACATGATGTGCTGACCAATTTCCATTCCTGGGAAACCCTCCGCCGCGTATTGCTGACCGGCGAGATTGTCACGGAACCCATGCGCGAATACACCACGGGCGTAGCGGTATCGGGCATCAAACCCCAGCCGCTGAAAGTGAATGTCAAGGTGTTGCTGGTGGGTGAAGGCGGCCTGTATGACTTAATGTACACATATGACGAGGACTTTCCAAAACTGTTTAAAATTCGCGCGGACTTTGACGACGAAATGAAGATGGATGCAGAAAACATTTATCAGGTCTGCCGGTTTATGCAGAACTTTGTTCAAAGTGAAAAAACCCCGCCATTTCACAAAGCCGCGGCGGCGAAGATCATTGAGGCTTCCGCCCGGATGGCGGAACGCCAGAACAAACTCAGCGCCAACTTTAACAAGATCACAGAAATTCTGGCGGAAGCGGCGGCCTGGGCGCGGATGGAAGATGCGCCGCTCATTCTGGAGGCGCATGTGCGTAAAGCTATCGGGCAGAGGGAATTCCGGCTGAACATGCTGGAGGAAAAACTTTCGGAAATGATTGCGGAAGGCAGTATACTGATTGATACAGACGGTTCTAAAATCGGCCAGATCAACGGCCTGGCCGTCCTGGATATGGAAGATTACCTGTTTGCCAAGCCCAGCCGCATTACCGCCACAACTTATGTGGGCAAAGCCGGCGTTGTCAATATTGAAAAAGAAGCGGAAATGTCCGGCAGTATTCACGACAAAGGCGTACAGGTGCTGATTGGATATTTAGGCCAGACGTATGCACAGGAGTTTCCCTTATCGCTTTCCTGCCGGGTTTGCTTCGAGCAGAATTACAGCGGCATTGACGGAGACAGCGCTTCCTCCGCCGAGCTGTACGCCGTACTTTCCAGTTTAGCCGGGCTGCCCATTTTTCAAGGCGTCGCCGTCACCGGTTCCATCAACCAGCGCGGAGAAATTCAGCCTATCGGCGGGGTGACTTATAAAGTCGAAGGATTTTTTGATCTCTGCGCCAAAAGGGGCCTGACCGGCGCGCAGGGCGTGATCATCCCCAGACAAAATGTGGCGGATCTGATGCTGCGCGACAACGTGATCGAGGCGGTCGAACAGGGGCTGTTTCACATTTATTCTATTGAAAGTATTGAGGATGGCATTGCCGTCCTGACCGGAGCGGAAGCGGGCGTAAAAAACGATAAGGGAAGATATCCGGCGGAATCGGTTCACAGCAGAGTTCTCAAACGGCTGAAAGAATTTCACCGAAAGGCACTGGACGAATAACAAACAGTCTCATGCGAGCGGCGCGGGAATTGAACGACGACATCAAAACTGTCCGAAAATACTGGAACATAGACGATGAAGAGTACATCCAGGTACGAGATCCGAAAGGTATACCCGCGCCGCGCAAGATACGGCAGTTTGAAAAATTTACATATGATTTCCCATTTTTAATATTTTGACAGCTCATTTTGCATCAACTGCATGAGTCCAGTTTTCAACGCGCCGATGAAAAACGCAATGGCTTCTTCTGTTTGCGGCGGCGCTTCGCCGTCCAGTTCTCCCATGCCCATCTGTTTCAGCAGCGCTCCGGCGTATTCCGCGGCTTCCTCTATTCGCAATAACCCCCAATCCAGCTGATCCAGTAAGTGTGCGTACAGTGACGCGCCCGCAACCAGCTTCCCCTCTTGCATTCGTGTTTCCAGCAGTTCCGCGTAACGCGCTTTTCGCAGGCCGGCCGGTTCCGGCTCTCCTAGATCTTGCCACAGGCTTTGAGCGGTAATGCCGAACCGCGACACGCGTTTGAGGACATCATGCTGCGTTTCGGGGCTTAGCCCTGTCTGAAGCCGCAGCGCTTCTTTGAGCGCTCTTTTGACCGTTTTTCCGATCAGCTCGCCGAGTTTAACATGTTTGCCCGCGTCAGACAGCGTGATCGGGCTTTCAGAATTGCATACAATAATGGCGCCGTCTGTACCGCTTCCGGTCGCCAAACCTCTCGAATACCGGCTTGGCGCCGCAAGCTCTTGGAGCGCCGATGTTTTCGCCTCCGTGCAGGTGACAAGCGCGCGCGCTAACGCTCCGTCAGTAAGATTCACGCTGATAAACAGCAGGATGTTAATCGTCCCATGCGGCGCTGTGGCTGTCTGGATTTCCTGCTCAAATTCATCCCAGGAGGCGGGATCGCCAGCTCTCCCGCCGTTCATTTCCACGCCGCCGGTGACTGCCGCTGTCACTGTCATGTCTTTATACGTTTCCGTTTGAATCGAAACATTTTCCATTTGGGCGGCGGTTCCGATCCCGGCTGTTTTTTCGGGATCTAAGCCCAGCTCACGGCTCAGCACGTCATTATGCTCCGCGTAGGTAGGCGCTTTCATCGCGGCGCCCATGCCCGTGCCAACTACGCAGTCGTTATTAAACACCGCGCGCAGATCGCCGCGCAAGCCCCCATTGGCCGGAGATGTGGATAAAACTTTTCGGCCGCCGGTAAAGTTGACGACGATAGATTTTTGATACCGGTGAATCTCTTCACCGGTGACTAACTTTGCCAAAAGCATTTCACGTCCTCCCTCATCCAGTACAGTCAGTATTTGACCTATAAGTAAAAAAATATGATAAAACACCTGACAGGATCCTTAAAAGCCATTCTGTCAGGTGTTCTATTTATGGTAGGGTTCATGATGAATGATGCGGTACGCGCGGTAAATTTGCTCTAACAAAACGACCGGCAGCAAATCCCAAGAGAGTTCAGCCGATGTTAGCGACAGCGTTTCATCCCATGCGCCGGCTGGACTTTTCAGCCCGATAAAAAACGATACAAATCGATCCGGAGCGAAAGCCTGAATCATTTCCGCGAATTGTTCGGAAGATAAGCTTCGGCCCGCTCTGGCAACGCCAATCCATTTCTCTGTTGGCGCGCGGCGGCGCGTAAACTCTTTCTGTGGCTGTATTTGCATATGGCAATACCGGCGCAGACGTTTCACATACTCCGCGGAAGCGCGGACACAGAACCCTCTCAGCTTGCCGTCCGGCAGAATTATCTTATAATGCACCCAGCAAATCTTCCATGCGGTAAAAACCTGGAGGCTTTCCTTTCAAAAATTGAGCGGCTTTGAGCGCTCCCGCAGCGAACACGTCTTTCGACAGGGCGGTGTGCGTAAACTCCAGCATTTCATCCCTTCCGGCAAACAGTACGGAATGCTCTCCGACGATCGTGCCGCCCCGCAGGGAAAATATGCCGATTTCATCAGGCGATCTTTTGGCCCTTACCTGTGAGCGATCGTAAATGTAGCGATAGCGGCCGCTTTCATTCATCGCGTCCGCCAATAAGACAGCCGTGCCGCTGGGCGCGTCAATTTTTTGACTGTGATGCTTCTCGGCGATTTCAATATCGAAGTGAGATTCAGATAAGATTTGAACCGCCGTTTTTAAGAGCTTCGCCAGCAAAGTAATCCCCAGAGACATGTTGGGCGATTGAAAGACAGCCGTTTTTTCAGAAGCGGCTTGCATCTCCTGTTTGCAGGCCTCGGAAAGGCCGGTTGTGCAAATCGCCACAGGGATCCGCCGAATCATTCCATAGCGCAAAAGAGCGGGGACAGCGGTGGCTGTGGAAAAATCCACAATCACGTCCGCCGGCAGGGAGCAGTCTTCCGGATCGGCAAAGACGGGAAAAGGAAGCGCCATAGAGGAAGTTCCAGCGTCAATGCCGGCGATGATTTCAATATTCGCGTCTTCTTCCGCCAGCCGGCAGACGGCGCGGCCCATTTTTCCCAGGCAGCCGTGCAGAATCATTTGTGTCATAAGGAACACTCCCGCTTTCAAATTAACGTCAGTTCAGCAGGCCGTAAGCACACATCGCCTGCCGCAGTTTGGCTTCATTTTCAGGCTCCATGGCTGTCAGCGGCGCACGGTATCCTCCCGCGTCATAACCCATCATATTCAGCGCCGCTTTCACAGGGATGGGATTGACTTCACAGAACAGGCCGCGCACCAATTCCAGCATACCCAGCTGCAGATGCAAAGCGCCCGGCAAGTCATTCGCGAAGAACCGCGCGCACAAATCGTGAACCTGGCGCGGGATGACATTCGCGGCGACAGAGATGACGCCTTTGCCTCCCAAAGAAAGTACAGGCAGGATATAATCGTCATTGCCGGCGTACAGCGCCAGGCGATCGCCGCAAAGCTCGGCGATTTCCGCGACTTGAACAATGCTGCCGCTGGCTTCTTTAATACCGGCAATCGTGTCTATCCGCGAGAGGGATTGGGCGGTCTTCGGCGTAATGTTCAACCCTGTCCGGCTGGGCACGTTATAAATAATTATCGGGATATCCACAGCAGCGGCGTGCTTTTGATAATGCTCAACAAGGCCCTTCGGCGTGGTTTTATTATAGTAAGGCGTCACCAGCATACAGGCGTCCGCGCCCGCCGCTTGGGAACGCTTGCAAAGCGCAATGCCGTGTTCCGTGTAATTGCTGCCCGCGCCCGCGATCACGGGCGCTCTTTTGCGCACCGCGTCCACCGTGAAACGTATGACTTCAATCTGCTCATCATCCGTCAATGTAGATGCTTCGCCGGTGGTGCCGCAGATAATAATTGCGTCCGTCCCGTTCGTCAGTTGAAATTCAATGAGTTTCGACAGAGAATCATAATGGACCGCGCCGTTCGGATGAAACGGCGTCACGATGGCCACGCCTGAACCCTTAAAAATTTCCATGCAAAATCCCCCTGTTTTCCGCAAACAAAAAAGCGCCCAAGAGCGCTTTAAAAAAAAGTTGATAGCGCTCCATCAAAGCGATGACAGCCGCAAGGCTTTCGCGCATGACGGCCAGATTCAAACGAAAAAGGCGTTCTCCTCTTCGGCGGCTGACCCTTTTGGCAAGCTTCATCCGCGCCTTTCGCGTCCACCTGCTGACTCTTGTAAACCGCGCCTCTATCCAAAATAGGCCTTCACTATAGCACGGATGCTTTTTGATGTCAATCAAAAAATCGACGGTCAAAAAATCGATGGCGCGGCGGCCTAAAAATTATTTTCAGGAAAAAAATTGCGTAATAGCCCGCTCATTGGTCTACTACGCATTGATATTAAAATTAGTCTTTACTTAATATGAAAACAGTGCTATAATTTAGATAAATTTGTTGTTTATATAATAATCATGTATATCAATAGAAATTTATGGCGTTTATGGAGAGATGACGGAAGATTACGAGGCGGTGGTTGCATGATGGTATAGTCGATGGTCGATTTATATAGATATAAATTCTTAAACCGCATAAAATTAAAGTTTCCTAACAATTAAATTGCTATGGATACTCCTGGGGGGAATTATGAACACAAAAAAATTTGTACTGATCGTAAGCCTATTGATGTTAGTGACGCTTGTCGCACCTGCGTCTCATAGTATTGAAATTCGAGCAAATCAAACAGCAGGCAATATCCTTACATATAGGCTAAGCATAAGCAGTAGCAATGCAACAATTACAGCCTGTGACAAAACAGCCACGATCGTGCAGGTTCAGGCTGGATTTACGGAAATATCGAGATTGGGTTATAGTATAGTAAGCATCGGAGCTGACGCGTTTGAGGATTGTGTAAATCTCACAGCATTGACTTTACCAAATACAATTGAAAACATTGGTGTGCGCGCATTTTGGGGTAGTAAGATTAAATCAGTAACGTTACCAGCGTCTTTGACCACAACGTCCTCTTATGGTGATGAAGGACCTTTCGCAAATACACCGCTTGAGGAAGTTACATTTGCTGATGGCACAAAAGAGATACCAAGTAATGTGTTATTAGGTACTGAGAACGTTACTAAGATAAACGATGGCAACGGTGTTTGCGTCTTACCAAATACAATTGAAAAAATTGGTTATCGCGCGTTTTGGGGTACTAAGATTAAATCAGTAACGTTACCAGCGTCTTTGACCACAACGGTCTCTTATGGTGATGAAGGACCTTTCGCAAATACACCGCTTGAGGAAGTTATATTTGCTGATGGCACAAAAGAGATACCAAGTGATGTATTATTAGGTGCTGAGAACGTTACTAAGATAAACGATGACAACGGTGTTTGCGTCTTACCAGATACAATTGAAAAAATTGGTTTGCGCGCGTTTTGGGATACTAAGATTAAATCAGTAACCTTACCAGCGTCTTTGACCACAACAGTCTCTTCTGGTGGTGATGAAGGACAAGGACCTTTCGCAAATACACCGCTTGAGGAAGTTATATTTGCTGATGGCACAAAAGAGATACCAGCTTATATATTATTAGGTGCTGAGAACGTTACTAAGATAAACGATGACAACGGTGTTTGAGCCTTACCAAATACAATTGAAAAAATTGGTTATCGCGCGTTTTGGGGTACTAAGATTAAATCAGTAACGTTACCAGCGTCTTTGACCACAACAGTCTCTTCTGGTGGTGATGAAGGACAAGGACCTTTCGCAAATACACTGCTTGAGGCAGTTATATTTGCTGATGGCACAAAAGAGATACCAGCTTATGTATTATTAGGTGCTGAGAACGTTATCAATGTCAACATACCTCAAACTGCCGGAAGGTTAGGATACAGGGCCTTTGAAGGTATGTCATCTCTGAAGAGTCTGTATATTCCCAGTAGCGTGATAACTTTTGGAAACCGTGTTTTCGAAAATCACGCAAGTGATTTTGTAATCTACGGCGAGGCAGGCAGCGCAGCTGAAAAATATGCCAAGGAGAATAACATTGAGTTTAGGGCTGCAACGAAGCCAAAACTAGATCCTCCAACGGCAAATCCAACGCCAGGTGTAATTCCACCCATTACACAAATTACATTCATTCTTCCAATAAGTGGGGCTAAAATATATTAGGCTCTTATTGTGTTTTAGAATGCTATATTGCCATAAACGCCGGAAACAAGCCATTTCAGGCGTTTGCTCACTTATTTAGAATGGCCTATTTAAGCCGTTTTTTAGTCAGCCACCT
>JAITPB010000039.1 GCA_031289625.1 Clostridiales bacterium | reverse complement strand
GAATAGTCTGCACTTTGATACTGGGATGCCATCTCCCAAACTACTTCGTCTATCACCTCAAAATTTGCTTCCGTAAAAATTTCTTGTGCTTCTCTTGTGATATATTGATTGTTCTGATGAATGCCAAACAACATAACTAAGATTAATATTCCCCAAAAAGAAACCCGCCACTGATTTGAATTCATCATTATTACTGCTTTCTAAAAAGATTTAATCGTTCTTAAAATACCAGAGTTCATAATCTGAAGGTCTATGCGAAAACAATCCATTTCCGATAATCATGCACTTTACAACCCGCGCGTAGCCCTCGTACTCTTCCTTGCTCATATCCATTTTCAAATTTTCATACGCAAGCGAATCAAAAACGATCGAAGCTTGCGCCCAGCACGGATACCAAGGATTATAGGTAACAATGGCCACTTGCGTTGTATTCAGCTCTTCCACCGCGACAGGAAAGAACAGCAGATCATGCACATTGTCAGGAATTGGCCGGAAAACGCCAGACCTGACTGTTTTGCATAAATAGTCTGCCCGGACGGCCGCTTTTACGGACGTCATGCCATTTTCAATGGTTCCATACAATACGTGAGCCTTCAACAGCTTTCCGGTTCGGATGTCTACGGAACGCAGGATCCATAGCAAAAAAAGAAACAAAAAGGCAATTCCCAATCTCTTCTGTATTTTCACAATCAATATGCTTGTACACTTTTTTTGTGGATATATACTTGCCTGTACAGCAACCCCAAAAACCAAAGCGCTGCCATGATACCTATCAAAATCCATATCATCTGCATAACAGAATTGAAATACTGCTGTAGCAAAGAGTAATACGCCTTGCTGGATAAATATATCCTCTTTAAAAACCCTGACCACGCCAGCCAAATAGCGGGAGCAATGAGTACAAAAGCCGATCCGGCAATGGCATTCATCAGATTTTCCACTTTACCTCTTCGGGAGACGCTGTTTTTACCGCTCAACAATAAGATCAAAACACAAAGGGCATCCAATAGGGTCAACCCGGCCAATCCCCAAGTGTTCATTTTCTGTAACCGCCGCAAAACATTAAAGATTTGATCCGTGAACGGAATACTCACAATACTGACATAGGCGGTTGTTGCGGCGTCCGCGAGATAATCCAAAGCGGATTGCTGCTCTTGTGAAAGAACAATATCTTCTTCTTGAGCCGCGCTTCTTGAACGAATATTGGCCAGCAATTCCTCTTTCAGGTGTTCATTGAATCTTTTGGCGTCGACTTTTTTTCCGGCGCTTGTGTACAAACGGCTGATTTCACGATATATATCCGCTTCAAGCATATCCCTCGAAACTGCCTGCTCAAAAAATTCAGCGTCAAACCCGCTGGCCATGCCATAAGAAGACAACGTCTCCTGTAATTCCGCCGTGATGTTCTCAACATAATGGCTTTTTTTTATTTGCTGTCGGAAAAAATCTTCCTCAAAAACAGTCAAGTGAAAAACGCATAGTAACAGTGTAAGGGTCAATAACATCGACAAAAAGAAGGAAAGGATATGAAGGAAAATCTTTGTTATACGCCGCCGGTGTGCGGCATGATTGTTTGTCATACCATTTTTAACCTTTCGCTGCGGCTAATACACCAAATCAAGTTGAGGGCCGGAGATGTATTCCGCATAAACAAAATATCGCTGGTTGGTTAGGCCAAGATAATTAAAGGGATAGCAGGTATAAAGGATCAAATTTTCATCAATACGGGTGAAATCGTAGGCTGTACTGTCTGTATCAGTCGTAACCCGTGAGTCATTCACTTCGTACTCATACTGTCCGTAGCTTGTGTTGATTTGAATTTTATCGCCAATTTCCAGCTCGCCCAACCGCCGAAACACTGTGTTTGTGTGCCCGGCAAGCAGTATGGTTCGCCCAGCACCCGGAATATAGGCGCCTGTGTGGCCGATATAGGTGCCCACGCCGGCTTTTAGCTCCTTTGCGGTATCTCCGTAATACAGAGGCGCATCAATGCCTGCTGTTCCGCAGATGATTTCACCATATCTCTCTCCTTCCGCTGGGATATCTTCTGGAGAAACTGCCAATTTTTTATCCGATAGATTGTCTGAAGGTAAATTTTCCACAGCTTTAAATTGAAAGATATCTTTTGCCTGCAGTTCTGTGTTAAAGTCAGGTATTTCCGGACTCATAACCAATGAAACGGCAGGCAGCAGCGGCGCCACTATCGGATACATAGCCCAAATCGTTAGGGAACTGCCAATCAAAAAATATAAGAGCGGCATAAGAAGTAAATTTAAAGGGTTGGTTCGATGAAAATTTCTGCCATTCTGACTCATAACCGCTAAGAGGCAGAAGCGGAAAGTAAATTATTTTTTTTATGCATTCGATAAACCGCAACCGCTAAAGAAAGCAATCCAAAACCCATAATCACAATCAATCCATATAACCGCCTAAAATCCATCATGAACCCGGTGGGTTTGATTGGATTGCTGACGCCGGAACCAGATCCTGAGGACGAAGAACTTGGTACTCCCCCGGCACCGGAGTTGTCTCCTGAGGACGAAGAACTTGGTACTCCCCCAGCACCGGAGTTGTCTCCTGAGGACGAAGAGTCTGGTTCTTCTTCATCATCGGAGTTGTCTCCTGAGGACGAAGAGCCTGGTACTCCCCCGGCACCGGAGTTGTCTGCTGAGGATGAAGAGCCTGGTACTCCCCCAGCACCGGAGTTGTCTCCTGAGGACGAAGAACCTGGTACTCCCCCAGCACCGGAGTTGTCTCCTGAGGACGAAGAGCCTGATTTTCCCCTGCCTGAAGTGGAATCACTAGGATCCGTATAACTCGCGCCGCCACCTGAAGTGCCAAGGCCTGCAAATGTATATCTTCTTCCCGTTTTGGACACAATCATAACATTCCATCCATTATCTGTTAAACTAGCGGTCATGGTAGCGCCCACTCTGCTCGCGGCGGCGATAGCCATATCCCGAAGCCTTTCTTGATCGCTTAGATCCATTTCAGCTAAATGAGACTTGCCGGTGGCCAACCATGCCTGCTTGGTATTCAAAGCATCCTGGTACATGCCGTCTATCTCTGTCTGCGTGAAGGAATTGGTGTTTATAAAGTCACGCGTAACCGCTTTGTATTGTGTCATATAATCACCCCTGTCCTGAAAATTGGGGTCGTCTAACAAATTATAAAGATCCTGCTTCGTAGCGGCTAGAACATACGCTTGCATAACCACCATAGAGAATATGACGATAAGCATGAAGGAAATTTTTTTCATATTTTCTCTTCTCTTTCTGACTTATAGCTGAACCTTCATGGCGCTAGGATTCAGCATGCGCTTTGCGTTTATCTGCAATTGCTCCACAAATTTTCTGCCCAATTTTTTTTCGATAAGATCAATATGCCTGGTATATTCCGGTGCGCGGCGTGTCATATTATGGCAATCCGTACCGACAAAATGGATTGTATCTTCTGAAAGACAGCGTATCAGTCTCCTCCGAATTAAAAAGCTTCCTTCTGACAGCGAACTGAGATTGATTTGCATTCGGCATCCCATCTCCAACAAATTTGAAAGCAAGCTGTCTGACTTAAGCAGCGGCGGATACCTTTCCACATGCGCCAGAATGGGCAGAATGCCAAAACGGCTGATTAATCTCTCCAGTAAAAACTGCTCTTTAGCGGAAAAAAGCCAATCACGCGGCGCTTCCAGTAATAAAAAACGCGTTTTATTGATGCATAACATACTTAAGTCCGGCTCATTGAGCAGATCTTCCGTCAGGTGGGCTTCACAGGCCAGAAAGATCGTAAGCTCGCATTGAGAGGCATACTCTTCTATCTTTTGAAAGGCTTCCGCGCGGCGTGTCAAAAACGCGGTGATGGACTCTTTATGATGATAATAATGCGGCGTCAGACAGACAGTCGTGACACGCTGGCTGGCCAAAGCTTTCAACATTTGGCAGGCTTCTTTCTCGTCCGCCGCGCCGTCGTCTATCGCGGGCAAAATGTGTGTATGAACATCGACCATCTTAACAAAACCGTTCATACCGCCAATCATTGCTCACCAGTAAACTACTTCGTCTGGTATTCATAATAGCCATAAGCTCCATCTCCATATTTTCCATATTTTTTTCCACGATGTCTTTCTACGCCGTGCAAAACCACGCCCGCTATTTTAGCGTCTGCATTTTTCAACATGAGCAAAGTTTTTGAAAACTCTGGGTGACGAGAAAGCCCTTGCACCGCCGTGATTACCAATCCGTCAGAGTAACGCGCCAAACCCATCGCGTCCGACACTATATTGAGGGGCGAAGTATCCATAAGAATATAGTCATACTCTTTTTCCACAGCTTCCATAAGAACAACAAAACCGTTACTGGCAAGCAATTCGGAAGGATTCGGTGGAATAGAACCTGCGCAAATTAACGACAAATTTTCTATATTCGTTCTTTGAATGACCTCATACAAGGTTTTCATACCAATCAAATAATCCGTTAACCCTGATGCGTTTTCAACGTTGAAAAAGCGATGGATCCTTGGCTTTCGTAAATCACAGTCAATCAGCAGGACTCTGACGTCCAGTTGCTGCGAGAGAGCCACAGCAATATTTACAGAAGTCGTTGTTTTACCTTCTTTGCTCAAAGAACTGATGACAGTAATTTTTTTACATCCTTTTTTGATCAGCGAAAACATGATATTGGTACGCGCCGTCCGATAGGCTTCCCGATAGTCCGACGCAATCGTAAATGTCTCTGCATTTTTCTGTCCTTGTTTACTCTTTCGTTCTTTCTCGTTGATGTCGCCTACTTCCGCCAAGACATGCACTCCGTAGCGGTCAGACAGCTCCGTCGCGTTTTTAATCTTTATGTCCAGCATATCTCTTAACAGCACAGCCAAAGCGGCAGCGCCTAACCCAGCAAAAAGACCAACCACCAGATTCAGGTTGAGATTCGGTGAAACAGGCGTCACATTCAAAACCGGCGGATCTACAATTTTAAGGTGCGCCGTCTCATAAATCTCCTGAATGATCTGCGGAGCAATCACTGAAATCGTTTGAGCGACAGCAAAGGCGTCCTCTGGACTGTCAGCGGTAACGGCAGCCTGAAATACTTCTGTAGTACCCAGCACAGAAAAATTCACTTCATAAGTAAGTTGTGTCTGCACAGTCTGACCATCGCTCATCTCCTCGTCAATTTTATGAAAAAATGATCGAGTGTCCAGCATCTGAATATATGTATTTACCACTTTTTGGGCGTAGTTGACGGCGTTCAGATCCTGTGAGACTGTTCTCTCTTCCGAAACAGGCGCATAGACATACAGCTTTACATTGGATTCATATTCACTTTTTAATACAAAGGATGTAATCCCCCAAGCAATCAATACACCAAATACCGCACTCAAAAAAAGAAACAGCTTATTTTTCAGTAACAGCTCAATTATTTGCTGCAATGAAATTTCCGCGGTATCATCCACGCCCTTCCATTCCCCCTAATAAAATTTATGGAAAAAGTAAATCGGCAAAACCAGCGCGCCACAGCTCTGGTAATTAAAGTAGAGTTTATTTAACACCGAATTTTATCCAGCGTTCTACATAGATTCATGATAGATTTACAACCGGCCTGTTTCAACAGAATCGATCATAAATGCTGAATGCATGCCAAAATCAGAGATTAGTATCTATTTGGAATTTTACACCAAATCCAGTTAAAAGTCAAATTTTTTGTGTTTGGCACGTAATGTCAACAGGTTAAGCAATTTCATCTAAAATCCGACATCTCGCCGGAGCACAGAAAAACGCCGAAACTAACGCCTTTGAAGCCTCTGGCGCATATGTACTGACTGCTGGAAATGGGAGCCGAACCATATATCTGCGCTCTCCATTTTTTACTTTTTTTTCTTTTTTATTTTTACATTTATTTTCACAACATACATTTCCATGATAAAATATTAATGAAATACAATTCAAGAGCAGTTGTGGAACACAATCCCTAAATCTTGAATTTATCGTTATCATCACACAACAGCCAGCAACCCCCCGTGAAACGTTTCGGCGTTTTATGGGGGGGTTCGCTGGCTCTGTAAGTAACTTCACCTTGAAAAAAAATTGTTTCGACACTTTTCGCCGCCGCCGCCAAGACAATTGCCCTCGTGCGGGCGGCCTGTCATTGACAGAAAGAAAACAACATGCCATACTATTTTGCATCATGAACTACAGGGATGGAATATATGGAATGCAATACGGCGGTATTTTATGACATTGAAAATTTAAATGGGCTTTTCAGCGCGAAAAATAAACAATATCTGCATCTGAATGAAGTTCACAGGCGGCTATTGCAGGTAGAAGGCGTAAAAGGCGTTACGCTGCAGCGGGCATACGCGGATTGGGCTTCTCTTTCGCACCGCAGCCTGCGCGTCTCTATTCTGCAGATCGGCATTGAACCCGTCCAAGTGTTCAACACAAATCCCAACGACAGAATTAAAAATGCCGCCGACGTTATCATGATCATTGACGTAGTGGAGACGATGATGCTCCGCCCGGAGATTGAAAACTACGTCATCGCGTCTGGCGACGGCATCTTCGCATTTCTCTCCAAAAAACTGCACGAGCATGGCAAGCGCGTGATCGGCTGCGGCTTTACGCAGATCGTCAACGCGATATTTAAGAGTTCCTGCGATTATTTTATTGATCTGGAATTTTCCGATAAAACGCTGATCAGCGCCGTCCGCGCCGTAAAAGGATTAGCTGGGCCGCTGGAGCTGCTGGAACCGCTGGAGTTGCTGGAATCCAAAGAAACGCCCGCCGATCCGCCGGAACCCGCACCGCCATTGATAACGCCCACGCGCGGGGGCGCGTCCGCGCGGGAGAAAAAAACGCCGCCGCGTTTTTTGCCCAAAAGTTTTCCTAAAAATTCTATTTCAGACGCCCTGACGATCGCTCAAATTGAACCGCTGAAAACGCGGCAGGAAAACTGGGTGGCTTTATATAAAATAAAAGAAGTGATAGAAGTCATTTTTCGCGATCCGCGTCATGAAAAATTGGAACTGGATATCTCCATGCTGAGAAATTATATCGGCTATTATGTGTACGGCTTCAACTGTCTGCATTTTAAATTCAAAAAATTTATTGATTTTATCCGTTTTATTTTTACGGGAAGCCCTTACTGCGTCTGCTGCCCGGACGGAAGCATATACAAGGCGGCGCTTCGCTCCGCTGTGACCGGTGAAAGCCTTGCTGCGGCGGACGTTTATTTTGTAACGATTGCCGCGGCGGATGGGCATATTTTTCATTCTCTGTTTGATGTCGATGGGCTTGCGGCGTTTACGTTTACATATGCGCCGCCGGTTCAAACAGAGGAGAAGCTTTTAACCGCCCTGCCAGTGGAAGCCGGGGAAAGGATGACGGGCGGCGTCTTCGCGGACGCGCCGGAGGAAACCGCTGAACCGCCTGTGGCGGATACGATGGCGGACAATTCGGAAACGCCGGAAGAGCTGCTCTATTATGTGCGCGATGAAAATGAGGACGCTGGAACACCGGACGATCATCCGGCGGAACGCTTTGGCATCCGGCGGCTGGTAAAGCAGGCCATGAAGCGCCTTTTTGCCCAGCAGCTTCTCACAGAGGAAGAAATCGAACGCTTGCAGACAGAGAAATATTCAAAAGAACATTTCGGCATCCGCCAGCCGCTCTTGAAAGAAATGAATCCCGAGGGCGAGAAGCGCGCGCAGCGCATGGTGGAAGGGAAGCCCAAGTACTGGCTGGAGACTTTCGAGGCGAATGGCAAAAAATATTATGTGTATAAAAATTGGCTCGAAGGCCGCAGCCGCAAAATGTTTCTGGCCTGGCTCGCCCAAATAGAAAATTAATGAAATACTTGCGGCGGGACGCCATTTCGTGTATAATAAACTCAATCGATCCTGAGACGTTCGATAACCTATTATTTTGAACCTACAGATGGAAAACGGGAGTCCTATATCGCATAATCTACATCAGGCCGCAAGCTAATTCCCTTTGGGCGGTGGAAGATGGAGGATTCTGTTGCGGACACCCACCTAGCGAAGGCTAGGTGTCAAAATATAGGACCGGCGCCTTGGGTCTTTTGTTATGCGCTAAAGATTTTCCGGAGGAGCCTATGACCGACGATCCCCTGACACGCGCCCAAAAGGGCGACCACGGCGCTTTTGAACAGATTCTGCTCTCCTATGAAAAGATGATCTACAGCATCGCGTACCGTTATATGGAAAACGCCGAAGATGCGAAAGACATCACCCAGGAAGCCGTCATCAAGATTTATCACAGCCTGGCTTCCTGCAAAGCATGGGAAAGCTTTAAAGCGTGGGCGGCGCGGATCACAGTCAACACAGCGCTGGATGAACTGCGCCGCCGCAAAAATAAACAAGCCGTCAATCTGGAGGATACCTGTATCGCGGCTCCGGACGGCGCGCCGGACGAGATCGCCGCTTCGCGGGAGACTCTCCGGGATATTTTGTCCGCGATTCATAAACTGCCTGATGATTATCGCACCCTTATCATATTGCGGGATTTGCAGGGCTTCACTTACGATGAACTCAGCCGCGCGTTAAGTCTGCCCATGGGCACGGTCAAATCCAAACTCTCCAGAGCCAGAATCTCCCTCCAAAAAATTCTTGAACCCTCCCAAAATTCTTGAAACCATCTCAAAACTTTCATGAAACAAAAAATTTTGTTTTACGTCTTATGTTCAGAAAGGAGGTGCAAAGATGCAAACCTGTGATAAGGCGGCGGAGCTCATTCCCCTGTTGATCGACGGGATGCTGGAAGGAGATGAAAAAGAGCGCCTGGAATCGCATTTAAAAGAATGTGAAACCTGCCGCGCTTCTTACGAAACAATGTCCGCGCTCATAGAAACGCTGGGCGGCGTTTCCCAGCCGGAGCCGCCGTCTGGTTTGCACGAATTGTTAATGGAAAATCTTCCCTTGAGAACAACAGGCGTCAAACGCACATTGCATTTCAAAGAAAGGTGGCGTTCACTTCCTGGACGGCGGTATTTTACCGCGGCGGCGGCAGGGCTGATTGTCATGTTCATTTTGCTTTCCGCGGCGGCGGCGGGGCTGTCCGTTCTGACCCGTCCGGAGGCGCAGACTGAACATTCAGGATTGGCGGAAACTTTTGATCTCGTCGCTGGTGAAGCCGCTAATGATGAATCCATCGCCACCGGATTCGACGCCGGCGAAGTCAGTGCAGCCGCCACCGGCGAAGCGGCTGTTCCGCCCGGTTCAAATCCGCTGGAACGCTTGGCGGAAAATGACGGCCAGGCGGATAATTCTATGTTCGGCGCTGCCAATCCCAGCGCAACCGCCATCGGTGCAACCGCCATCGGCGAAACCGCCGCGTTCCGTTACACCTTTACCATTCATTTGACGGTGGCTGACCTGCGGCAAACCATTTCGATCATTGAAGGCATGAACGGCTATACGCTCAACGCAGACGTTTTTGACGGCCCAGGCGGATCGGCGGAAATTACCCGCCGGGTGGATTTAACAACCTATGAGAACGCCAAAGCCATGCTGCGCGGGCTGGGCAAAGTGACAAACGAGCAGGAGAACGCCGAAAACCTTACCGCCCAGCGTCAGGACACATGGGCCAGGCTGACGGCGAAATCCGAGGAGTATAACAGGCTGCTGGCTCTGCTCAGCAAAAGCGGCGACATAGAAATATTGACGAAAGTAGAATATCAGTTAAGCGGCGTGACAAACGAACACGACAATTTAACCGGACAGTTCAACGCGCTGCGCGACGAGTCAGACTATCCCTATCTGGTGATCAGCCTGTCGGCGGGGGCGTCCAGCGCCGATCCGCTGTCGAAGCCCGGCTTTGCCAGCCGCGTTTCCGAAAGTTTTATCCGTTCCGTCAATAGCCTGATCTCCTTTTTAGAGAACGCGCTGGTTTTCGCGGCCGCCGCATTCCTTCCTGTTTTGATCGCAGCGGCAATCCTCGGCGGCGGCTTTTTAACTGTCCGGCGGATAAAAAAGCGGAAAGGCGGTAAACTATGATAAATTTCCCAAAAACAAAACGCTGGATGGCTGCCGGCGCGATCCTTTTAACAGCGCTGGCCGGATGTTCTTCCTTAAAGAGCAGTCAGTCGCCGTCAACCGCGCCGTCCCTCTCGCAAAATACGGGCGGCGGATTATTCGACGCGGCGGAGTCCGGCGAGATCAGGGAAGAGATGGCTTATGACGCCGCTGCTTCCGCAGACTATGACGGCGGCGCCGCCTCTGTGGAAGCGCCGCAATATGCGGAACCTGTGTCCGCTCCGATGCCCGATGCGGCTGATTGGGGCGGCACGAGTAACGCCGGGCAGCCCGCGAAGATCATTCAGTCCGGCAATGTCAGCCTGAACACGAAAAAATTCGATGAAACCTGTGAAAATATCAAATCTTTAACAAACGACTGCGGCGGCTACATGGAGAACGCGCAGCTTTATACCGAACCGGAAGACAGATACCGTCAGGCGTACCGCGTGTATAACGTGACGCTGCGCGTGCCCGCGGATCAATTCACAGCCGTGAAACGTCAGGCGGAAAGCCTGGGCGAATTGATCAATTCTCATGAGAGCGCCAAGAACGTGAGCGGAGAATATTACAATCTGAGCGACAGGCTTCAAACCAAAACCATTCAGGAAGAACGCCTTCTCAGCATGATTGACCGATCGGAACAAGTGGACGACCTGCTGGCGCTGGAACAGCGTCTGGGTCAAATCCGCGCGGACGTGGAGCGCTTTAAAACGCGGATGAACCAAATCGATCAGCTTTCCTCTTACGCGACGCTCAGTATTTATTTGCAGGAAACGCCCGTCGCGCAAATCGCGCCGCCAAAGAATTTATCCGGACGCATCCAAGAAAGTTTTATTCAGTCGGTAAACAGAACGGCCGAGTCTTTGGAAAACATGGTTGTGGTGTTGGCGGGCATGGCCGCGCCGCTGTGCCTGATCGCGGTTTTGGCGGCGTCCGGCTATGGGATCGCGGTGTATCTGCGGAAAAAGAAAACGCGTTATGAACAATCATAAATTAAGAACAGCAAAGGATGGTTTGTCATGCAGGGAAAAAAAAGGCTGCTCAAGGCTTCGCTCCTCGCGGCGATGGGGCTGATCACGTGCTCCGTGGCTGGATGCGGTTCGGGCAAAACGCCCACGGCCAACGGCGCGGAGGTTCCTGTTGAAGGGCCCGCCGCGGTGGAAGTCTCCGCCGCGTTGCGCGCGGACGCTGGCAAAATTACGGTCAACGGCAATGGTTCCGTCAAAATCAAGCCTGACATCGCTTATCTGAATTTGGGCGTAACCACCCAGAACAAAGACGCCAAAGTCGCCCAGGCGGAAAACAGCGAGCAAATGAACAACATTTTGGAGGCGCTCAAAAACGCGGGCATCGAGGAGAAAGACATCCAGACCAGCGATTACAGCATTTATCCGCAGCAGGATTATCAAAGCGGGAACGGCAAATACACCATTATCGGATATACGGTGAACAATTCCATTCAGGTAAAAGTGCGCGCCATCGATCAGACCGGCGCGATCTTGGAAGCGGCGGTCGACGCCGGCGCGAACGCGGGCGGGGGGATTCAGTTCAGCGTCGCGGATTCTACCGCAGCGTATCAGCAAGCGTTGGACCTCGCCATTCAAGACGCCGTCTCCAAAGCGGGCGCGATCGGCAAATCGCTGAACGCGGCGGTGGGAAGCCCTGTGGAAATCACGGAGATGGGGAATTACGCGGCGCCTGTCCTCTATGGCAATGCGGATATGAAAATAGCGGGGGAATCCGCGACAGGCGCCGTGCCTGTGCAGTCTGGCGATTTATCGATCTCCGCGTCCATCCAGGCGGTCTTTCCTTATTAAAGCCCAAAGAGGAATAAATTTCAAAATAAGAGCCACTCGCCGATCGAGTGGCCCTTATTTTTTTTGGATTATATTGGACAGGATTATTGTAGTGACTTTCTCACAGCATGGACAAAAAGTATTGATGCACGCGCAAATCACCAGTCAGTTCCGGGTGGAACGCCGTGGCAAGCAGGTTGTTCTGTCTGGCGGCGACGATGTTACCGTCTACCGTCGCCAAAATTTCAACGGCTTCACCGGCTTCCGTAATATAAGGCGCGCGAATGAATACCATGGGGATTTCGCCAATTCCGCCAAAGGGGGCTTGCGTCCGAAAACTTCCCAGCTGCCGTCCGTAAGCGTTGCGCCGAACTACCGTGTCCATTACGCCAAGACAGGTCATGCCGTCGATGATTTTTTGGGCTAGCAAAATCATTCCCGCGCAGGCGCCGAATATCGGCAAGCCGTTTTCCGCCGCATTTTTGATCGGTTCCAGCAGCTCCAGTTCCGCCAAAAGTTTACCGATCACCGTACTCTCGCCGCCGGGGATGATCAGTCCGTCCATGTCCCGTGAAAAGTCCGCTCTCTGACGGATTTCAAAATTTTCCACATCTAAGGCGTCCAACATGATTTTATGCTCAATAAACGCGCCTTGTAAGGCGAGTATCCCGATCTTCATATCATTTACCGCGTTCGGCCATGAGCAGGTTTATTTCCTGTTCGTTTATGCCCACCATGGCTTCGCCCAGATTTTCCGACAATTCCGCGATCAGCTTCGCGTCCGTGAAATTCGTGACGGCTTTCACAATGGCGGCCGCTCTTTTGGCGGGATCGCCGGTCTTGAAAATACCCGAACCGACGAAAACCCCCTCCGCCCCCACCTGCATCATCAGCGCCGCGTCGGCCGGGGTAGCGACGCCTCCAGCCGCGAAATTCACCACCGGCAATCTGCCATTTTTGGCTACAAACTGAACCAATTCACTTGGCGCGGCAAGCTGTTTGGCCGCTTCATACAACTCGTCCGCGCGTTTAGCGGTAAGCGCGCGGATTTCACCCATGATTTTGCGCATATGGCGCACCGCCTGTATAATATCCCCCGTACCGGGCTCGCCCTTGGTGCGGATCATGGCGGCTCCCTCGCTGATACGCCTAAGCGCTTCCCCCAAATCCTTCGCGCCGCAGACAAAGGGCACCTGAAAGCGCGTCTTGTCAATATGATAAACGTCGTCGGCAGGGGACAGTACCTCGCTTTCGTCGATATAATCGATTTCAATCGCTTCCAGCACCTGAGCTTCCACAAAGTGACCGATGCGGCACTTGGCCATGACGGGTATGGATACGACCGCCTGGATTTCCTTGATCATTCCGGGATTACTCATGCGGGAAACGCCCCCGGCCGCCCGGATATCCGCGGGAATACGCTCCAGCGCCATCACCGCGCAAGCGCCGGCGTCCTCTGCGATCTTGGCCTGATCCGGCGTGGTTACATCCATGATAACGCCGCCCTTGAGCATTTGCGCCAGATTTTTATTCAGTTCATATCTATCCTGCTCCATTTAGCCTGCCTCCGTGTTTTATTAAAATAAGCACGTATTATACACATATGTATTGTATAACAAATATTTCTGACCGTCAAATCGAAAACGCCTGAATTACTATAATATACCATCGCAGGACTTCGATTTCAATGATAAAAAAACCGCTTATTCAATCGTTTTTTTGCGATTGATAAAAATCACATTTTAGATTACAATTGAGCACAACGCTGAATTTTCATAGCGATGCAAAAAAAAATATGCTCTATTTATCAAAAGCAAGATAGTAGGGAGTTGATAACATGCGAAAAATTTTTGTAGATGGCGAGAAATGTCTCGGCTGCCATTCCTGCGAGATGGCTTGCGCGGTAGCGCACTCCATTAGCTTGAGCCTCATCGGGGCCGTCGCGGAGGATCCCTCGCCCGTCTCCAGGGTATACGTCGAAAAGAACGGGTCTGGCGGCTTCCCCATGCAATGCAGACACTGCGAGGATCCGTACTGCGTAAAAGCGTGCGTGGCCAAGGCGCTGTACCGCGAAACCGCCGACGCCCCGGTTCAGTATGACCGCGCGCGGTGCATCGACTGCTGGATGTGCGCCATAGCTTGCCCGTTCGGCGTCATCGGGCTGAAGCCCGCCAAGTGCGACCTGTGCGCAGCGCGAGAGGGCGGCCCCGCCTGTGTGTCCGCTTGCAAAACCGGAGCGTTGTGCTACGCTGATGTTGACGAGTACAATCACAACAAGAGGCGAGTGTATATGGGGGAAATGGAAAGAAGGGCGGTTGGTGAGTAATATGACGAACGAAGGGAAAACCATCGATCCGGCGGCGGCTGAAATGCTGAGCAAAGCCGCGTCTGAGAAGATTGAAACTACATGGGACAGATATGAAAAACAGCAGCCCCAATGCGGATTTGGCGAGTTAGGCGTTTGCTGCCGCAACTGTCTCCAGGGACCTTGCCGCATCAACCCGTTCGGCGAGCCTAAGCGGGGAATCTGCGGGGCGGACGCCGACCTTATCGTGACGCGCAACCTGCTCCGCACTCTTGTGGGTGGCGCGGCCTGCCACGTGGATCACGCCTTCGACGCCTGTGAACAATTGCTGGCGGTTGCAGAGGGGAACGCGCCCTACGAAATCAAGAGCGCTGAAAAATTATCGGCCATCGCTCGCAAATGCGGCATTCCGACGGACGGCAAAGACGAAAAAAGTTTGGCCAAAGAAGTCGCCCTGCGCGCTCTGGAAAATTTTCAAAATATAACCGAAGAGCCGATGAACTGGATTTCCCATTCCGCCCCGCAGGAACGGCTGGACGTATGGGGCAAGCTGGGGATTCTGCCCCGGAACCCTGACCGCGAAATGCGCGTGGCTATGCACCAGACTTCGATGGGCGTAGACGCCGATCCGGTGAACCTGCTGCTGGCCTGTCTGAAGATAGGGCTGGTTGATGGATATGCCGGGCTTCAAATCGGCACAGACATTCAAGATATCCTTTTCGGCGTCCCGTCGGCAGTCAAGACCGCCGCCAACCTCGGCGTGCTGGAAAAAGACAAAGTAAACATCCTTGTGCATGGTCATGTCCCGGCGGTGTCCGAGAAGATTGTGGAGTGGTCCAGGAAACTTGAGGGCGAGGCCAAGGCCGCGGGGGCGGATGGGATAATGGTCGCCGGCATTTGTTGCAGCGGCAATGAAGTGCTCATGCGTCAAGGCATTCCGCTGGCCACCAATTATTTGAGTCAGGAGTTGGCTATCGTCACTGGAGCCGTGGACGCCATGGTGGTGGATGTGCAATGTATAATGCCCTCGCTGGCCCAGGTGGCCGGATGTTATCATACCAAACTGATCACCACGATGCCCATCGCCAAGATACCCGGCGCGGTACATATACCCTATACCCCTGAAAGAGCCGACGAGATGGGTCAGGAAGCCGTCCGCACAGCCATCAAGGCTTTTGCCGCGCGCGATGGCCGCAAAGTAGATATCCCCGCGCACAAGAGCGAGGTCTGGGCTGGATTCAGCGTGGAAACGATTGTAGGCGCGCTAGCCAAAGTGGATCCCGCCGACCCGCTGAAACCCTTGATAGACAATATCAAAAACGGCAATATACTGGGCGCTGTAGGCGTTGTGGGCTGCAACAACGCCAAAGTCAAGCAGGATTATATTACGGTCGAGATGGTTAAAGATCTGCTGGCGGAAAATGTACTCATCGTGGCCACGGGCTGTACAGGCCATGCTTTGGCAAAATATGGCTTCCTGTCGCCAGAGGGCGCGAAAAAATACGCCGGTTCAAAACTGCTCGCCGTGCTTACCGCTGTCGGGGAAGCCGCGGGGCTGGGCGGCCCGCTGCCTCCCGTCCTGCACATGGGAAGCTGTGTGGACAATTCCAGAATCGGCGACTTGCTGGCCGCACTGGCAGGGTATCTGGGCGTCAGCATCAGTCAGCTTCCGGCGGCGGCCTCCGCCCCGGAGCTTCAACATGAAAAAGCTGTGTCCATCGGGACATGGGCGGCGACGCTGGGCGTCTTTACGCATTGCGGCGTTGCGCCTCAGGTACTGGGCAGCCCAGTGGCGGTTAAAGTCCTCACCTCCGATATGGAGGGGCTGGTGGGCGGCAAGTTCTATGTCGAGCCAGACCCGCACGCCGCCGCAACCGGCATACTTGCGCATATTCACAAAAAGAGAGCCGCGCTTGGCATCTGATTGTGAAAATTTTGGATAAAACAATCGGGCAGGAGAGACGAAATCTCTCCTGCCCGATTGGCTATTTATTGAGCGACAAAGCTGTCGCATTCTGTGCCTTGCTTGTCATGCGCCTGAGAGCCGCAGTTGCCAACGACGATGTTATTCAGTGAACATTCTTTGCCATTGTCATTGTATTTGCAGGTTTGTACGCGGCATTGAATTTCTTGGCTTGCCATTTGATTGACCTCCTTTTTCATGGTATGATTTTATTATGTTCTGCGGCGGGCGTTTTTATACGTATTATATTTTGGAGGATTGGCGTTTTACACAGCGTTGAATCGCTTTCCCATTTGTGCTATACTATCGCAAGACACAAAAGCGCATGGAGGCGTACACATGATGATTCGCATCAGGGAATTGCTCAAACAGCCCGATGAGTTTATCGGCCAAACTGTTACCATCGGCGGATGGATCAAAACGATCAGGGATAACAAAAATTTTGGCTTTATGGAGATCAATGACGGAAGCTTTTTCAAAAACATTCAGGTCGTCCTGAGCCCAGAAGTTGTTAATTTTAATGAAGCGGTAAAGCTGGGCGTTGGCAGCAGCGTGACAGTGGAAGGCGTGGTTGTGGAGAGCCCCGGTCAGGGGCAGACGGTGGAGGTGAAAGCTTCCGCCGTTCAAATCGAAAACGCGGCTCCTGCGGACTATCCTCTGCAAAAAAAACGTCATAGCTTTGAGTATCTGCGCACCATCGCGCACCTCCGTCCCCGCACCAACACCTTCGCCGCCGTGTTTCGCGTGCGTTCCCTGGCGGCCTACGCCATCCATGAATTCTTTCAAGCGCGGGATTTTGTGTACGTTCACACGCCCATTTTGACCGCCAGCGACTGCGAAGGCGCGGGGGAAATGTTTCAAGCCACGGTTTTGGACATGAACTGTCCGCCGAAAACGCCAGAAGGGCGGATTGATTATCAAGAGGATTTTTTTGGGAAAATGACCAAGCTGACGGTCAGCGGCCAGTTGAGCGCGGAGACATTCGCGCTGGCCTTGCGGGACGTGTATACCTTCGGCCCTACTTTTCGCGCGGAAAACTCCAATACGCCGCGCCATGCCGCGGAATTTTGGATGATTGAACCGGAAATCGCCTTTGCCGGCTTGGACAGCAATATGAAATTGGCGGAGGATTTGCTGAAACACGTCATTCGCATGGTGCTGGAAAAAGCGCCGGAAGAAATGGCGTTTCTCAACGCCTACGTGGACAAAGGCTTGCTCGTCAGGCTGCGCGCTGTGCTGGACGCGGCGTTTGGCGTCGTCACGTACACGGAAGCGGTGGAGATCCTGCGCGAAGCGAACCATTCTTTTGCATATCCGGTCAGCTGGGGTATGGATTTGCAGACGGAACATGAACGCTATCTGACGGAAGAATTTTTTAAGCGTCCTGTGTTTGTGATTCATTATCCCAAGGAGATCAAGCCCTTTTACATGCGGCTCAATGACGATGGCCGGACTGTGGCCGCCATGGATCTACTGACGCCCGGCATCGGAGAAATCATCGGCGGCAGTCAGAGAGAGGAACGGCTCTCCGTCCTGCAGCGGCGGATGGCCGAGTTTCAACTGCCCGAAAAAGAATATTGGTGGTACTTAGATTTGCGAAAATATGGAAGCGTGAAGCACGCGGGCTTTGGCATGGGCTTTGAACGCTGCGTCATGTATCTGACCGGTATGCAGAACATCCGCGACGTCATACCGTATCCGCGCACGCCGGGCAGCGCGGAATTTTAGCATAAACGGATTTTGGCATAAAGGAATTTTGGCATGAAGGAATTTTAGCATAAACGGATTTTAGCATAAAGGAATTTTGGCATAAAGGAATTTCAGCATACAGACAGCGCGAAAGGAGGAAACATATGGCTGATTCCACTTCGGATTATCAAATTGTCAGCGGCAAGACCGTGTTTGAAGGCTTGCTGGTTCAAATGCGCCATGACAGGATTCGCCTCCCGGATGGCCGGGAGGCTCTGCGCGAGGTGGTCATTCACGGCCCAGGGGCGGCCGTCTTGCCCGTAGACACAGATGGAAAGCTCATTTTTGTGCGGCAGTACCGCCATCCGATACAGGATATGGCGCTCGAAATGCCGGCGGGCGTCTGTGAAAAAGGGGAAGACCCGGCGGTCTGCGCGGCGCGGGAATTGGAAGAAGAAACAGGGATACAGGCGGATAAAATTACCTTTCTATTCCGGTTTTATAGCTCTATCGGTTTTTGCACCGAAGAACTTTTCCTGTATCTGGCGGAGGGGATTCATCAAGGCGAACAGCGATTAGATGAAGATGAATTTGTCACGCTGGAGACATACACGCCGCAAGAAGCCTTTGACATGATCCGGCGCGGCGAGATCGTGGACGCTAAAACCATCGCCGCTGTGCTGTATTACATTCACGAACATTTAGATTTGCCAGCTTCTCTTTAAAGAGGGAATGAAATGGATTTCGCGTTTATGGCTCGTTACGCTCCGCTTTACGTGGACGCCGCCCTTTTAACGCTGCGGATAGCCGCCGTCGGCATAGCCCTTTCCCTGCTGGCCGGGCTGGTTTGCGGCCTGACGCAATATTATCGGGTTCCCATCGGGAAAAATATCGCGGCGGCCTACATAGAATTATCTCGGAACACGCCTCTTTTGGTGCAATTGTTTTTTCTCTATTTTGGTCTGCCAAAGGCCGGGATCCGCCTCAGCTCGGAAGTCTGCGCGTATATCGGCCTGACGTTTCTCGGCGGCGGCTATATGGCGGAAGCGTTTCGCAGCGGGCTGGAATCCATCGAAAAAATACAGGTTGAGTCTGGGCTAAGCCTTGGGCTGACGCGGGCGCAGGTTATGCGCTGCATTGTCCTGCCCCAGGCCGCCGCCATCTCATTGCCGGGGATTTGCGCGAATATGATCTTTTTGATCAAAGAGACGTCGGTCTTCAGCGTGCTGGCGCTGGCGGATTTAATGTATGTCGCGAAAGATTTAATCGGGCTCTATTACAAAACCAATGAAGCGCTGACCATGCTGGTTGCCTTTTATTTGCTGATCCTTTTGCCGGTTTCAACTGTCTTGTCTCTTGTGGAAAGGAAATTTCGATATGCAGGATATGGGAGTCAGAGTGCTGTTTGAAGGCGCGAACGGCGTCCGGCTGTTGAAGGGTCTGTGGACAGCTTTGCGGATTTCTTTGCTTTCGATGGCGTTTTCTTTCGTTTTGGGCACTTTGCTGGGCTGCGCCATGACGCTGAAAAACCCGGTGGTGAAAGCCGCTGCGAAAATTTATCTGGAGTTTATCCGGATTATGCCGCAGCTTGTGCTTCTGTTCCTGGCGTATTTCGGCATGACAAAAGCCTTTGGGATTCAACTCTCGGGATATGCCTCGGCGCTGATTGTTTTCACGATGTGGGGTACGGCGGAAATGGGCGATCTGGTCCGGGGCGTCCTGATCTCCATTCCGAAGCACCAATATCTCAGCGGGCTGGCTTTGGGGCTTTCCCCATGGCGCGTATATCTGCACATTATTTTTCCGCAGTCCGCGCGGCGGCTGATTCCCCTGGCGATCAATCTCTCCACACGCATGATCAAGACGACGTCTCTTGTGGTACTCATCGGCGTGGTGGAAGTGCTGAAAGTCGGCCAGCAGATCATCGAGGCAAACCGATACGCCGCGCCGTCCGGCGCGCTATGGGTGTATGGCGCGGTATTTTTGCTCTATTTTATCGCCTGCTATCCCATATCGTCTTTGGCGCGTCTGCTGGAAAATAAATGGAAGGGATGAGGCCGTGCTGGAGATTCAAACACTGCGAAAATCTTTTGACGGCCAAATCGTCCTGAACAATATTTCCTTTTCCGTTCAAAAAGGGGAAGTGGTGGTTTTGGTCGGCCCGTCCGGCTGCGGCAAAAGTACGCTTCTGCGGTGCGTCAACGGATTGGAGCGGATCGACTCCGGAGCGATTGCCCTGGAGGGCCGGGTTCTTACCTGCGACAAAACGAAATGGCCGCTGATCCGTCAGAAAATCGGCATGGTGTTTCAAAGCTACGATTTATTTCCGCATATGAACGTCATGGAAAATATTCTCTTAGGCCCGATGAAAGCGCAGAAGCGATCGCGAAAAGAAACGGAAGCGGACGCGGAGCGCCTCCTGACGCGGGTGGGGTTGCTGGATAAAAAGTCGGCGTTTCCCCGGCAGCTCTCCGGCGGGCAGAAGCAGCGCGTTGCGATTGCCCGCGCGCTGATTATGAAACCCGCGATAATGCTGTTCGACGAAGTCACGGCGGCGTTGGATCCGGAGATGGTGCGCGAAGTGCTGGACGTAATGCTGGAATTGGCAGAAGAAGGTATGACCATGCTGATTGTGACGCATGAAATGCAATTCGCCAAAGCGGCGGCTGACCGCATTATTTTTATCGACAAAGGGGAAATTGTGGAAAGCGGCGCGCCCGAGGATTTTTTTACCAACCCTCGGACAGATCGCGCGAAACGGTTTCTCAACATGTTCAGTTTTGAAAATAGAAAAAAGAAGGGGTTGGGTGTAAAATGAAAAATAGCATCAATCATAAAATCCATCATCAGATCAAAAAAATGTTTTGGATGACAGCGGCCGCTTTCACGCTCGCGCTAAGCGCGTGTTCGTCTTCCGCGAGCCAGGACGCTGTTACGGCCCGGACGCTGGCGGACATTCAGTCCAGCGGCAAAGTGGTGATCGGCGTCTTCAGCGATAAAGCGCCGTTCGGTTATGTGGACGCAAGTGGGAATTATCAAGGGTATGACGTATATTTCGCCGATCGCATTGGAAAAGATTTGGGCGCGGCTGTCGAATATGTCTCTTTGGAACCGGCCAACCGCGTGGAATATTTGGAAACAGCCAAGGTGGATATTGTCCTCGCGAATTTTACCGTGACGGAAGAGCGGGCGGAAGCGGTGGATTTCGCCAGCCCGTATATGAAAGTCGCGCTGGGCGTGGTCAGCCCGGACAGCGCGCTGATCACCGACGTCAGCCAACTGAGCGGCAAAACATTAATCGTAGCCAAAGGCACGACGGCGGAGACGTATTTTACCGAGAACCATCCAGAGGTCAATTTATTAAAATTCGATCAGTACACGGAAACGTTTAACGCCCTGCTGGATGGCCGCGGCGACGCGTTCTCCACGGACAATACGGAAGTGCTGGCCTGGGCGCTGCAAAACCCCGGCTTTACCGTTGGCGTTCCCAGCCTGGGCGGCCTGGATACCATCGCGCCCGCCGTGCGCAAAGGCAATACAGAATTGCTGAACTGGCTGAACGAGGAAATCATTGCTTTGGGAACGGAAGAGTTTTTCCATCAGGACTATGATGAGACGCTTCTGCCTGTTTATGGAGACGCTGTGAACCCGGATGATCTGGTGGTAGAAGGCGGCATTGTGGAATAATTTTTATTTTTCAACCTACCTTCCAGTTTTTGGATCACTGTGCCCAGCAGGATAAACACCAGCAGGTCATAAAAATGCACAAACCCAAACATATGCTTCGCGAGATCGCAGACGCCGTTGCTGATATAAGGGATTAAGAAATTATACAGGGCCGACGCGGCCATCGTTCCCAGCAGACACGCGAGAGGGGCGCCTGTTCCGGCGGGCGCCTCCGCGAATGCGATGATATACACGATCAAAGCGAACGTCAAAATAAACACGTCCACCGTCACAGGAAACGAGCTGATGCCAGACCAGGCGCGAACGCTTTCCCAGACGGAAAACCGATGGGACTGTTCGATCGGAGCAGACGGGTTTTGCGTATTCGTCAGATACATAGGCCGGATGGATTTTGCGTAATCCGCCGACATCCGCATCACGCGCAGCCACCTCATTGGATGCCTCGCGTAAAACAGCGCGATCTTCCCTTTCCCGATCTTGTCATAAAATCCCTTTTGAAAATTTCCCGAGAGAATGTCTATGGGATATTTTTTTTGATACGCTTCGCTGCCTTTGAGTACGGACAAAGACGGATCCAGGTCCAGTTCCGCCAAGTCCTGCTCCGGGGTGCGGCTGTACTTAAGCACGCCGGAAAATACCGCGTTGAAATTCGTGTCGTCTTCCATCCACTGCGGTGTAAACATGGCGGAGAAGATCACAATTAAGCCAGTCACGATCGTCATGAGGGATAAAACCGCCATACGCGGGACGCGTTTCGGCGGAAGCAAAGAGAGGGGCGCAAACGAAAACAGAATGCCGACGGGCGCGTAAGCGGCCTTGGACGCCGCCATCAGCAGAACCGCTATGTATAATACGAAGCGGGGCAGGGATTGCTTTTCCATCTCCATCAGATGCAAGAAGAGTCCGATGCACAAAAAAGTGAAGACATATTGTGCCGCTTCCCCGTAAAAAGAATTAAAGTAAAGCAGATAGCCCTGATCACAAAAAGCAAAACAGAACACCGCAGAGGCAAACAAAAATATAACCCGTCCGAAGCGGCGAAAAATGAACCGCAGGATCAGATAAATCGCAAAGCCAAAGAGAACGGTGTATATCAGCCCCATCCAAAACATTTGAAAAAGAGCCGTGGGCTTGCCGGCGATCCGGTTTGAGACCGCGCTGAAAATTTTGGCCAGTTTGACAGCCGCGAATTGCGAGGTCAGATATTTATAGACAGAGTAATCAGTTTGGAGAAAGCGGCAGAGTTTTTGCTGAAGGGAGATACCCCCTCCCCGCGCGTAGGTCATAACATAGGTGGGCGTGTACCTGTCGTGATAGGAAAGAGAATCTATAAATTCAATGCCGCAGGGCTGTATCACGCGATAAAAATCGCCGATGGTTCCATTGTTGGATAAGCCGGCCGGCTCCGGCGCGTTCAAAACCAGAAGCATGATCGCGACGCATAAGAGCGAGACAAAAAGTGCTGGCGGGCAAAGGCTTTTCAAGTGCGTTCGCCTCCAAAATGCTAAGAATTTGTGATTTTTACCTGTCCATGATACACTATGGCGCGGCGAAGTACAACAGAGATCTGAATGTGTGAGATCTGAATGTGGTTTTAATTTATGGAGGTTTTCATTTGAATCAGCAGAAAAGGATCATGGCGGTTCACGATATTTCCTGTATGGGCAGATGCTCGCTGACCGTGGCGCTGCCCATTCTGTCCGCCGCAGGGTTTGACTGCGGCGTGCTGCCTACGGCTGTGCTGTCCACGCACACAGGCGGGTTTGAAGGGTTTACGTACAGAGATCTAACCGAGGACATTGTGCCCATCGCGAAGCACTGGCAATCGCTTGGGCTGCGCTTTGACGCCCTGTACAGCGGTTTTTTGGGATCATTCAAGCAGATTGATCTCGTCGCGGACTTGTTTGACACGTTCCGCGCGGACGACGGCCTGGTTCTGGTGGATCCAGTCATGGCGGACAACGGAAAGCTCTATTCCGTGTATACCCCCGAGATGGCGAAAGGCATGGCCAAACTTTGCGGCCACGCGGACGTCATCGTCCCCAATCTGACGGAAGCCGCGTTTCTGTTAGACGAAGCGTATGTGGGCGAGACATATGATCAATTGTATATTGAGGATTTATTGCGGCGGTTGTCCAGCCTCGGCCCGCGCAAAGTGGTGCTGACGGGAGTTTCGTTTGATCCGGCGGCGCTGGGCGCGGCCAGCTATGACAGCGTCACAGGGGAAACCGCCTATTATACGGAGAGCCGGGCGGACGGTTATTTTCACGGTACGGGCGACGTGTTCGGAAGCGCGCTGCTGGCGGGGCTGCTGCATGGCGCCGGGCTGGCTGACGCGGCGCAAACCGCGGTGCAATACACGCGCCGCTGCATTGAGCTGACAGTGGAAGCCGATTTGGAGCGCCGTTACGGCGTTTGCTTTGAGCGGGCGCTGCCGTATCTGATCGATCTGCTGGGCTGCCAGTAACCGCTTTTAAAAAAACTTTTTTTATTTTTCGTTTTTGAGGTTTAAATTTTATCGTACTGGGAATTATTATAGTGTATCCTTAAAGTTTTTAAGGAACATTTAATATCCCCCCTCAAGCCTGGTCCCATCCCCCCATGTGACCAGGTTCTTTTTTTGCGGGGCGTATGCTCACGAAATACTGGCCC
Organism: Clostridiales bacterium; assembly: GCA_031289625.1. GTDB lineage: Bacteria > Bacillota > Clostridia > Lachnospirales > WQUN01 > JAITPB01. Next base: position 3,887 of record JAITPB010000039.1, on the reverse strand, counting down.
GCCTGACACAACGCAAAATCCCCCGTAAGACGGAAGCGTTTCACGGGGGATTTTTTCTGGCTATTGCGTGATGGTTCGTCTCAAGTTGTAAACGAGCGGTATCTTTTCGCCGCATTGGGTTATCATAAAAACACAGCCTAAATAAGTGATTCATTCATGCACTTAGCCAGACGTAAAGTGTATGCTCTATTTGGGTATAGATAAATCTTAAAAATCCAAAATATGGGGGGTCTTATTATCAGTTGGTTTAATAATCTCTTAATAAAATATAAATTGCTTACGGGTTTTGCCATCATTCTTATCTTAAGCGCGATTTTGGGATTTTTAGGATGCTATATGATTCGGAATATTGATACGATATATAGCAGCCTATTAAGCGGACCCGACGAACGCTTAAAAACGCTTATGGAGGCACAAATGAATTTTGCCAGGGTGCGGCGTGATACCGCCAATATTATCGTTTATATCGGAGATAATGAAAAAATAGCATCATTACAGACTTCAGTTCAGACGCGTCTTGAAGCGTTCAAAGAAGACATGGACAAATACAAATCTCTGCTAGTACCAGGACAGCTTTTGGACGATGCACGAGTTGCGGATCTCAAAGCCCAGGCGGATAGTATTTATGATTTAGCGACAAACCGAAATACCGGATATCCAGTAATTAATAGTCAGGTATATACAAATTCTTTAGCCGGGGAGCTTGAAAAAGCACGTGATGCCCTTAGAGAGGGCGGGGAGCTTGCGGAATCAGTCAGCGACCGCTTAACCGAATTAGTCGCTACCGCAAGCGATACCATCAGCACGCATAATGCTTCCGCAAGCGCTTCCGCAAGCAGCACCCTGATGATAATGATTGTCCTGACCATCATTATCATTCTTGCAGGCTTAGTGATTGCAATGATTCTATCAAATGCAATCACCAAAAAGGTCATTGCGGTTACCCATGCGGCCAATGACATATCCAACGGGAATATAGACAATACCTTAGACAGCGATGATAAAGACGAGCTGGGCGAATTAACCAGATATCTGCAGCTAGCGCAAACAACCATAAAACGAATAGTCAGCGACATTATCAATATGGCTCATCAGCATGACCAAGGAAATATTGACATTTTTGTTGACGAAACCGCTTATAAAGGCGCTTATGCGGAATTGGTCAAAAACGTGAATAGGATGAATAAGAGCTATATTAACGACAATATATATACATTCGGTATCGTAAATGAAATCGGAAACGGTAAATTCGACACGCCCCTTAAGATGTTCCCGGGCAAAAAGATTGTCATCAACGAGTCTGTAGAAGATATCCGCAAGAATATAAAAGATGTCGCCAGCGAGATAAACGTCCTGGTTCAAGCTTCTATAGATGGCAAGCTGCAAACCCGCGCGAATGAGGATAAATACAGCGGCGATTGGCGTGTGCTGATGCGGAGTCTGAACAATCTAATGGACGCTATCGTCAACCCTGTTATGGAAGCGCTTAACGTGTTAACAGAAATAACAAAAGGAAACATGAGCGCCAAAGTTATAGGTGACTACAAAGGTAATTTTAAGGAAATGAAAGACGCGTTTAATTTTACCACGGAGACTTTATCGTCCTATATAAGTGAAATTGGCAATGTACTGAATGAAATTGCCTCGGCTAACCTTAACGTACACGTCAACCGTCAATTTCTAGGCGATTTTTCAGCGATAAACACCTCAATGAACGCTGTGCGCGACAAGCTTAATGAGATCGTGAGCAATATTTTATCCGCTACCGATCAGGTTTCCGCAGGGGCTAAGAGTATCTCTCAAAGCAGTATGAATTTGGCCACTGGCGCTACCGATCAGGCTGGATCGGTCGAAGAATTATCAGCCACTGTAGATACGGTCAACGAAAAAACCCAGGTAAATGCAAAAAATTCCCAAAAAGCCAATAAAATCTCTGAGGAATCACGGATGAATGCGTTAGCTGGCAACGATGAAATGAACAAAATGTTGGAGTCTATGGAAGGCATAAAGCAATCCAGCAACAGCATATCCAAGATCATTAAAACAATCGAAGATATAGCCTTTCAAACTAACTTACTTGCCCTCAACGCCGCTGTGGAAGCGGCGCGCGCCGGAGAACATGGGAAAGGCTTCGCGATTGTGGCGGAAGAAGTCAGAAACCTGGCTGGGAGAAGTCAAAATGCGGCTAAAGAAACCACTGTACTTATTCAGGATTCTATTAAGCGTATCAACGAAGGTTCCGCTAAGGCTCAGTCAACAGCAGAATCACTAAAGATTATCGTAGAAAAAGTCAATGAGATATCTGAAATCATTTCAACAATTTCTACATCTTCTCAAGAACAGGCCGAAGCGATTTCGCAGATCACAATGGGGCTTAATCAGATTTCAAACGTCGTCCAGTCGAATTCGTCTACCAGTGAGGAATTTGCCGCTGCCGCGCAGCAGCTTACAAGTCAGTCGGAAACACTTAATAATATGGTGGCGATGTTTATTTTAAATAAGTCTAGCAGCCAAGAACACATAAGAAAAACAGCTTGACACAATCAGAATAAGGCGTTAAAAAAATCATAGCCCAGGAAAAGCCGAGGGCTGCGATTTTTTATGATATATTAAAATCTGTTTAATGGAGAAACAGCCGGTTCCCGTTTGATAATGGGAGTACGGTTGTTTTTTTTGGGATAAATTGCAGAAAAAGCGCCGAAACTACGATGGTATATTGAAAAAGGGAGAGTGATTTTTTGCCGCGCATATGTAAGGCGCTAATGTATCAATGGTCGGCGGAATGGGCTATGCCTGGCCTGAATATTAAATTATGTCAGGGGGTTGTGTCATGAAATTGTTCAACAGACATTGGCTTAAAGCCGTCGCAGCCGTCGCGATAACAGCGCAGATATTCACGGTATTCCCGGCTATAAAGGCCAGCGAGATAGAATCTGGCGCAAAGCAAGATTCACAAGCAGAAGAAAATACAAATGAAGCTTTAACTGAATTGAAAACTGATGATACGGATGAAGACTTAACTTTATTGAGCACTGATGATACGGATGAAGACTTAACTTTATTGAGCACTGATAATACGGATGAAGACTTAACTTTATTGAACACTGATAATACGGATGAAGATTTAACTTTATTGAGCACTGATAATACGGATGAAGATTTAATTTTATTGAACACTGATGAGCAAAAAATTTCTGAATCGGAAAAATCGCCTGTTGATTTTGACGATTTGAAGAAAGTTCAGCCGGGGCAGGAAGCCAAGGTGGAGGTAAAGCTTTCTTACCTGAAAGGCGGACGGCCTGTAACGGATACGAATATATCGTACCCTGACTACGGCAACCCAGACGGTCAGATTAACTTCTCTGTGCGAATCAATTATAAAGTGACCATATACGATTTTGATGGGCGCTATGAACCGGGCAGCGTCGAAATCCGCATACCGCGTGTCTTTGGCGCGGCGCCGACTGTCGGCGGAGAGGAATTCGAAACCGCCGGTTATGAGGGCCCTGGCGACGAAACGGTTCTATTCAAGAACCGCGGCATCCTTGAACAGGGCGACGCGGGTTTCTTTGATGTGACATATAGTTTTAAGCCGCGTGAAATACCGAAAACGGACGGCGGCGGGCTGCTGATCCAGAATGACATCAAAGCCGCCGTAACCGCCTATTATTCAGGCGGGGCGATCTATAACGCCGAAACCTCCGCTTTAAACGTCGAAGTTCAAACCCTCAAGGATGAGGTGTACCTTTTAAAGTCCGTTAGTCCGCCTAATCAAACGGCCTTTACCTCCACCCAATTTTACAGTTGGCTTAAGGACAAAAACAGCGGCGACTACTGGTTTGTAACATTCAACATGGATCTGAATTTTATGGCCAAGACGAACATGT
>JAITPB010000201.1 GCA_031289625.1 Clostridiales bacterium | reverse complement strand
ACTAAAAAACGGCTTAAATAGGCCATTCTAAATAAGTGAGCAAACGCCTGAAATGGCTTGTTTCCGGCGTTTATGGCAATATAGCATTCTAAAACACAATAAGAGCCAATTTTATAATGAGCATATGAAAAAGCCATTTCAATGGAATTACACTGGCAAACTCCTTAGAGTTTAATAGGCCTCTTTATTTACGGATGTCTGCACTAGTTGCAAAAGGGGGCGGAAGAGTGCGGCTTAATTTACGGAAAATGTTTTCGTGCGTGAGTATAATTGGTCAGTTTATTTTTTCTAACTGCCTACTCGTTAACATAATTTCTGAATTTCACGTAAACTGTTAAGGAAACCAATACACCTAATACCCCTGTTAATAAGAACATAAATGCTATTCCAGAACCGCTACTGTTCCCTACCATAACGTTAATAACACTATTCTGTCCTACAATATTAGGTTCAAAAAAATACTCCGCCCAAAATCCTCCGAGCAACATACCAATCGGGCGCATCGCTTGTTGTATGGCATCCCTTGCAGAAAAAACTCTGCCTTGGAATGCAATTGGAATACTTGTCCGCCATATGAAGCTTTCATTTGCGTTAGAAAGCGGTATAAAAAAACTGGAAAAAAATGCTCCTACACACCAAATGACGGCTGTATTGCCAATTGCCAGAACTATATCGCCGAGCGCAAAAGATAACCCAACAGCAAGACAGATGACTTGCATTTTTTTGCGACTTTCCTTATGTAAAGTTACATAAAAACTTCCAACAATCATTCCGAAACCCAACAAAGTACTTACAAGCGCCAGTGTATTCGCGTTATTCCCAGTTGCCCCAAGTATCATAGGAGATAGTAAGCTGAAATACGTTATCCCTGATAGCAAATTAACAAAGCAGAAGTATATCGTCAGACTAAGCAGTTCTCTACTACTTTTCAAAAATTTTGCAGAATTCAAGAAGTCAGTCCAAAAATGACTGATAGAAAACTTGCTCTCTTGAACAGATTCTATTTTAGGAATTCTAACAAAAACGATCAGTGATATAGCTGCAACAAAGAAAGTACAAATGTCAATAATTATTACAATTCTCATACCAGCAAGTACGTACAGAGCAGCACCTAACGCGGGGGCAATCAGTCCAGAAGCACCGTTTGTGAACGAGCGCATACCGCTAGTTGCAATATAATATTGTTTCGGTACCAATACTGTCTGCACCACTTCGGACGCATTATATTGTAAGCACGAAAACACTCCGGTTAAAATATTAAACGCGTAGATATGCCAAACACATAAATTCTTTGTTGAAAACAAAATAAGCAGAGCGCAAGACATAATTGCCGTGAATGAGTCAGAAATCATTACAACCGCTTTTTTGTTCGCCCTATCAACAATCGAACCTGCTACTAACCCAAAGGCGATTTTGGGTATCCATGTAAATACGGACAGAAGCGCTGTTGACAAAGGGCTTTTCGTTTGGTCATAAACCCACAGCACTATAGCGAAGCTTGTTGTTGCGCTTCCTATCTGAGATAACGTCTGACCAAGCCAAAACACTACGTAATTATGCAATACTTTGGCTACCCGAACCCAATTCAACATTGCAACAATCCTTTCGTAATTGCTATCGATTTGTATCAAATTACGTATACTATAGTACAGTTACCACACTGAGATAATACCACACAGTATGTACTGTTGTCATGATAAATTTCAAAAAATTTCAAAAAGATAAATTTCAAAAAGCTTGACGTGACCGGCCCTGTCTGGCCCTTGGTCGGACTGCCCTCCCCTGCGCAAAAAAACCGCTCAAAGCCGTGAATCATCACAGCCTTGAGCGGTTTTCAACCAATCATTTCCAGTTCAGGGCCAATACAACTGGCTGTATCCATCCCGCAGTTGCGGGAGCAAAAATACACGCAGTCTTTGCAATTGACGCTGTGAATATTCCGAAAATCGAGCGACAGCCCTTTTTCGATGGATTTATAATTGGCGCACGATTTAGACTTGCAAGTTCCAGCCAAGTTGATCATCCTTTCACGAGGCTTTTTTAGTATGAACCATTTCCGAAAAAAATATCAACTTCCATAATCCTCCAATACTTTGGCGAGATGTTCGTCGTCCGCCACCTTGATGCCGTCTCTGAGTTTTTGCTGTTCGTCGGGGGAAAGCGCTTGAATGGGCATACTGGTAATTTCTTTCAGATTGATGGCTCCGGCGGACGTTTGGCGGAACACGGCGACGTAATTGTCCTTTACGCCCAAAATATAACTGTGCGCGCTGGCGCCGGGGACGTTTTTGCGCATGACCACCTGTGTATCCGTAAATTCAACGATTTGCCAATCCTCGAACTGCTCCCGCAGTTTTTCCTGCGTCATGTTCAGCAAAAAATAGGGCGCTTCTTCCTCGCTGGTTTCGATTCGATTGTCGCCCTGGTAATAATACTCATAGATCATTGTCGTGCCGGAATGAATCCGCACCGGTTCCGGCGTAGGCAGAGGCGGCTGGGCGGCTGGAGCGGGCTCTTCATCCAGGCGCGCCGCAGTGGGCGGCCGGGAATCGGAAGGCGCCTGTTCATTTAAGGCGCTGAACCGTGGATTGTTTTTCCCGGGATCCGGGCCGAACGCCCAATAACCGATCAGCACGCTCGCGGCGCACACAAAAACACTCACGCCCAGTGTAATGAGAACAAATTTTTTAAATTTCAAAGTATCATCTTCTTTCCACTCTCTTAGCTTAATCATTTCCAATATTGTCCAAAATATACCCGCCTTGCAAAATGTTTGACATAATCTTATTGAAAAATCATAAATTCTAAAAGAAAGATGGAATGAGGAGCCGCTGACTATGAGGGAGACGCAGAAAAAGATATGGAACGCGCTTTTACTGAGCGCGGTGCTTGTAACAGTGGTCTGGGTATGGAAAAGCAATCCGAAACTGGAAGAAGCCGCCCGGCGTGAATACGCCCGTGAATATGCCCGTTACAGCGCCAATACGCCGGACGCCTTTGTGGAAGAGGGCGAAGAGCCGTTAATCGCGCCGTTGTATCCTACGTTTGAAAATATTTCCGGCCTTACCACAATGGAAGATTTGCGCCGGTATGTGTATATGGTAGATGAAACCGCTTATGTGACGCCGCAAGATTTGGACATACAGCATTTTTTGGCAACGGACATGAGTACGGATCTGTCTGGGAATGAACCCAAAATCTTGATTTATCACACGCACTCCCGAGAAACCTTCGCAGATTCCCGTCCTGGCGCTGAGGAGGATACCATCGTGGGCGTTGGCAGAGCATTGGCGGAGATTTTATCCCAGCAATATCACATCCCCGTCGTGCATGACAGAGGCCGCTATGACATGGTCAATGGCAAAGAAAAACGGGAGGGCAGCTATGAAAGAATGGAACCCGCAGTGCGAAGCGTTCTGGAACGTTTTCCCAGCATTGAGGTTACAATTGATCTGCACAGGGACGGGGTGCCGGAAAACGTCCGCCTGGCGTGCGAGATCAACGGCGTACCGACAGCGCGGATCATGATGTTCAACGGCATCACCTGCCTGAACCAAAAAGGCCGCCCCAAAGCCATGCCCGATCTGGTGAATCCCTATCTGACAGAAAATTTCGCGCTGAGCCTTCAGATGCTCCTGACAGGCAATGAACTTTATCCGGGGCTGATGCGGAAAAATTATATTAAAGCGTACCGGTATGGGCTGCATTTGGCGCCCAAAGCCATGCTGGTGGAAGTGGGCGCTAATACGAATACGCTGCAGGAAGCGAAAAACGCCATGACGCCATTCGCGGAGATTTTGACGTGGGTGCTGCAGCGAAGGGATTGAGTTGCGTTAAGCAGGCCGCCGAAACCTTTGTTCTCCAATTCTATCTGAACATGGAGGACGTCGGCCTTTTTTACGTTAGCCGTGATTTTTAAACTTTTTTACCCGTGTTCGCGAAAAATTTACAATCCTCTCTGACAAACGAATTGAATTCGATTATAATATTCTTATCGTCGCTAATAACGCGCCTTATACGAGGCACTGTCAGCAGGTTAAGGAGGAAAAGTGAACACTCACTAAGGAGGCGGTTAAAGCAAATGATCGCTATGCTCGCGAAGCAAAAGGAGGATAATCATGGAAAAGGCTAAACTGGATCCTAAATTGGTCAAAATCGCGCTTGTGCTTGTGTTTGGCATGTTCGCGCCCGCGCTTGACGCGACAATTGTCAATGTAGCGGTTAAAACAATTGCCACTGAACTTCACAGCGACATTTCCGTGGCCCAATGGCTGGCGACCGCCTACGTTCTCGCGTTGGGCATCACCGTGCCGCTTTCAAGCTGGCTTGCCAACCGCTTTTCAGGCAAGAACGTTTACCTGCTGGCTATCGGTGTTTTCTTTGCCGGCTCGGTTGGCGCGATTTTCGCTTGGAATATGGGAAGCTTGATAGCGTTCCGCGTGCTGCAAGGCGCGGGCGCGGGAATCATGATACCGCTGATGCAGACGATGTTAATCCGATATTCCGGGGGCCAGAAACTCGGCTCTCTTCTGGCGATAGTTTCACTGCCAAGCGCAATCATCCCCATACTGGGTCCGACAATAGGCGGATTAATCGTGCATTACTGGCCGTGGAGGTGGATTTTTGTCATTAACATTCCGCTTTGCATCGCAGCGTACTTCCTTTCGCGAAAAGCGCTGCCGCCAACCGAACCGGCTGACAAGGAGCAGCGGCTTGATTTTGCCGGGCTTATTCTTCTCGCGTTGGCGTTTATAAGTCTGATTTTTGGAATTTCCGGCTTACGCGGAGAGGACAAAGCGAGTGCGTTTGTTATGATTTCCGCGGGCGCGATTCTGCTCATATCCTATTGCGTATATGTTCTGCACAGTAAAAAATCGCCATTGCTGGATGTCCGGCTGTTCAAACAACGCAATTTCTCCGCGTCAACCGCACTGGTATTTGCTTATGGAATGGTTTCAACCGGAACGTTGTTTGTGCTGCCGCTGTATTTCCAGCAAGTCCACAATACGTCCGCATTTACGGCGGGTTTATTGCTCGCTTCGCAGGGTATCGGAATGCTTCTCACACGAAGCACAGCGGGTAAATGGGCGGATAAATATGGCCCGAAGCCCATTATTCTCGGCGGCGTCTTACTCACGCTCATGGGGACTGTGCCGCTTGCGTTTCTTGGAAATGGTCAAAGTCTTATCCTGCCGATAATCATTCTGCTCGTTCGAGGCGTAGGGCTTAGCCCGCTGGTCGTGCCGATAATGGTGGCGATATATGATGGACTCGACCTCAAATACACAGCGCAGGGAACGACTTCAATGCGTATTTTCCAGCAAATCGGCGGGGCGTTCGGTACGGCATTGCTTGCGATAATACTATCGCACAATCTCGCCGCAATAGCCGCAAACGATGTTTCACCCGCGTTCACTATCGTATTTTGGTGTTCGGCGGCGTTTACGGCGGCTTGCGCTATCCCCGCGCTATGTCTGAACAGCAAGAAGAAAGCTGATGCAAAGGAAGTTTTACTATGAGCAGTTGTTTAATGGGAAGTCCACCACGATCCATACGATGCTCTCGCTGTTAAAACCCACCTCCGGCAGCGTTTAGGTTGACATTGGGCGTGCGTCTCCAGATAATCCAAAAGTTTACAATTCATCCATGACTTAACGATGAATTGTGAACTTTTTCATTTTGATTCGTCTTTTTTTTATCCTTCATCTTTCTTTTTCCTACATTGTGTTATATGATATGTATTGGCGAAAAATAGAATTTTTGCCGAGAAAGGATGAGATGTATATGGTTCAGGAAAAGGGGGACGCGCCGCGTCTCCGGTCGCCGTGCCGCCGCGTGGCAAGCGGGTTCAGGCTCTTCGCAGCGGCCTGTGCGGTATCTGTAGTGAGCGTTGGCTTTGCCCGCTCTGCTTATGCCGCTCCGTCGTATCCGGGTTTTGTCGAATACCGGCAGCCCAACGGAAGCGTCATTCAAATCCAGCAATATGGAGATGAATGGCTGCATTTTACGGCGGTTTCGCATGAAGGCGAGGAATATGCCGTACAGGAAGGCGCGGACGGAACGTATTACTACGCCAGCGCGAACGGAAGTGCGCCGCGTATGCTTGTGCCTGCCGATCAGGCCCCAGCCGCTTTCGCGCCTAAGGCGGAAGATTACGCGCAGATGCTGGCCTCAGCGGAACCCGCGGCGCCGGATGATTTTCAGCTTGGCCCCGCGGCGCCGGACAGCGGCGCGCCGGATTATCCTTATCCAGCGCGCGTCGGCGAGGAAAAATTGATTTTGGTTTTGGTGGAGTTCAGCAACGTCCTTTTCAATGCCCAGGATTCGCTCTACAATGGAAAAACGCCTGAAAATTATTGGCATGACATGATTTTCGGCGGGGCGGGCGTCACCAACTCCGTAAATGACTTTTACGACGAAAACTCCAACGGCCAATTTCAGTTTGCACCTGCGGCGCTTCCGAACGATCAACTCCATGACACAGCCGCGGCGGGCACATATAAAGTAACGCTGCCCATACCGCACCCGGGCGGAAGCGGAGATCTTGTCAGCCTATACGCTTCGCCGATTGTGAAAGGCGCCTTAAACGCGCTGGAGGAAGAGTTTGATTTTTCATTCAGCTCCTATGATACAAATTCCTCAAACACTGATACCAGGCTGCATATCATGTTTGTCGTGGCGGGGGGCGAAGCTTCCGCGGTCGGATCGCCTAGCCCGAAAGTTTGGGCGCACCATTGGACGATTGACAGCATCTATGAGTACACTATGTTCGGCGAACGCCAGTGGGACGCGTTAGCTACCATTGGCGTTATGTGTCATGAGCTGGGCCACGACCTTGGCGCGCCGGACTTGTATGCGCTCAGCAGTTTCGCGGGTGGTTTCCCACAGGACGAAGTCGTTCCCGGCCTTTATTCTCTGATGTCCAGCGGAAGTTGGGGCCAGACCCCTTCTTCCAGGCCAGGCGCTGTTCCCACGCATTTTGATCCCTGGGATAAGGAAAAACTGGGATGGTATGAACCGCTCGAAGAAATTCCTGCTGCTCTGACTGCGGCGAACAACAGCCCGCTTTACCAGCCGGTTAAAATTGTTTCGCCGGATGACGGACAATATTTTTTGATTGAGAACAGGCAGTGGAATGGGTTCGACGCGGGGCTGATGAAAATCTTTTCGCCAGCCGGCATTGTTGTCTGGCGCATAGACGACTGGATCAACGGAACCAAGAGTAACTATGGGCCGAACAACCAAGCGCGGCACGGTATGACGATTATATCGGACGAGGCCTATCAGCCAGATGAAGAATTCTTTCTTACATACCACACAGGTTCTATGGCAAACACAGCAAGCGGGCCGACTAGTGACTGGAGAACGAAACAGTGGATGCTTGACGCGTCCAAAACAGCATACCCTCGCGCGTATCAGGTTGTTTCAAATGCCAGCGGCATGACAGTGAGGCAAATGGGCTGGTTCATGGACGCGGACGTGGCGGATGAAGGCGCGGAGATTCATTTTACCGCCGCCGCCACAGGCAAAGACAGCGGCTTTGTCTATCAGATTTACGCTTCTACAGAACCGGAAGACATAACGGATTTGGCAGCGTTGAAAGACAGCATTTTGGTTGGCGAGGTAACGGGCGCGAATGCAGCGGATTACGCGTACACCTTGCATTACGGCGATGTCGCCGGATTTTCTCCGGGCGATATGATTTACTACAACATATTGGTGGACGCTTCGAAGGGAACATTTCCCGTTGGCACTGTGGGAGGCGAGGCGGCTTATGAGCTGTCCAGCCTGAAGACGCCTTTTATCGAAACTACGACAACTGAAGCCACGACGACTACCGAGGCTACGACCGAAACCACAACCGAAACCACAACTGAAGCCACTACCGAAACGACAACCGAAGCCACGACCGAAGCCACGACCGAAACCACAACCGAAGCCAC
>JAITPB010000197.1 GCA_031289625.1 Clostridiales bacterium | reverse complement strand
TACCCTGCCGCGATCGGTTCCCGCAAAAACCGATAGGACAGCCGCCAGAATGGCCGCCGCCGCTAAGGCCAGGATCGCTTCTAGGAGTGAAAATCCTGTTTGATTTCGGAAGAAAGCGTTTCTATCACTTCGGACAGAAAATTTTCTTTTAGAGCGGCGCCCCGCCATATTTCGTAAGCGGCAGCCGCCTGATAGACCAGCATGGAAAAACCGTTGAACGCCGTTTTGACAGAAGCGCGCCGCGCCATTTTGAGAAACTCTGTTTCCCACGGAATATAAATGATATCGAATGCCGCGTCAACCCCCTCAAAAAAACTTTCTGAACCGACAGGCGACAGGCCGGCCTGCGATCCAAATCCCACAGACGTCGTTTGAATGACAATATCTTTTTTTTTAATATGCCCTATTTCCGAAGGCGTCATGACAGAAATGGGGATTTTTTGCGTTAAGCGCGCCAGCGCCTCGGCTTTTTCCCGCGTCCGGTTGACAATCGTCAGGTGCGCCGCGCCTTCCCGCCCGGCCATGACGCACGCCGCCCGCGCGGAACCGCCCGCGCCCAGCACGACGACGGAGCGTCCCGCTATGCAAACGCCGCGCGCCTGAAGCGCCCTGTCCATACCGATCCAGTCCGTATTAAAACCTTGATAGCCATCTTTCGTATAAACCAATGTATTGACGGCGCCCATTTGTTCCGCGTCCGGATCGATCGCCGAGCAGAAATCCATGCAGGTCTGTTTATGCGGAATGGTCACGTTCAGCCCTGGAAGGCCCAGGCTGTGCGCCCCGTGAACCGCTGGCCCCAAGTGGGAAGGCTGGACATGAAACGCGGCGTAAATCAAATCATCTTGATTTTTTTGCGCGAACAGCTTGTGAATCCGCGGCGATAAACTGTGCGCCACCGGATCTCCGATCACGCCGTAGACAGCGGTTTTTCCTGAAATCAAAATCGGCGTCATTTTTTCGGTTCCTGATGATTTGAATCGTGATTTTTCAAATTTGAATCGTGATTTTTTAAATTTGAATCGTGATTTTTTAAATAAGAAGAAATAATTTTCTTTTCCAAACCGCGCTTTAGAACCACGCCAAACGCGTCTTTTTGGGAAATGGGTTTGACAAGGATGGTGGTCAGTTTTAAGCGCTTCCCGCACCAGATGTCGGTCAAAGCCTGATCCCCGATGATTGCGGTCTGCCCGGCGGATACGCCCAGTTCTTTCATGGCTTTTTTCGCCTTGCCGGCCAATGGCTTCAAACCCTGATGATACGCGGGCAGTTTCAAGTTTTCATTGAATACCGTCAGCCTTTGCTTATTGTTGTTGGTCAAAAGCGCGATCTTGAAGCCCATTTTTTTCAGCCGCAGGAGCAGACTGGACGTTTTTTCCGGAGGCCGTTTGGCACGGTACGCGGTCAGCGTGTTGTCTACGTCAAAAATCAACGCCTGAATATTTTTTTCTTTTAATGTTTTATAGGGGATTTCAAAAATCGTGTCATAGAAGTGATCGGGGTAAAATTTTTCCCACATAGCTGGCTCCTTTTATTTTATTTTTTTGATTCATTCTATCAAATAAATTACCTCCTTACCCCGGAGGCTTATTGCTGTCTGGAGGGTGATCGGCAGCGCGTTTATGGCCGTTCTGCCCTTCACATGATCGTCTGTCGACAGCACAATGCGCAGGACGCCATTCTGTATAGACATTTTGATCCATCGGATATAGGAAGCCAATTCGTTAGCGCCGCCGAACAGCAGCCGGTGATAAGACGCCTCATTCGCGTTCAGTTGTGAATTGTATCGAAACTCATAGGGCTTCAGAACCGATTTTTCCTTTTCCAGGACTTCCTCCCAGACAATCAGCGATCGAAGCGAGCCATCCCGTGACGTCTTCAAAGAAACTTTTTCAGCTAGCTCAACATTGGCTGTCAGCACTTCCAGAGCGGTTCGGGCGTTTTCCCGCAATTCATGCTGTGCCAGCGCCCGCCCGGAAGCTTGAGACGTAAAAACCATCAGCCGGACGGCGCAGAGAATCAATAAAAAGAAAACGGCGGCCGCGATGGATGTTTCCAATAAACTGTATCCGTTTGTCCGTTTCATGATTGATTCCTCAAGGTTAAATCCTCACGCGCCGGCCAGCCATTGACGGATGGGCGCGTCATAAAAAATCATGGTCAAAGCGCCGACCGCCAAAAAAGGGCCAAAGGGCACAGGCGTTTTCCGGTTGGCAACCCGCGCCGCGATCAAAATCACGCCGAGGGCGCCTCCCAAAATTACGGCGAGCGTCAGTGCGATAAGGCTGTTGACCGGGCCCATAAACGCGCCGATCATCATTAAGAATTTCATGTCGCCTAAGCCCATGCCGCCTCTGCTGACGCGAATCACCAGAAAAAGAACGGCGCCGCCAGCTAACGCGCCAAAAACGGAGAAAGCCAGCGGACGCGCGTCCATTTCCAATACGCTTTTCACGCTATAATAACCCAGTCCAGCCAAAAACCCCGGCAGGACGACTACGTTAGGCAAAATTTGCAGATACAGATCGATCAGGCCCGCCGCGAGCAGCAGCAGAATCAGCAGCGCGTACAGTATCAGTTTTTCACTCAAACCAAATCGAGTGTATACGCCCGCCGTAAGCCATCCCGCGCAAAGCATAATAAAAGCCGCGCGCACACCTGCCATGCGCGCGGCGCGGCTATATTCCATTAAAAACCTTCGAACCAGCCATTCGGCGGCCAGTCCTGTCAGAAGGCCCGCCAAAAAACAAATCCAATAAATTTTATCCCAATAAATTCGATCACTTCCGTTTCATGTCCCGCAGGGACGGTCTTTAATCGCCTGTGGTCTTGCAGATAAATCAATGCGTCCGCGCGTATCGTTTCAATTCTGCGTGGTTGTGGAACTGGAAACGGCGCCGCTGCCCATGACAAAATTCTGCTCCGCGGGCGTCAGCGAATGGTAAATATCAGATTTAATTTTATCGCTGCACGCGGTGATGTTTACTTTTACGAACTGGGCGGCGGAATCATAGGCCCAATAGGCCTTGTCGGTTTGCCCGTCCGACTGAGACGCTTTCAAGTAATCGTATTGTTGCAGCGTTGATAGGATGTTAGATTGGAAGGTCGATGCGTCTGTCGCGCCGGCCTTGTTTAAAGCTTCCGAATGTTCCGCCTCATAAAGCTCGATGGCGGCTTGAATGACTTTGGCTGACTGGATGTCGCTTTTCAGCCTGGCTTTATCGGTGGCTGTCAAAAAATTGGGCGCGAGAATAGCGCCTATGATGGCGATGATGGCCAGCACAATGATCAATTCCATCAGCGTCAGCCCCGATTCTGACCGCAATACCCCCTGCTGCTTCAAGAATAACCCCTCCCCCCTGGATGTCATACAAATGCATGTTGGATGAGGATGTTGAAATAGGATATTGGATTAATTTTATGTTATCTTGTCCAGATTGTCAAATCAAAAATCCCATCCTCACAAAAGATCCCGCGCGTAAAAACATAATTCCGGCGGCCCGCCCGTATAATGTATTACGCGAAAAGACGGCGTTCCTGTTCATTCCTTTCTAAATAGTGGAGTTTATGGAAGCGCCGGTGAACGCGCACATTTTTCAACGGGGGTATCCGCATGAAAGTCAGAGTACGCCTCGCGGCGCTGTGCGCCGCCATCATCACGCTGGCTGGCTGCCAGAACCTCACCGCTGATAAAAAAGCCGTAAAAACACAAAACGCATATGAAAAAATACAGAGCCAACTGGTGAATATGCAAAGCTACGAATGCAGCGCCACGGTGGAATATAAATCCAACAAGGGATCCAATGTCTATGATACCGTACAGCGATGCAGAATTACAGGAGAATACCGCATCGAAGTCACAGGCCCCGAAAAAGTGGCGGGCAATATCACTTTAACGGACGGCAAAACCATCTATCAATACAACACGCGCATTTCCGGCAAGGTCGCGGTATCCACCAGGGAATCGCAAGAACGCAGCGAAATTTTTCTGACCAGCTTCATTAAAAATTATTTAAAAAGCAATGAAGTTTCTATCAGCGCGGCCAAAATGTCAGACGCGCCTTGTACAGTGCTGGAGGCGCAAGTGCCTGGCGGCCATCCCTATCTCTCTTCGGAAAAACTGTGGGTAGACAATCAAACGCGCAAGCCATTGAAAATGATCGTCTATGATCCGCAAGGCAGTGAAAGGATCATTGTGACTTACAAGACTTTCGAGTATAATGTAAATCTGGACGACACAATTTTTAAAGTATAAGGGGGTACTATGGATTACAAAAGAGTATGGGCGGAAATCAGCCTGGATGCGATC
Organism: Clostridiales bacterium; assembly: GCA_031289625.1. Taxonomy (GTDB): domain Bacteria; phylum Bacillota; class Clostridia; order Lachnospirales; family WQUN01; genus JAITPB01. The sequence continues at coordinate 6,886 of JAITPB010000197.1, read as the reverse complement.
GGCCGCAATGTGGCTTCGATCTGTCAGCGCGTTCGCCCCGCCAAACTTCTCGCCACAGTAAAAGCGAACGCCTACGGCCACGGCGCGGTGGAAATTTCCAAAACCGCGCTCTACAACGGCGCGGATTATTTAGGTGTGGCGATTTGTGAAGAAGGCGTCCAGCTTCGGGAGCATCATATTTATGCGCCGATTTTGATTTTGGGATATTCGCCGGATCCGCTTCTGGATCTGGTATTGCGGTACGACTTGATTCAAACCATATTTTCCATGGAAACCGCTGCCGCCCTTTCGCAAGCCGCCATCCGCCGGGGGAAAAGGGCGCAGGTACATATTAAGATTGATACAGGTATGAGCCGGCTGGGTTTTTTGCCGGAAGAAAAAGCATTGGAAGAAATCAGCGCAATCACGCGTATGCCGGGCCTGGCCGTGACCGGCGTTTATACGCATTTCGCGCAGGCTGACAGCCCAGAAGCGCTTTCGGAAGGGGACTTTACCCAAGAGCAGTTCCAGCGCTTTCATGATTTTCTGACCGCGCTTCAAGGCCGCGGCGTCCATATCCCTCTGCGCCACGCGGCGAACAGCGCCGCTCTTTTATCCAGCCCGGTCTATCACATGGATATGGCGCGGGCGGGCATCGTTCTGTACGGTCTCGCCCCTTCCGCGAATGCGGATTTGCGCGGGCTTGGCCTTGAACCCGCGATGAGTCTGAAAACGCAGATCAGTTTAACCAAAACCATCGGCGCAGGCGTCAGCGTAGGCTATGGCCGGACTTTTTTGACGAAGCGCCAGACGCGCGTCGCGACGATCCCAGTCGGTTACGCGGACGGTTTTTCCCGGCGTATGTCGCAGGGCGGCCGCGTCGTCGTGGGAGGCCGCTTCGCCAGCGTCATTGGCGCCGTCTGCATGGATCAGTTTATGATCGACGTGACGGACAACCCGCAGGTCAAAGCGGGCGACGAGGTTGTTTTATTGGGGCGGCAAGGCGGTTGTGTCATTACCGCGAATGAGATGGCGCGGATACAAGATACCATCAGCTATGAAGTGGTTTGCGGCATTGGCAGGAGAGTTCCGAGAGTCTACCATAAAAATAATCAGTCATTCAAAACGGAGGAATATATATAAGCCGTATAAAAAAAATAAAACCGGGCACACTTATAGTATATTATCGCGGGCCGTTTATCTAGTCCCGTGTACGCGGAGAGTGAAAAAAGTGTTAGTCAAGAGAGGCGATATATTTTACGCGGATCTAAGCCCGGTCATTGGCTCGGAACAAGGAGGCGTAAGGCCGGTATTAGTGGTACAGAATGATGTGGGCAACCGTTACAGCCCGACTGTGATTTGCGCCGCCATCACATCTCAAATCAATAAGGCAAAATTGCCTACGCATATTGAAATTGACTGCCAGCAATACACGCTGGTAAAAGATTCGGTGATTTTACTTGAGCAAGTGCGCACCATTGATAAAAAACGTCTCCGGGAAAAAATTTGCCGCCTGGACGACGCCGTAATGCGCAAAGTGGATAAGGCCCTGCTCATAAGCTTTGGGTTGAGTTAGTACATAAAAAACTGGGAGGTCCCGTGAAGTTCGCGGGGCTTTTATTTTGCCAATTATTCCAAAAGGCTGTTTTTTTCTTTTCATAACCTTGTAAAGCGGATATGGCTTTGCTATACTGATATACTATAAGGAGGTTGTTTAGCGAAAAAAGAGAGAAATAATCAGGAGGGGTGAGTATGCCGAATGACACGGCCTATCCAAAGAGCGGCGGGCGCGCGAGCCAGCTGAATTCCCACAGGTCGGACAATCGTCCGGACAATCGTCCAGATCATCGTCCGGACAATGATCTGGGGGAAAATGACATGGCGCGGAGCCAGGACGCGCGCGTTCGAAACCTGCGTAAAAGACTGATGAAGAAATTTCTTTTCATTGTCGGAACTGTATTGGGCATTTTTCTCATCGCTGGCGGTATTGGCGTGTTCGCCTATATGAAGTCCACAGAAGCCGACACGAATGCCTTCCATACTTACGACACTCCGGCGCCGCTGGACGCGGCAGACAATGACGGACAAGCAGCGCAAGTCCTTGCTTCGCCCACGGTGGCCGCGCCCAATTTCCTTTTGCCGCCGGAAAAGACAAATTTTCTCATTGTTGGCGAAGACGAATCGGAATTGCTGACAGACGTCATTCTGGTGGGCTGTTTTGACCGCAACGCAAAAGACATTGAGATCATATCGATTCCCAGGGATACGAGAACCGTCCTGCCGGACGAGCGTATCCAGCGCATGAAAGAATTGAGTCTGCATCCACCTTTGGACGGCGTCATGAAAATGAACGCGGTTCACAGTTACGGCGGCAAAAAATATGGATTGATTTTACTGCGCGAGCAGCTTTCGGATCTTTTGGGCATAACTCTGGATTATTACGTCGAGGTCAATTTAAAAGCCTTTCGTGAAATTGTCGACATACTGGGCGGCGTGGATATGGATATTCCAAAGCCCGGCTATTATTACAAAGATCCCTATCAAGATCTGGTCATCGCGGTACCCAGCGGGCTTCAGCATTTGGACGGCAAGATGGCGGAAGGCGTCGTGCGTTACCGAGCCACCTATGTCAACGGCGATGTGGATCGAATCGAAGTGCAGCAGAAATTTTTGGGCTTGCTTTTTGAACAGACGCTGACCAAAGAGAACCTGATCGAAAACGCGCCTAGCATTGGCAAAACCATTCTCGAAAGCACGCAGACCGATTTTAGCCTCACGGATCTGCCGAAATATCTGCAATACCTCGGCGATCTCAACAAAGACAACATCCATTTTTATACATTGCCAGGCAGTTCGGATTATATCGGCGCCACGTCTTATTTTGTCATGGATGAATCAGAAACGCGCACGCTGATACAGGACGCTTTTTTACGCCCCCGCACGGAAGAAAACGGAACGGATACCGCAGACGCGCTGCCGGGTGACACGAACGTGTCCACGAACGTGTCCGCGAATGCGTCCGCGAGTGCCTCCAGCGGCGCGCCCGCCTCTTCCGCAAAGCCGAAGACCGTCTCCTCCAAAGGGTTATCCATTGAGATACTCAATGGCGCGCAAAAGCAAGGCTTTGCCGCCGAGTACAAAGCAAAGCTGGAAAAAGACGGGTTTACCATCACCAACGTTGACAATTATACCGGCGATTTAACAGACAACACCAGGATATACATCCGCGAAACCGGCATGGGAGAAGATTTGATTTCATACTTCCAGCAGCCGGATCTCATCGTTAAACCTAAAATGCCGAACGACTACGATATTATTATCATTATTGGGCGGGAAGAAAAATGAACGGGTTTATACTCAAATGCATCGCGCTGATCACAATGATGATCGATCATACAGGGGTTGTTCTGCAACCCCTTTTTAGCACGATGATTCTGCGATGCGTCGGACGCGCCGCGTTTCCCATTTACGCCTTTTTCGTCGCGGAAGGCTGCCGAAAGACGCGGAGCATGGGCAGGTACGCGCTGCGTCTTTCGCTGTTCGCCATTCTTTCAGAAATTCCTTTCGACATGGTGCTCTTAAATGTCAAATACCGGACGGAATGGCCGTCCATCCTTTTTTTTGATTTTTCCGATCAAAATATTTTTTGTACTTTGCTGCTGGGCGCTCTGGCGGTTTGGCTGGTGCAGATCTTCCGCCAAAAAGGCTGGCCGCTTTTTATGGCGCTGATTTTGGATCTGCTGGTGATTTCTCTCGGCGCTTTTGGGAAAACAGATTATGGCGCGGCGGGCGTACTCTTTATTTTGCTGCTTTATCTCGCGCCAAACAAACCCATCCAAGCGCTGTGCGTCGCCGTTATGTCCTTCTACTTTTACATACTGTCCTGGATCAATTGGGGCGGTTCCGATCTATGGCCCCAAATTATGACCGCTTTTACAGGTTTATCCTTCTACAATAGGGCGCTTTTCGCCGGCGGCTGCGTGTCGGCTGTACTCATCTGCTTCTATAATGGAAAGCGCGGCCCGAGGGCCAAATGGTTTTTTTACGCCGCCTATCCCGTTCATCTGCTGATCTTATTAGGCGTTTGGTTTTTTGTTGTATCGCCGAGACTGCGTTAAATTTTATTTTTAATGCGAATCAATTATTGATTCGCATTTTTTATTTTATCCGCGCGTTTTTGAGGCGCGCTTTTTTTGGCGCGCCGCCTGGCCATATTTTTCCTATATGTATTTTTCCAGTATAATTTACAGCATTCACGATAGACGCCTGGGAGAAGCGTATGGTATAATACAAGCATATTAGAAAGAGCGGGGGGAATTGTTTTGGGCAGAGTGATAGCCATCGCAAATCAAAAAGGCGGCGTCGGCAAGACCACCACCAACATCAATTTAAGCGCGTGCATCGCGCAGTCTGGCAGGAAGGTGCTTGCGGTGGATATGGACCCGCAGGGAAACACAACAAGCGGTTTGGGCCTGGAGAAGGATAAACTTCCCTTTACCATATATGACCTGATGCTCGGTCAATGTTATATGGAAGACGCTGTGTCTGAAACCTGTGTGGAGAATCTTTTTCTCCTCCCCGCCAATATTCAGCTCTCAGGCGCGGAGATCGAACTCATCGGGCGGGATCATCGCGAATATATTTTAAAATCCCTTTTAGACGATTATAAATATCTGTATGACTTTGTCACCATAGATTGCCCGCCGTCTCTTTCCGTACTCACCATCAACGCTCTGACAGCCGCGGACACAGTTTTGGTGCCAATTCAATGCGAATATTACGCGCTTGAGGGCCTAACGCAGCTGATGCACACCATTGAGCTGGTTCAGCGCCGCCTGAATCCGTATCTCAAAATCGAAGGCGTTGTTTTTACGATGTTTGACGCGAGAACGAATTTGTCCATGCAAGTTGTTGATGAAGTCAAAAAACATCTGGGGGATAATGTGTATCGAACCATCATCCCCCGCAATGTCCGCCTCAGCGAGGCGCCCAGCCACGGAGTCCCGATTACGCTTTATGACGAAAAATCTAAGGGCGCGGAAAGTTATATCGCCTTGGCGCAGGAAGTAGTCGAAAAGGAGGTTTAGAAATGCCGCCCGCTATCAAAAGAGGATTGGGCAGAGGTCTTGGCGCTCTGATATCCGAAGCGGATATCACATTGCCCCAGCCCGGCGATCCAAGATACAGCATCACCTTGGTGGATATCAATCAAATGGAGCCGAACCGCCAGCAGCCGCGTAAATATTTTGACGAAGAGGCTCTATCGGAGCTCGCCGATTCCATCCGAGAGTATGGTATACTGCAGCCGATTTTAGTCAAAGAAGAAAACGGCTATTACTCGATCATCGCCGGTGAAAGGCGCTGGCGCGCCGCCCGGATAGCGAAATTGGAAAAAGTGCCCGTCTTGATCAAAGATTACACAGAAAGAGAAGCCCTGCAAATCGCTCTCATCGAAAATTTGCAGCGTCAAGATTTAAATCCCATTGAGGAAGCCGTTTGTTACAAAAAATTGATCGATGATTTTTTCTTCACCCAGGACGACATAGCCTCCAAAATCGGAAAAAGCCGCAATTCCGTTTCTTACGCCGTCAGTCTTCTCGCGTTGGGTTCCCGTGTGCAGGAATATATCATAGAAAGTAAGCTGACAGCCGCGCATGGCCGTCTTCTCACGCAAGTCAAAGACGCAAACGCCCAGCTGACATGCGCGAATAAAATCATTGAGCGGCAAATGACAGTGCGCGATGCGGAAAAACTCGTTCAGGTTTACATATCGCATGAGGCAACGCCCGCGGCGGCGTTACAGCCCAGGACATTTCAGATGATCAATTATGAAAAAGTGGAAGAGGATCTCAAAAATATTCTCGGCACAAAGGTCAGTATCCACGACGGCAGGAAAAAAGGAAAAATTGAAATAGAATTTTATTCCAAAGATGAATTGGATCGATTGATCGGTCTCATCAAAAATACTTATGCAGGAGGGCAATGAACATGCTTGAATTGGGCGCGTTAGTGTTATCATGGAAAGAATTAATGGTCATTGTCTGTTTCGTGGTTTTATTTACGCTTCTCATCATCCAGTTGATTTCCTACAGACATTTTAAAAAGCGTGTCTGCTTGTTTCTCCAAACAGGGGGTTCCCCGCAAGACATTGAGTCCATGCTTTTGGAATATCTGCGCGTCGTGAAATCGATTGACGAAAAATACCTCTTCATTACCGACAGTATTCAAGATATCAACCGCCGCCTCTCCACTTGCGTTCAAAAAGTGGGTATTATCCGATACAACCCCTTTCCCGAAATGGGCGGCAACCTCTGTTTCGCGCTCGCTCTGCTGGACGAGAGCGGCAACGGCGTCGTCGTCAATACCATTCATGACAGAAACAGTTCTTACACTTACGCCAAGCCCATTGTAGAAAATACCAGTACATACAATCTTTCTGATGAAGAAAAAGAAGCGATAAAAATAGCGGACGGCTGGGAAAAACCTGTTCACGCAAACCGCTTCGCGGATCACCTGAATGTCTGACGGACCGGACGGCTTGTATTACATTTTGCAATAAAATCATAACAAAAGGCTCTGCGAATTTGTCCATTGATGGACATTTTCGCAGAGCCTTCTCATTTGTTTTCATCGCGTTTTGCAATTAAAAATTTTGTTTGTCTTCCAGGTTCTCCTGCCTGCCTGAAGGGCGAATGTCTTTACAATCTTCTATTTTTCGTTTGGCTGACCGCGTAATAAAATAGATGCCAAACACAAGAATCACCAGTGGAACGAGTTTCTTGATCATGGACGCCAGAGGCGGATAAAAAAACAGATTGACCAATCCGCTCAGCGCCGATACAAAACTCAGCCCCAATATGAAAATGGCAAACAGAATCACAGCCGTTTTGTTCATTTTAAAAAAGCC
>JAITPB010000105.1 GCA_031289625.1 Clostridiales bacterium | reverse complement strand
ATGTTCAGTGAAGACTATAATGCTATGAAAAACCACTATCTACTCATTCAAATTGGCCATGCAATCTCTCAGCTGATGGAACAAGGGCTTAAACTTATGACGCAGGCCAAAATGTCTCTAAACCAATTTCACGAAGAAATACTGAATGACTTTAAAAACATCCGCCTAACCGATGCCGATATGGCATATGCCGGCCAGCCCTGTCAAATTCGATTTTATTAGTGTAACCATATTATCATAAAGACAAAGGGGCGCAATTCAACCAGAGGATTTTTAAAAAATTTCTTGAGGATTCCTCAGGGGGGACGTTTTGTCTCAAAATATCCGCTATGGCTATCTGTGCTTCCTCTCCTTCTCTTCAACGCTATTCTCATTTTTATGCCGTGGTAATTTTTTTCTCTCGTCAGCCTTCGCCGGTCACATCACAGCCGGTCACATCAAGCTTGAAATCCCTCGCCAGCAGCGTTATAATAGATAAAAAATTAAAAAACTTGAGGGCGATGAGAATTTGGGGGTACTACAGGAGAAACTCAAGGAAGTCATAATTTCCGTGCTGCCGATCGTAGGCATTGTGCTGCTGCTGACCATTGTGTTCGCCGTTGCGGGCAAGCCGCTGCCGCCAGTATTGCTCTTGGGATTTCTGCTGGGCGCGCTTCTGATCGCCGCGGGGCTGACTTTATTTTTGCTGGGTGTGGATCGCGGCGTATCGCCGCTGGGGGAACACATCGGCGTTGCTTTATCCAAATCTGGCCGCGTCTGGTTTATCGCGCTGGTGGGGCTGATCGCGGGTTTTTTCGTTTCGGTCGCGGAACCTGATCTGCAAATCCTCGCGGGCCAGGTTTCGGCTGTCACTTCGGGCGCCATTGGCAGGTTTGCGCTGTTGGCCGTCGTCTCGCTGGGCGTCGCGGTGATGCTGGTGATTGGGCTGTTCCGGATATTCTACAACATTCCGCTGTATCAGACACTCCTGTTGCTCTATGGTTTAATTTTACTGCTCTCCCTGTTTTCGCCGCCGGAGTTTTTGGCGATCTCTTTTGACGCCTCCGGCGCGACCACCGGCGCGCTGACGGTTCCCTTCGTACTGGCCCTCGCGCTGGGTATCGCTCATCTAAAAAGAGATTCCAAAGCGTCTGAAAAAGATAGTTTCGGACTGGTCGGCGTGACATCGACAGGCGCCATCATCAGCGTACTGCTGATGGGTCTTCTGTCGCACATTCAGGGCCTGAACGGTTCGCTGCCCGAAGCCGAATCCGGCAAAGGGATGGAGATGGTTTTGCGGATTGCCGGGGATTCTTTGACGGCGATATTTCCGCTGTTTATTATTTTTGCCGTATTTCAAACCGCTGTATTCAAGTTCCCCAAGAGGGAACGCCGGCGGATTCTGCTGGGGCTAATATATACCTGGCTGGGGCTGATCTTGTTTCTCACCGGCGTCAACGCGGGGTTTATGGAACTCGGCGTAGAACTCGGGAAGATCATCGCCCAATTCGATCGCCAGGGATGGATCGTCGCCGTCGGTTTTCTGCTGGGCTTCGCGACCATTTTGGCCGAACCGGCTGTGTACATCCTGACACGGCAGATCGAAACCGTGACAGCAGGCTATATCAAGCGCCGCGTCGTACTGGGCGCGCTGGCCATTGGCGTTGGCGCGGCTGTGGGGCTGTCGATGCTACGCATTATCGTGCCGGAAATACAGCTGTGGCATTATCTGCTGCCGGGGTTCGGTCTCTGCATTTTGCTTTCCTTCATAACGCCAAAGCTTTTCGTCGGCATCGCGTTCGACTCGGGTGGCGTCGCGTCCGGCCCCATGACAGCCACGTTTATTCTTTCCTTTTCGCAGGGCGTGGCGGAGTCGGTTCCGAGCGCGGATATTCTGCGGGACTCTTTCGGGATGATCGCGATGGTGGCGATGACGCCGATCATCGCCTTGGAAATTTTGGGGGTATTGTTTAAAATCAGGTCACATCATAAAGGCGGCGTGCGGACACGTGAAACAAATAAAGCAAATGGAGCGGGTTGAACTTTTATGCTGCATTGTCTATAAAGGCGGTGGCACGAAAGCGCTGCGGATCGCCAGGCGGCACGGCGTGCGGGACGGCAGCATTTTTATGGGGCGCGGCGTCGCTCATCTCAACAAATGGCTGGATTTTTTAGAATTGAACGACACGCAGCGCGAAATCCTTTTTACGTTGGCGCGCGGCGGCTCAGCGGGCAGGATCATGGAATCCATTGGCAAAGAGATGGCTCTGCATAAACACAACAGAGGCATTTGTTTTTCCTCTCCGGCCCGCTGTGTTTTTGACCGTCTCAGCGGGACGACAGCCGCGGACTTAGAATGTAAAGATCAGGAAAAAGATCAGGAGACGAAGAAAAAAGCCATGTACAACGCAATCTATATCATTGTGGAGAAAGGAAAGGCGGTGGACGTTGTCGAGGCGGCGTCCAATGCGGGCGCGCGCGGCGGCACCATCATCAACGCCCGAGGCGCGGGCGACGACGACACCAGCACCGTGTTCTTTACGCCCATAGAACCGGAACGGGAACTTGTCTTGATCCTGGCGGAAAGCGCGGCCGCCACAAACATCACTAAAGCTGTCCGCGAGTACCTGGAGGCGAATCAAGATTCGAAAGGCACGCTCTTTGTCATGGACGTCGGCGAAGCGTATGGACTCTATTAAAAACAGGATGGCGCGCGTTAGTTTGCCGCGCGGCAATCCTGTTTTTTTATTATGCGTTCTTTCTTATTGCGCGTTCTGAAGTTTTTGTAATATTTTTTCGAATTCCTCTTCCGTGAGGTTCACAGCCTTTCCTTGAATCATCATATTGTCGGTTTCATACCGGGGCATGACGTGCAAATGAAAATGGTTGATCTGCTGGCCCGCTGCTTCGCCGTTATTCTGCAAAAGGTTCAAGCCGTCCGGGCTGAAAGCCAGGCGCACTTTTTCCGCCGTTTTCAGAGATGCGTCAAAAATCTTCGGGCCTAAAGCCGGATCCAGGTCAAACAGGCTCTCATAATGTTTTTTGGTCAGCACTAGGCATTCCCCCGCGTTCCGCGGGAACCGATCCAAAATGACGAGTACGTCTTCGTCCTCATACAGCTTGTAAGAAGGGATATCTCCCTGAATGATTTTGCAAAAAATACATTCGTTTTTCAAGCTCTTTCCCCTTCCTGATGTTCCATTGGTTTCAGCCGATCAGCGTTTCCATCTCGCCGAGCAGTTCCGAAAACAATCGCAGCGCCTCGCGCACAGGCGCGGGGTTAGACATATCAACGCCCGCTTTGCGCAGGATGGCAATCGAATAGTCGCTGGAGCCGCTTTTTAAAAAATTTATATACGCCTCCACCGCCTTTTCCCCTTCCGCCCCGCCCGCTAAAATGCGGCGGGAAAACGCGATGGCCGCGGAAAACCCAGTGGCGTACTGAAATACATAAAACGCGTTGTAAAAATGCGGGATTCTCGACCATTCCAAGTCTATCTGGCTGTCCGCCGTCATGTCCGGCCCATAATATTTATCGTTGAGTTCGCGGTACAAGCGGCTGAGCGATTCCACTGTCAGCGGCTGGCCGCTTTCCGCCATTTGATGCGTGATCATCTCAAACTCGGCGAACATCGTCTGCCGGAAAACCGTGCCCCGGAACTGCTCCAAAAAATAGTTGACCAGATACGCGCGCATGGCTTTATCTGTAACAGTCTTGCGCATGTGATCCATCAGCAGGGCCTCGTTCACCGTGGACGCCACTTCCGCGAGAAAAATTGTGTAGTCTCCATAGATATAAGGCTGGCTGGCCCATGTGTAATGGCTGTGCATAGAGTGGCCCATTTCATGCGCCAGTGTAAACATATCGTCGATTTTATTGTCATAGTTCAGCAGCACAAAAGGATGGCAGCCGTAAGCGCCCCAGGAATACGCGCCGCTGCGTTTGCCCTCGTTTTCATAAACGTCGATCCAGCCGTTTTGAAACGCGCTCTTCACAGTATCCACATATTCCCGGCCCATCGGCGCCAGCGCGGCCAGAACCGTTTCTTGGGCTTTTTCATACGGGCATTCCGTGTTCACATGTGGGACAATGGGCGTATAGATGTCATACATGTGCAGTTCTGGCAGATCCAGCGCCTTTTTCCGCAGGTGGACATAGCGGTGAAACGACGGCAGGGCTTCATGCACCGCCTCTATCAAGTTGGTATAAACCTCCGAGGGGATATGGCCGCCCGACAGCGCGGCTTCCAGAGATGATCCATATTTTCTCGCGCGGGAAAAAAAGGCGTCTTTTTTCACGCTGGCGCTGTAGGTGGCGGCCAGGGTATTTTTGAGTTTTTCGTAAGCGGCATAATATGTCTCGAATGTTTTTTGCCGGACGCTCCTGTCATAACTTTCCATCAGCGCCGTATACCGGCCGTGAGTCACTTCCATTTCTTCCCCGCGCTCATTCTGAACCGCGCCGAATTTCATGTCCGCGTTGTTGAGCATACTAAAAATATTATCGGCGGCGGAACTGATTTCGCCCGCGTCGGCCAGCAGCTTTTCCATTTCCGGCGAAAGGACGTGATCCTTTTGGCGCAGCAGATCCTCAAAGTAATGGGCGTACAGCCGCAGGCCCGGCTCTTCTTCCTGAAACCGCGTGAGCGTCTCCCCGTTCAGGGTCAGTAACGACGGCTCTATGAAAGACAGCGCGGAAGACAGGCGCGTAACCATGTTCTCCGCTTTATCGGCCATAGCCTGATACGCGGCCTCGGCGCTGTCTTCATGAAGCTTCATGTTCGCGTACACGTAGAGCCGGACTGCCACGCGGTTGAGTTGATTCCGGTCAGACAGACATGCCAAGAGCGCCGCCGCCGACTGGGTGAGGCTCTCCCGGTGCTTTCCAAAGCTAGAAATTTGATCCAAAATGGCTTCGAAGTCCTTTTGCCAAGCGCCATCGCTTTCGGCTAGATCGCGTGGATTCCATTGAAACTGTGGATCGCTCTCGCTTCTTTTTTGAATACGGTTGGGCATAATATTCTCCTTTTCTCCCCCATCTCCGTTTGGTGAAAAGTATAACGCGAGGCCGCCGCTTTTGCAAGGCTTTAAAAGCCTTCGCGCATAGATCTGATTTTTCTTGCAATTGTGTTGTATTTTTCTTATAATAAGTAGGAGAGGAGGGAGTAATGAAAAAATTCCTAAAAAATGTTTGGCATGTCGTTTGCTTTCCATTGTTGTATTTAGGAATGCAGAGTTTTGTCTCAATTATTGGAAGCATTATGATTGGGATGAACACCGCAATAACCGCCTATCAAACAGGAAATACAGTAACTTTAGAGCAAATTACCGAAGTTATTTTTTCCCAGCTTGACGTGATGCTGGTTGCGTTGATTGCCTGTGCGCTGACCTTGCTGGTTTTGTGGCTGGTTCTGCACCGCGAGTGGAAAGCGTCGCAATTCTGGAGCGCGTCCCGCTTTCTGAAAGCGCCGATAGGCATTTGCGCGCTTTTGGGATTATTTTTGAACCTCTTTACAGACGGGGCAGTATATTTTTCTCAAATCACCAAAATATTTCCAGAATATGAAGCATTGATGAGCAGTTTAATTGGCCGCCATTTATTCTTAGAACTGCTTGGGGTGGCTCTGCTCGCACCTGTTGTGGAGGAAATTATTTTTAGGGGCGTCATTTTGCGGAGGCTTTTGCGCCGCTCGGCGCTTCCTCCCGCCGCCGCCGTCGTTTTGCAGGCGCTGCTGTTTTCTTTGATCCATGGCAATGTCGTGCAGGGTCTGTACGCTTTTGTGCTGGGCATCGTTCTTGGGCTGCTTTATGTTTGGTTTGAATCCATATGGGCCGTCGTCGCCGTTCACGTCTTCTACAATCTATTTTCCGTTGTCATGTCCAATTCACCCCTTGCCGGTGTGGAGATCCCCGACGCCGTTTTGGCGGGGATGACTGCCGCCGCCTTGCTGATTTCAGCCGGCCTGCTCGTTTGGCTGGCTAAAAAAAGAAGAAAAGAGCTGTCAGTATGATCCAATCGAAAATTACATTATTAATGGGGCATTATGGCAGTGGCAAGACAAACTTGGCCGTCAATTATGCTGTCCGCCTCAAAACCGAAGCCAGGAAAGTGTTCATCGCCGATTTGGACATGGTGAATCCTTTTTTTCGCACAACCGACAGCACAGCGTTATTTACGCGCTTGGACATTGAGCTGATCGCTTCGCCGTTTGCCAATTCCAATTTGGAAGCGTGCGTTTTACCCGGCGAGGTCATGGCCATTTTTGACAATCCCTCCGCTTACAGCGTCATTGACGTGGGCGGAGACAACGCCGGCGCTTTCGCCATCGGCCAGTTTGCCCAGCAAATTATCGCGCAGGGCGCGGAGGTTTTGCTGGTTTACAACTACTACCGCCCTTTATCCAGAACGGCGGTGTCTGTGCGGCGGATGAAAGAGGAAATCGAATCCGCCTCTCATGTCCGTTTTACCGGCCTTGTCAACAATTCCAACATTGGCGCGGAAACTACGGCTGAGGACGTGCTGCGGTCGGTTCCATACGCGGGGGAAGCGGCGGAACTGTGCGCGCTGCCGCTGTCCATGACAAGCGCGCGGACGGATCTGCTGCCCGGACTGACAGGAAAAATACCGGATTTATTCGGGTTAAATATCATAGAGGTAGATAAATGGAGGATATGAGATGGCAAAAGTAACCTTCAATATAGATCGCTGCAAAGGGTGCAATCTCTGTGTGGAAGCGTGCCCCAAAAAAATTCTGGCGCTTTCGCATGACGAATTAAACGCCAAAGGGTTTCATCCGGTTGAAATCATAGATGAATCCCGGTGTATTGGCTGCGGGTTCTGCGCCACAATGTGCCCCGAAGCGGCGATCACTGTGGAAAAAGAAGGCCGCGCGGAAATATCGGCGGCCATGGAAAAAGTCTTAATGAAAGGCAACGAGGCGATGGCCGAGGCCGCTATCATAGCAGGCTGCCGCTTTTTCTTCGGATACCCGATCACGCCGCAAACAGAAGTCGCCGCTTATATGGCGAAACGGATGCTGGAGGTTGGCGGCGTGAACCTCCAAGCGGAGAGCGAGCTGGCTGCCATCAGCATGGTGATGGGCGCGTCCAGTACGGGCGTCCGCGTCATGACGTCTTCTTCCAGCCCGGGCATATCTTTGATGGGCGAAGGCATTTCTTATCTGGCTGGCTGCGATCTGCCCGCGCTTCTGATCAACGTGCAGCGCGCGGGCCCAGGCCTGGGCGGTATTCAGCCGGCTCAGTCGGATTATTTTCAGGCCACGCGCTCCATGGCGCATGGAGATTTTCATATTATTTCGCTGGCGCCAAACTCCGTGCAGGAAATGGCGGACCTGACCATGAAGGCTTTTGATCTGGCGGATCAGTACCGGATGCAGGTAATGATTCTGGCCGACGCGATTCTGGGGCAGATGATGGAGCCGGTCATCCTGCGCGACGCGGAGAAAAAGAAGCTGCCTGAAAAAACCTGGGCCGTCACCGGAACAGGCGGGCGGCGCAAAAAAAATATTATCAATTCCCTGTATCTTTCCGTGGAAGAATTGGATAAAGTGAACCGCGAACGTTTTGCACGCTACAAAATCGTAGAAGAAAAAGAAACGCTGTTTGAGGAGTACATGACCGACGACGCGGAGATTGTCATGGCTGCCTACGGCGCGACATCCCGCATTTGTAAAAACGCCATAGCCACCGCGCGCACCAAAGGCATTAAAGTAGGGCTCATCCGTCCCATCACCCTGTGGCCGTTTCCCAAAAAAGCTTTTCAAAAGGTGGCGCAGCGCGCAAAAGCGTTTCTCTGCGTGGAAATGAGTATGGGCCAGATGATAGACGACATCCGCCTGGCGGTCGGCGGAAGCAAACGCGTAGCGTTCTGCGGCCGGGTTGGCGGTATGGTGCCGTCGCCAGAAGAGATCTTAGAGAAGCTTGAACAATTGAATGGAGGAGGCGTGAACGCATGAGTATAGTCTACGAACGTCCTAAAGCGCTGTCTGACGTGCCGATTCATTACTGTCCCGGCTGCACCCACGGCATTATCCACCGTCTGATCGCGGAAATTTTGGATCAGCTTAACATCACAGACAGAACGATTGGTATTTCACCGGTTGGCTGCTCGGTGATGGCTTATAATTATTTTGAATGCGATATGATTGAGGCGGCGCATGGCCGCGCGCCCGCCGTGGCGACAGGCGTGAAACGCTCCAAGCCAGAGTGCGTGGTCTTTACATATCAGGGGGACGGCGATCTGGCGGCCATTGGCATGGCGGAAACAGTTCATAGCGCGGCCCGCGGCGAAAAAATCACGATCATTTTTGTCAATAACGCCGTTTATGGTATGACAGGCGGTCAAATGGCGCCTACGTCGCTGCCGGGGCAAATCACGCAGACGTCGCCTTTCGGCCGCGATACGAAAACAACAGGATATCCCATAAAGGTCTGCGAACTGCTGTCGACGCTGGAAGGAACGTATTACGCGGAACGCGTAGCGGTCAATTCCGTCAAGAACATTCAAAACGCCAAGAAAGCGATCCAAAAAGCTTTTGTCAATCAAATCGAAGGGAAGGGCCTTTCGATTGTAGAAGTGCTCGCCTGCTGTCCCACCACCTGGGGCCTGTCGCCCGGCAAATCTATGGAATGGCTGCAGGACAACATGATTCCCTATTACCCGCTCGGCGTATACAGAGATATGGGCGCGAAAGAGGGAGGCGCAGCCAGATGAACGCTTATCATATCATTATCGCCGGCCACGGCGGGCAGGGCATCCTGTTCGCGGGAAAGTTCATCTCTTACGCGGGCATGATTCGGGAAAAGAATGTGAGCTGGCTTCCTACGTATGGGCCGGAGATGCGCGGCGGCACCGCTAAATGCAGTGTGATCATCAGCGACGCGCCTGTGGGTTCCCCGATTGTTACGAAGCCTGACGTGCTGATCGCTATGAATCTGCCGTCGCTGGATCGGTATGAGCCTGAATGCGCCATCGGCGCGAAAGTTATCGTCGACAGCGCGCTCGTGCCGAGGCAGCTCGTACGCACAGACTTGGCCGGCTATTATATTCCCGCCCAGAAGCTGGCGGAGGACAACGGCTTGCACGGCCTGACGAATATGATCATGGTCGGCAAGGCGATACGGGAAATTGGCGTCTGCGCCTATGAGGACATTGAAGCCGCCATGGAAAAAACCGTGCCCGAGCGTAAAAAGAATTTGCTCAGTGCCAACTTAAAGGCGGTGGAAATCGGCTATAATTTTCCTAGATATTCGTTCGAGTAAAATGAGCTGCGTGGGGCGATAAACGATTCGCCCCACGTGGATTACAAGGGAGGAAAGTTTTACGGAACAGCAATTCAGGGAAATCGGCGTGCGGCTGGCGGCGCTGCGGGAAATCATGGAGCTTTCTGTCCAAAACATGGCCGAAAAAATGAAAATACCGGAAGAGGAATACCTCCAATATGAAAATGGCGCCGTGGATTTTTCTTTCAGTTTCTTATACAACGCGGCGCGGATTTTGGGCGTTGACGTGCTGGATCTGATGAGCGGTGAATCGCCTAAGCTTTCCGTCTGCACTTTCGTCCGGGCGGGCCAGGGATATGACATTACAAGGCGCAAAGCCTATAACTATAAGCATCTCGCGTATACCTTCCGAAACAAAAAAGCGGAGCCCTTTCTCGTGACTGTGGAGCCAAAGCCGGATGAAAAGCCTGTTATGCACGCCCACGAAGGGCAAGAGTTTGATTATATGCTGTCTGGGAGCATGACGTTTTTCTTGGGTGAGACCGAGGCTGTGTTAAACGCCGGCGACAGTGTGTACTATGACGCTTCTATCCCTCACGCGATGAGGGCGGAAGCGGGTTCCGCGCAGTTTTTGGCTGTCGTGATGAAATGACCGGGAGGAAAAAAACAGAACCTATGGCGATTTACGAACAATACATCGGAATGAGCAGAGATGATTACACGTCTTATAAAGATTTGCGGAAACGCTACGCTATCCGCTATGGCGAACGGTTTAATTTTGCGTATGACGTATTAGACGTCTTGGCCGCCGCCAAACCGGATAAGCTTTCTATGCTGTGGGTGGGGGCGGACGGCAGGGAAAAATATATTACTTTCGGGGAAATGTCGCGCCGATCCAACCAAGCCGCCCATTTTTTCCAGTCGCTTGGCGTTGTGAAAGGCGATTTTGTTTTATTGGTTTTAAAAAGAAGCGATCTGTTCTGGTACTGCATGATGGCGTTACACAAAATCGGGGCGATAGCCGTGCAGGCCACGCATTTGCTGACGGCCAAGGATTATATTTACCGCTGCAACGCCGCCGGGATCAAGATGGCTGTCATCACCGGCGACGGGGACTGCACGGAGCGGTTTGATCAGGGGCAGCCCTATGAAACCGTAACATTGAAGGCCGTGACGAAGCGCAAACAAGCGGGTGAGGGCTGGATCGATTTTGAGGCGGGGATGGAGGCGCAGCCAGAGAGCTGGCAAAGGCCCGCCGGTGAAGCGGATACCTGCGCGGCGGACAGAATGCTGATGAGTTTTTCATCCGGCACCACCGGCTATCCCAAGATGGTCTGTCATGATTTTACGTATCCGCTGGGTCATCTGCTGACGGGCATCTTTTGGCAGCGCGTGGTGGACGGCGGTCTGCATTTTACCATTTCCGACACGGGCTGGCTGAAATCCCTTTGGGGAAAAATGTACGGCCAATGGCTCGGGGAAACCGCCATATTCACCTATGATTTTGATCGGTTCAGCGCGCCGGATATTCTTTCGAAGCTGGAGAAATATAAAGTCACCACGTTTTGCGCGCCGCCCACGATGCTGCGCATGATGGTCAACGAAGACATGTCCGCGTATGACCTGTCTTCTCTCGCGCATTGCTGCACGGCCGGGGAAGCGTTAAACCCGGATTTGTTTTACAAGTGGAAAGAATATACGGGCCTCAGTCTGCACGAAGGCTTCGGCCAGACCGAGACCACTTTGACTGTCGGCACGCTTTATCCTTATGTGAAGCCAAAGCCAGGCTCTATGGGTTTGCCTGCGCCCGGCTATGTTCTCGGCGTTACCGAGGAGACAGGGTGCGAAGCGCCCGCTGGCGTAACAGGGGAAATTTGCATCCGCGCGCGGCAGGAAAGAAGCCCCGATCGCCCGAAGGGGCTTTTCACAGGCTATTACCGTGATGAAAAAGGGACAGATGAAACATTCAGGAATGGCCTCTATCACAGCGGGGATACGGCTTACCGGGATGAAGACGGTTACTTGTGGTATATAGGCCGCAACGACGATATTATCAAGTCTTCCGGCTACCGTGTCGGGCCGTTCGAGGTGGAAAGCGTGCTGGCGGAGCATCCCGCCGTGCTGGAGTCCGCCGTTACCGGCGTTCCCGATCCAGTGCGCGGGTTTAACGTGAAAGCGACCATTGTCCTGAAAAATGGATATGCGCCGTCTAACGCGCTGATCAAAGAATTGCAGGATCATGTCAAGAGCCACACCGCGGCGTACAAATACCCGCGCGTAATTGAATTTGTCTCTGAACTGCCCAAGACGATCAGCGGGAAAATACGAAGAGGGGAAATACGCGAAAAAGATATGGACGCGGCGCCGCGATAAAAATAAAAACCGCGCGTCAGAGATTGGCTGGACGCGCGGTTTTGTCCGCTGTGTTTTTGTTCTACATTTCCCGGCGGCCTTCCAGCGCTTTGGACAGCGTTACTTCGTCCACAAACTCCAGATCCCCGCCCACGGGGACGCCGTGCGCGATGCGCGTCACTTTCACGCCCAGCGGTTTCATCAGCCGGTGGATGTAAAGGGCGGTGGCTTCTCCTTCTACGTTCGGATTGGTCGCCATAATGATTTCCTCCACGCCCGCTTGGCTGACGCGGGCCAGCAATTCCTTGATCTTCAATGCATTCGGACCAATGCCGTTCATGGGGGAGATGGCCCCGTGCAATACATGATACAGGCCTTTGTATTCATTTGTCCGTTCATAGGCGGCCATGTCGCGCGGGTCTTCCACCACCATAATCAGACGCCCGTCGCGTCTGCCGTCCCCGCAGATCGCGCAGGGATCCGCGTCCGTCAGGTTACAGCAGACGGAACAATACTTGACGCCGCGCTTGGCGGCCAAAATGGCGGCTGCCAAAGCCTCCGCTCTTTCTCCAGGCATATGGATGATGTGAAACGCGAGCCTCTGCGCGGATTTGGCGCCGATGCCCGGCAGCTTCGCAAATTCCCCGATGAGCTGACGGATAGGGCTGCCGAAGACATCCATATTTAGAGAAGGCCTCCCGGCAGACCCATGCCGCCGGTGAGCTGAGACATCTGGCCGTTTAACATTTCATCCATCTGGCGAATGGCTTCGTTGACCGCGCTTACAACCAAATCCTCCAGCATTTCTACATCGTCCGGATCCACCACACCGGGCGCGATTTTTAACTCTTGGATTTCTTTTTTGCCCGAAATCACCACTTTGACAGCGCCGCCGCCGGCGGTAATTTCGAGCGTTTTTGTTTCCAGCTCCGTCTGCATATCCGCTATCTGCTTCTGCATTTTTTGAGCCTGTTTCATCAGATTATTCATGTTCATGCCGCCCATGTTCGGCATTCCTCCATGTCCTTTCGGCATCGTCCCAGTCTCCTTTTTTATCATGAATCAAAATCAATTTTTAAAGTAATTTTATCCTGCATATCCGCCCAGTCCTGTTCTTCCGCCAGAGGCGCAGACGCGCTTTCCGCCAGATGAAAAGACAAGACTGTCTTCCGGTGAAGCCGCCGCTCCAGCGCCTCCTCAAGTTGCGGCTGGCGCTTCGTTAAGAACCGCTTTTTCGGATCGTCGGGACAAAGGATGCGGAGGGCGCCATCTTCCAGCGGATCGGGTTTACACGCGTGCAAAATAGAGCGCAGAGGGTTTTCAAAACCGCTGACAAACGCCGCCCAGTCCAGATCTGCCGAAAGATCTGCTTCCGGCAGAAGCTCCGGCTCCGGCAGAAGCCCCGCTTCCGGCAGAAGCCCCGGCTCTGGATTTGGATTTGGTTCCGGCTCTGGATTTGGATTTAGTTCCGAATCTGGTTTCTTCACCGGAGGGCCAGGTTCAGCTTTCAGCGGCGCCTCTTGCATGCTGCTGGCGACTGCCTGGACATCGTCCACCCGGGCAGTCGCTCGGACATTTGTCCGGGCATTTGTCCGGAACGATTGCATTTCCTGCTCCAGGCGATCCATTCTGGCGTTCAGGCCCGCCTCGCCGTCCAGCGGTCCGCAGAGCTTCAGGGAAGCGATTTCCAGCATGATTTTCGGGCTGGAGGCGTATCTCAGCTGGCTTTGCAGCTGGGAAAACGTATTGATAAAGCTGATGAGCAGCGCGATTCCGATTTTTTTGCCCTGCGCGCGGTAACGCTCGGTTCTCTCGCTGGAATAATCCAGAGCCAGCGTCTTTTTTTCCACGGAAGCCGCCACGAGCAAGTTGCGAAGATGCTGTATCTCGTCCGCGGCAAACTGCGCCGCGTCCCGGCCGTCCATGAGCAGGCCCTGTATTATGTCCATAACCGCCGTGCTGTCGCGCGCGTACACAGCTTCCGTGAAGTCGAACAGCACGCTGACATCCGCCGCGCCCAAAAGACGCAGCACCTTGTCCATCGTAACCGTTTCCCCGGCGTAAAAAGAAAGGCTTTGATCCAAAAGGCTCAGGCAGTCCCGCATGGCGCCGTCGGACACCTCGGCGATGTACTGCAGGGCTTCTTCTTCGGCGGCCAGAGATTCTTGCGCCGCGTAGTCCCGCATGATCCGCGTCATTTCTTCCACGCCGATCCGTTTAAAATCAAAACGCTGACAGCGCGACAAGATGGTGGCGGGCAGTTTTTGCGGATCCGTAGTTGCCAGAATAAAAATGATATGTGCGGGCGGCTCTTCCAGCGTTTTCAAAAGCGCATTGAACGCGCCCGTGGAGAGCATATGAACCTCGTCAATAATGTAGACTTTATACCGGCCCTCCGTTGGCGGGTATTTCACTTCCTCGCGGATGTCCCGTATATTATCGACGCCATTGTTGCTGGCCGCGTCTATTTCGATTACATTCATGCTGCGCTGCTGCAAAATATCGCGGCAGGCCTGGCATTCGCCGCAAGGCTCCCCGTCTTGGATGTTCAAGCAGTTCACGGCCCGGGAAAAAATTTTCGCGACAGAGGTTTTGCCGGTGCCCCGCGTGCCGCAAAACAAATAGGCGTGGGAAATCCGATCCGATTTGATTTGATTGACCAGCGTCCGCACAATCGCCTCCTGCCCAGCTACGTCGCGAAAATTGCGCGGGCGGAGTTTCCGGTACAAAGCCATGTAGGCCATAAGCAACGCCTCCTTGCGCCGCGCCCCCGGTCGATCGGTCGATCGACCGGGGGCAATCGTTAAAATTTTACGATAGAACGCACGTCATAATCCTTCAGCCGTTCCCGGCCATTCAATCCTTGCAGCTCAATAAAGAAGACCATCGCCGCGACAACGCCGCCGACTTCTTCTATCATTTCCGCCAGGGCTTTGCAGGTGCCGCCCGTGGCCAGCAGATCGTCCATGACGACCACCCTCTGCCCCTTCTGAATCGCGTCCCGGTGCATTTCGATCAGCGCTTGGCCGTATTCCAGCGCGTAACTTTTTTGTATGGTTTGATACGGAAGCTTGCCCGCTTTGCGGACAGGAATAAAGCCCTTGCGCAGTTTGTACGCGGCTGGCACGCCGAAGATAAAACCTCTGGATTCCGGACCGGCCACCAAATCAAACGTAAGGCCCTGCAGTTGATCCGTCATGGTGTCCACAGCCAGAACCAGCGCGTCTGGATCTTGCAGGACGGTCGTGATATCCCGGAACAGTACGCCGGGCTCCGGAAAATCCGGGATGGTACGGATGACTTTGTCTAAATTCATGTCGAACTCCCATTGTCTTGATATACCCTGAAATCTTTAATCCGCATTTGAATGGAATAATTGTTATTATACTCGTTTATTTCCAGGGCGTAAACCACATCCATCAGAAAACGCGCCGTTCTCAGGACGCCCGCGAATATTTTTTCACAGTCGTATTCGGCATAAAGCTTTCGGATCTCTTCTTTCCATTTGCTGTTGAGCCCAAAACAAATCGCCTTGATTTTGCGCGGGGTGTCTTCGACGGGAATGG
The DNA here is from genome assembly GCA_031289625.1 of Clostridiales bacterium. GTDB lineage: Bacteria > Bacillota > Clostridia > Lachnospirales > WQUN01 > JAITPB01. The sequence continues at coordinate 12,152 of JAITPB010000105.1, read as the reverse complement.
TAAAAATCATTGTGTTTTTTTCGTCGATCATGCGCAGATGTTCGAGCCGCAGGGCCTTCGCTCCAAACAGAGGCTCCGGGTTGTCTTTTCCAAACGGCGCCAGCAGATCCAATTCCTGCGCCAGCGCGAATGTGATCTGTTCCGGCTGGATTTGCCTGTCGATGTGATAAATGGGATTAAAATCTTCGTCTTTCAAACAGCAGCTTTCGTTCAGGCGTTTTCTCAGCAACTCAATGTTTTCTTTTTTCAGCGTCATGCCCGCAGCCATTGCGTGCCCGCCGAACCGGATAAACAGATCCCGGTTTTTATATAATTCCTCAAACAGGTTGTAATTTTCGATCGATCGCGCAGAACCTTTGGCATGTTCCGCGCCTTTGGTCAGCAGAATGACGGGATGCGAAAAAATTTCTTTGAGCCGCCCCGCTACAATCCCCGCGATGCTTTCGTGGATTTCTTCTTCGTACAAAACCATGACTTTATCCAGATCTTCCAGGTGTTCCAGCGACTGCTCCAGCGCCAGTGCCGTCATCTTTTTCCGATCTTCGTTCAGTTCAACCAGAGCCGCCGCCAAATGTTCCGCCTCAGCCGCGTCGTCTGTCAAAAACAGATCCACCGCGTCCGCCGCGTGCCCCAGACGGCCCGAAGCGTTCACACAGGGCCCCACAATAAATCCGATGTCAAAGACGTTTATGTTTTTGTCTTGGATATGTTTTTCCTTCATCAAATGCCAAAGGCCCAAATTGACTTGCCGGTTTTGGTTGAGGATCTCCAGGCCGCGCTTCGCCAGGATTCGATTTTCCTCCAACAGGGGAACCATGTCGCAGATGGTGGCGATGGCGGCCAGCGCCAAAAATTCGTCCATATCCTGAAAATCCAGGCCCGCCAGCGCGTACAGGGCTTCCGCGCAGCGATAGGCCAGGCCCGCCGCGCAGAGCTGCTTGAAAGGATACGCACAGCTTTTTTGCTTCGGATCGATCACGAGATCCGCGGAAGGCGTCACATCCCGTTTGCGGCCTTGCTCATCCTCCACAAACCCCGGCTCGTGATGATCCAAAACAATGACTTTCATGCCGAGCCTGCGCGCCTCGCCGATCTCTTCCAGCGCGGCGACGCCGTTATCACAGGTAATGAGCAAATCCGCTTTTGCCTCGTGGATTTTTCGCACGGCCTCCAAGTTCAGGCCATACCCCTCTTCTTCGCGGCGCGGTATGTAGAAGCGGGCGTCCGCTCCCAACCGGCGCAGCGCTTTGATCATGATCACGGTGCTCGTCACGCCGTCTACGTCATAGTCTCCATAGACCGTGATTTTTTCGCGCTGAGAGACGCTGTCTAGGATCATAGCGCACGCGCCGTCCAAATCCTTCATCAGATGTATGTCTCCCAGATAACGCATATCTGGTCTCAGGTACCGAAAGGCCGCGCGCTTACTCCGGAGGCCGCGGTTGGCCAGCAGGATGGCCAGCGTTTCGCTGACGCCCAGCGTTTTGCCCATCAAAGCGACATCGCAACTGGTGCGTCTCAGTCTCCAATTTGCCATATTTCTCATCCTCCAAACACTTTTATTCTATCAGAAGCGCACGAGGCTGTCCATACACAGGCATTGGAACGCTCTCTGGGCGCGTTCCAAAATTTGCATTAGCGTTTTATGACAAAATACGCTATAATGAATTTATCAAAAAAAATAATTATCAAAAAAAATAAAAACAATATAAATCAAATAGCCGTGTGTAAAAACCCAGACAGGGAGGGACAGAGATATATGAAAAATAAAAACCTCATCGGCGCTTTAGCGCTTGTTTTATTGACCGCCGCCATTTTGGGCGGGATTTATTGGAAAAATAGAACCGTCCCGGAAAATACGTCATACCTGGAATTTTTACAGATGGTGGAAGAAAATCAGATCGCCGAAGTGACCCTGACAGATGGCGCATGGATTAAATTTAAACTGGTGGACAGCGGCCTTGAATATTTGACGGAAAATCCGCGCAACCCCGCTTTAAAAGAAGAATTGCTGAAAAAGAATATTCCGGTTGCGGAAGGCAGTTTGACGACAGGCAAGAGCGTCGCGGGAAATGCCGCCAGCATCGTTTTTTTCTGCGCAGTTTTATTCTTCGTTTACCGCGCTTCCAACCGCGCCCCCATGAAATCCGCTATGGCGCTGAACGTCACAGACGCTTCGGCCTCTCAAGAAAACAGCCTGTGCTTTGACGACATCGCCGGCAACGAGGAAGCGAAAGACAGTGTGGAAGACATTGTGGATTTTATCCGCAATCCCGACAAGTACGCCCGCTATGGCGCCAGAATGCCGCGCGGCGTTATCTTTTACGGACCGCCTGGCACGGGAAAAACGTTGATGGCCAAGGCTATCGCGGGTGAGGCGGGCGCGCCTTTTTACGCTGTCAGCGGTTCCGATTTCGTGCAGATGTATGTAGGGGTCGGGGCCAGCCGCGTCCGCGAACTGTTTCAGAAAGCGCGCGCCGATCGCAAAGCGGTTATTTTCATTGACGAAATTGACGCGCTGGGAAAAAAAAGAAGCTCGAACCCGCAGGGCGGCAATGACGAGCGGGAACAGACATTGAACGCTCTCTTGACAGAAATGTCCGGTTTTGCCAGCGGCGAGGGCATCGTCGTAATCGCCGCCACCAACCGGCTGGATACATTGGATGAGGCGCTTTTGCGGCCAGGCCGTTTTGATCGCCAAGTGGAAATTGGTCTGCCTGATCTCAACGCGCGCCGCAGTATTTTAAACCTGCACCAAAAAAACAAGCCCATCTCCGGCGCGGTGAACATGAATGATTTGGCGCGGCAGACAGTATATTTCAGCGGCGCTATGCTGGAAAACCTGCTGAACGAGGCCGCTATTTTCGCCGCTAAGCGCGCGGCGGACAACATCACCCTGGAAGACATTGACAAAGCCTATTATACGGTTGTCGCGGGCAGTGAAAAGAAAGACAGGAGCGGCGCCGCGCAAAAGGAAAGGCAAATCACCGCCTATCATGAATCGGGACACGCGCTGGCGGCTAAATTTCTGTCGCCGGAAAATATGGTCGCCAAGATTACGATTATTCCGAGCACAAAAGGCGCTGGCGGCTTTTGCGTCAATATCCCGCCGGATAAAATGTATTACACCAAAAAAGAATTGGAAAGCCAGATCATGATCCATTTCGCTGGGCGGGCCGCCGAGGAAATTATCTTCGGGGCGGACAATGTCACAACGGGCGCCAGCAATGATTTTGAAAAAGCGCGCTCTTTGATCCAGGACTATGTTATGAAATATGGTATGGGCAAAAGTCTGCTTTACAGCGAGGAAGGCGCGCGGGAAGAATGCCGGACTCTGCTGGAGGATCTCTACATAAAAACAAAAAAATTCCTGATATCGCGGCGGGATTTGCTGAACGCGATTGCGGAAGAACTGCTGCGAAAAGAAACATTGACGGAAGGCGATCTGAACCAGTTGGTTGAGGCGGCGTAACGGGACTTGCGGCTTCGCGTGACTATGATATAATAGACGTGTTTACAAAACAACGTTATAACAGGAGGCAACCCTGATGAATAAAACGCTGGTTTGCGTCACGCCTCAGGCCAATGGCAAACGTCTGATTGATAAAGGCTATCAAATTGTTTCCGCTATCGGGGGAGAATTGCATATACTGCATGTAGAGCGCGGCAATCGGATTTTTGGCAGTGAAGAGTCGTCACAGCTCTTACAGGCTCTGTTTGACTATGCTTCGGAACGAGACGGCGTGGTTCACGGGATTTGCGGGGAGGATGTGTTTGAGACCATAAAGCGTTTTATCAAAGAGGAAGGCATAACACACGCCATTTTTGGCGCTTCGCCGGCCAGCCCCGATTTATCGGGGGAAAACAGTATAGAATCCAGCATAGAATCTTTGCGGTGGACGATCCCTTACTTGTGGCTGTGCATCCTGGAGCGGGAGGAAGAACCGTCCGCCGCCGTTCTGTAATTTGGTAAAAATGGGAAAGGAAAAACGCATGGAACTTAATATCGAAAAAATCCGTTCGTTTTTTATGAGCGATCGTTTCGCCATGAACGCTGGCATCGTTATTGACGCTGTGGAGAGCGGCAGCGTCACTTGCAGTATGCCGGTTACGGCGGCTCATTTGAACGCGGCTGGCGGGGTGCAAGGCGGCGCGATCTTTACTTTGGCGGATTTTACCTTCGGGGTACATGCCAACCTGGAATGCGCGTCCGGCGAAGAAACCGGGATGACCGTCGGCCAGTCCTGCGCCATTTCATTTTTAAAACTGGCCAAAGGGAAAAAGCTGATCGCAACGTCAACCTGCCTTTCCAAAGGCCGCCATATCTCCGTGTACCGCATCTCCGTGACAGATGATTTGGGTAATTTCATTGCGGAGATGCATGGGAATGGGTTTACGATACACAAGAAGGTTTGATCCAAAAACGATAATCAGAAACGGGCCGTGCTGGCATTTTCAGCGCGGTTTTTTTATGCGGCGCTTAGAAATGCATGAAAAATAACGCGCCAAAATAATTTAGGGGCGGCCGCCTGGCCCGTCCGCGATCTGATCACGGGCGACCAGGGCGGCCGCCCCGGCTTTGTTACGGCAAATCTAAATGTTCGTGGGTATAACAGCCAATTTTTTTCGCGCGGCTCAATATCGGTTGGAGACGCGGCTGTCGATCGCAATGGTTTTCGGCGTGCCGTCCGGCATTGTGATCCTCCAATGGAGCAAACCGCCTTCGCATTTGACGGTCATCCGCCCGCCGAGGCCGCCGATGTCCTCTCCCAAATACAGGGCCATCGCCCCCGCCGGGCATTCCTTCACGCAGGAAGCGCAGCCCCAGCACCGCTCGGGGCGTTCAATCACAGCGGCGTCCCCGGCCAGCTTAATCAGGCTTCCGGGACATACGGCGGCGCATTTTCCGCAGCCGGTACATACGCCGCGCGTAATTTCAATGCTCATAGATTTCGCCCTCCTTGACCAGCGGGCGGAACAAAATCTTCAGTTTGCCGTTTTCCCGTTTAGAATTGATATATAGATTATATGCGTCGTTTCTTTCCGGATAGTCCGTGTTTTCCCCGAAGCCGGGCCAGCGCGTCTCCTTCCGCGCCGCCAGATGTGCGATGACGGAGTTGCACAGCGTAAGCCGCTCGCGCAGTTCCAAGCTGTACACAAGCGCCCGCGCGTCAGCGAGAGCCAGGGCATTTGTCTCTGCTTCTTCCGCGAGCGCGCGGATTTTTTCGGCGGCTGCCGCCAATGACTGTTCCGAATAGCGATAACCTGATCCAATTCCTCCGGCGTATTCATCCATCACCGCCTGCATTTCCTCTTCTAATTGATCCACTGATCTTTGATCCACGGATTTTTTCGACGGCTGCCGCAAAAAAGATTCTAAAAAACGGCGCGCCTTTTGTATTTCTGTTTCCCATACAACCGGAGTGGCGGCGTCCATATGTGAGAGCGCCGACTTCGCCGCGATTTCTCCTTCCGCGAACGCGCCGGAAACATATTTTTGCGGGCATCCGCCCGCCACGTCGCCCGCCGCAAACAGCCCTCGGATGGTCGTTTCCCGTTTTGTATCCACCCAGTAGCCGCTGGCCGTATGCCCGCCCACAATGTACGGCTCCGTACCCGCGATCTCCACGTTTGCCACAGCGGGCGTGCGGCCGCTCTCAATCCATTTCAGCGTCTGGCTTGGCGCCATATTGAGATACGCCTTCTGCAAATCCTCATCCTGTTCCGCCGTAATCCCCACGGTGCGCAAATAACAGGGGCCGCGTCCTTCCCGGTTTTCCGTCAGCGTGCCGTACAGCCGCTGCGATGTGGTCAGCCCGTATTGCTGTTCATAAACCTCGCCCAAAGTGTTCACTTGTTTCGCGCTTACGCCCTGCGCCAGCGTGCCGGTGGGGGCGATGGTATCCTTGCACCGCAAGGCGACAAAACGCATTTCAAAAGTGGTCATTTCCGCGCCCGCGCGAATGCCCATCGCGTATCCCGCGCCGGTGTTGAAAGGCGGATACCACATCTTGTGCCGGGAAAAGCCGGGGCTATTGGGTTTATAAAGCCCCGCCGCGCCGCCTGTCGCGCACAGCACGGCCTTTGCCGTCAGAACATAGAGAACAGGCTCGTCAACACTGATCGCGAACGCGCCTAAGATACGATTGTCCCGCACGATATATTCAAATACGCTGACGCGTTCCAAAATGGTAATGCGGGGCTGTCCGGCCACGGCCCGCGCGAGAAGCGGTTTTATGTTTTCGCCGTTGATTTTGATGTTGCGGCCGCCCCGCGCCGCGTAACGGCCAGATTCGTCTTTCAGTATGACGAGCCCCAATTCCTCCAGCTTGCGGACAGCGCGGTTCAGCCCTTCCGACATGGTCAGTAAAAGATCCCCGCGTGCGATGCCCTCCGCGTCGGCGCGGGCATAGTCCACGTAACTGCGCGGTGTTTTCCCCGGCGCGATGTACGCGTTGATGGCGTTGACGCCGGCGGCCAAGCAACCGCTCCGCTTGATATTCGCTTTCTCGGCGATCAAAACATGCCCGCCGGAATGTTCACAAAAAGTCAGCGCGGCATAACAGCCCGCCGTTCCACCGCCGAGGATCAAAAAATCGGTTGTCAGTTTTTTGATTTCCCATTTCATTTCCGGATTCACGCAATCACCTACTAACCATATACATTGACCTTTGATAAAAATTATAGCGTTGGAGCGGAGCAAAGTCCACCGCCATTTCCGCAATCGTTTTACCTTGCGCCACGCGGAGGTGCGCGATATGATTATGGGTATCCATTTAAATCCGAAGGAGGGCAAAGGGTTGACAGGACTTGCTCGGCCGCTCTGCTCCTTTAGAGCAGATTTACATAAAAAGCAGGGCGGACACCCTCAACCAGCCAAATGCTGACTCCATAGTTGGAGTCGACGCCGCCGTAGTAGCGCACATGCGCAGCGCTAACACTGTGGCGGCCGGGCGAGCGAAGCCACCACCAGGAATCCTGCCCATCGTATTCAGCCACTCTGTCTTCATCATTGATAAAGAGTGTTTTAGCCTCATCAATACGCAATAAAAATATCTTGTCTTTCGTATTAACGCCGCCTGGGGTATCGTACTCCGCGTTGTCCGGGTTTTGAATCTCTGTCTCCATAATATTGGATCGCTGCTCTGGCGTAAGCGTTTGAAAATATTCTTTATTCAACCATTGCCGCAGGCTGCATTCTGCCCAAGTGATCTCTTTAACCTCTTTGTCGTGATACGGCTTTTTATCCACTATGCCCTTGGATATAAGCAGCGTATACCCATTATCCTGTTTCCCCAGGTTTAGCCATTTGCCGGCAGGGAAAACCCGCTCCAATGCAGGGGTGTTGTTTGCAGACGCTGTTTTCGGAATTTCAGCGGCTTTCTCTTCCGTAGCTTTTTTACATGCCTGGTGGGCGCCTCTTAAATCATCTGTCAATTTAACATGCTCCATTCATACTTCATCGCCGTAACCTGCTGACCGTGCCTTTCTTTAGAGAGCTGTCAATATTTCTGTATTATTGAACAAAAGTGCGCCAAAGTAGGTGACAGAATTTTTTCCATTATTATACTTCACCGCTGTCTGTTTTGCCAGTTCACTCACCAAAATACCATATCCTTCGATAGAATGGTGTAATTGCTCTGGAAAACGGCAAGGTGCGTCTGGATAGGTGCAGGATTCGCAGGCGCCGCATCCTTCGTTTGAAAGAACAAGATAATTTTTCAGATACGGCTTTACCGCGGCATCCACATTTCGGGCAATCTCCTTAAAGTCCTTCAGGCCGCGCAGCATCCCCTCCCAATCAAAAACATCTTCCAATCGGAATACGCCTGTAAAAACAAGCATGGTGTTGTATTGCAAGCAACGGTTTCTGCATTCCTCCACCGTCCCGACAGCCGGAGGGCACGCCCATGTCATTCCATATTGTCTGCATGTATTGCCTGCACAGATGTCCCGTATCATTTGCCGATATTCAATCTCTGACGGATTGACAAGTCCATATTCATATACCCCAGCGCCCTCAATTCGTTTAAGCAGTTTTTCTAACATGTTTTACTACCTTCCTCCATACGAGTTCATATGGTACTCACGCAGAATCGGCATAAAGAGCTGGGTTTTGTTATTTCTTCGATGCGCAGCGAGCAAACAGCTATACCGTCCCTGTAAATGGCTTGCCCATTTTCGTTCAGCATGCCGGGAGGATGTAACGGCTTTCGCGCGATGAACGTCAAGTAAACGGACACAATGCGAATAAAAGCCTTATAGTTTTCGTCGCCCGGCAGGTGCATGGTCATGTAGTTGTCGAGTTCCGTTTCCATTTCCCGAAGCTTTTTTTCGTTGACTGGCATGGGCGTGCCGTTAGGAATAGCTCGCTGTAACGCCAGAAAGGATTCATAATTATAGATGAGAAGTTTGTGCAGAGGCAGCGTGTTTTCAGCTTGAGTCTTTCGTACTGCAAAAAGCCTCGCCTCTATATCCTCAATTCGGAATGGCGTGGCTTCCCGACGCAATCGTTTAAGCAAATCATAGGTATTCATAATCCTCCTTGCAATTCGTTACTTCCTGTCCGCAGCATCTGCACAGCCGCGGCAACGGACTTGGCCCAAGGGTATTTTTCTTTTCAATAGATATGGCGGCCTCTCCTTAATCAGTGTATATACACGATTTTTATTAAAAAAAATCATTCAAAGTTTTCAATTGCTGAAAGAAGCTCCGTCAGGCGCTGAATATTCTCTTGCCCGATCGTGTCTTCTATACTTCGCTGCGCATCTTCCCAGAGTTTTACGGCCTCCTTGCATCTTGCCGCGCCTGATTGCGTGAGTTTGAGCTCTCTGCTGCGCGTTCCGGGAATGGAAGCATCGGCGATGATTCCCGCTCTCTCAAGAGGCCTGAGATTTCTGGCGATCGTCGTCCTGTCCAATCTCATCAGCGAGGCGAGTTCGCTGACGCTGCTCATCGGCCCGTGTTGAAACAGATGGTTCATCAGCGCGAATTGTGTGACCGTCAACCCACTGGGCGTAAGATACTTGTCATAAAGTTTCGTCATGCGCAAGGCGGCTCGCCGCAGATTGAGGCAGTTGCAGGAAGAAGGCTCTTTCACTGGTTTATCGCGCGCCCTTTCGTGTATATGCACGTATTATATACGATATAAAACTACTGGTCAACCAATTTCTGCTTTTATTTTTGATAAAAACTATAGCGTTGGGGCGGAGCAAAGCCCACCGCGATTTCCGCAATCGTTTTACCTTGCGCCACACGGAGGCGCGCGATATAATTATGAATATCCATTTAAATATGAATATCCATTTAAATCCGAAGGAGGGCAAAGGGTTGACAGGATTAACATTAAAGACAATCGCTTCACTCACGGGGGTATCCGTTTCGACGGTGTCGCGTATCATCAATTCCCTGGACGACACCTTTGCCAGCAAGGAAGTCCGCGACAGAGTGTGGGCGGCCATTCAGGAAACGGGTTACATCCCCAATCCATCAGCGCGGGCGTTACGGCTGAAGGTCGCGGGCAAAACAGCTTCCGGCCCTTCCTTGCTGACTGTTATTCTAGGCAGAACGCATAAACCCGACGACAACCCATTTTTTGCCCAGGTATCGCGGGCCATTGAACAGCAGTCGCTGAACATGGGGCACTCCATTTCACGGCTGTATTCTATTTTAGACACGCGGGAGGGGGGCGCGCTTGCGAAGATAGAGCCCGCCAGGACAGACGGCGCGTTCGTGCTGGGCCGCGTGGATCCGAAAATGATACCATATCTAGAAAAACGATACAAAAATATTATTTATATCGGGCGGAACGTCATTGACGCGGCATGGGATCAAGTGATTTGCGACGGCTATGAGGCCACACGCGTCGCGCTCGAATATCTGATCGCCAAAGGCCACCGGCAAATCGGTTACATAGGGGAACGCTCTGAGGAAATCCGCTGGAGCGCGTACATAGACACGCTGGCCAAACACGATCTGGAAATCAACGGCGGCTGGGTCGCGGACTGTGTTCAAAACAGCGCGGGCGGATACAGCGGGGCGGAAAAATTACTGGAAAAAGCGCGGCCCCTCCCCACCGCCATATTCTGCGCCGCGGACGCGGCCGCCATCGCCGCGATGCGCCGGTTCCATGAAGCGAAAATTAAAATTCCACGGCAGCTTTCCATTATCGGCATGGATAACATTGATCTGTCCGGCTATGTTTCCCCCATGCTCTCCACCATCGAAATGCCAATCGTCGAAATGGCCGGGGCCGCCGTTAAAACTTTACTGGATCGTATCGACAAGCGTCATAAACTTCCGATGAAAATATTTCTGCCCGGTACGCTGATCCCACGGGAAAGCGTACGGGAAATCCAGCGATAAAAAAGCGATAGGGGAGGGGAGTCCGCGCGTGTTCGACATACAAGAAGAACTCAAAAAGCTGCCCAAAAAACCCGGCGTATATTTAATGAAGGATGAGAATGGAAAAATCCTTTACGTGGGCAAGGCTGTGAATCTCAGCAACCGGGTACGCCAATATTTTCAGGCGTCGGCCAGCCATAGCGTGAAAGTCCGGAGCATGGCGCCGCGCATCCGGGAATTTGAGTATGTGGTTACGGACAACGAGGTGGAAGCCCTAATCCTGGAATGCAATTTTATCAAGAAGCACAGCCCCAAATATAATGTCATGCTGAAAGACGATAAAACATATCCTTATGTAAAATTGACCGTTCAGGAACCTTTTCCGCGCGTGCTGCTCGTGCACCGGTACGAAAAAGACAAGGCGAAGTATTTCGGCCCTTATACCCATGTATCCGCCGTGCGGGAGTCTTTGGATTTGATCCGCGGGGTTTGGCCGCTCCGAACCTGCTCGCGCAAACTGCCGCGGGACATCGGAAAAGAACGGCCCTGCCTGAATTATCACATAGGGCATTGCAAAGCCCCCTGTCACGGCATGATTGACGAAGCCGGCTATCGAAAAATCGTGGAGGAGGTCATACATTTTTTGAGCGGCAAACATGAAGAAATACTGAAACGTTTGGAAGCCGATATGCGGGAGTTCGCGGCGAACCTGGAATTTGAGCGCGCGGCGGAAGCGCGGGATAAGCTGAACGCGCTTCGGGTTTTGTCCGAAAAACAGAAAATTGACAGCGGATCCGGGGATGATCAGGACGTGATCGCGTTTGCCCGGGCGCATGACGAGGCTTTGGTGCAGGTGTTTTTTATCCGGGGCGGAAAAATGATTGGCCGCGAGCATTTTATGCTCAACCGCGTGCGGGATCTGTCCAGGCAGGAAGTCATGACAGAATTTGTCAAACAGTTTTACGGAGAGGCCGCGTTTATTCCCAAAGAACTGATTCTGGAAGCGGATATTTTGGAGAAAGAGCCCATTCTCAAATGGCTGAGCGCGCTGAAAGGGCAAAATGTCATTGTCACGGTTCCGCAAAAAGGAGAGAAGCGCGGGCTGGTGCAAATGGCGGCCAAAAACGCCATTGTAACGCTGGAGCAGTTTGGCGAGCATATCAAGCGGGAAAAAGCCAGGACAGAAGGCGCTTTGCGGGAAATTCAAAACGCGTTGGGCCTCCCGTCCACACTCGATCGCATTGAGGCGTATGATATTTCCAATATTCAGGGATTTGAATCCGTGGGTTCTATGGTGGTGTTTGAACAGGGCAAGCCCAAAAACAGTGACTATCGTAAATTTAAGATTAAAACAGTGCGGGGCGCGGACGATACTGCCAGCATGGAGGAAGTCGTCAGCCGCCGGTTTACGCGCTATCAACAAGAATTGGAAGCGGGAAAGGGAGAAGAGGGGAGGGGAGGGGAAGGGAAATTTTCCAAGCCGCCAGATATTTTATTCATGGACGGCGGAAAAGGTCAAATACACGCGGCGGAAAAAGTACTGAAAAAAATGGGGATCGAAATCCCCGTCTGCGGCATGATCAAAGACGACCGCCACAGAACGCGCGGCTTGCTGTTTCAGGAACGGGAGGCGGCGCTGCCGCCCGAAGCCTTTAAACTGGTGACGCGGATACAGGATGAGGTACACAGGTTTGCCATTGAATACCACCGCAAACTGCGATCGGACGCGCAGACGCGTTCCATTCTGGATGATATAGAAGGAATCGGCCCGGCGCGCCGGAAAGAGCTGATGAAACATTTCAAGTCCA
>JAITPB010000065.1 GCA_031289625.1 Clostridiales bacterium | reverse complement strand
CTGATCGGAATGCGAACGGATAAAACTGACAGCCGCCTGTGCGGATTCTTCCATGACTTTGCCGGCATTGCCTGTGAGCTTGAACCGCCCCACGCCTTTCATGGTGTTCACTTCAATGGACAGCGTGTCGCCTCCGGCCATTGTCCATGCCAGGCCGCGGCACACGCCCACTTCAGCGCTTTCATGAACCGGATGCGTCCGGTATTTTTTCTTGCCCAGAAAAGACGTGATGTTTTCCGGCGTGACGCTAACACTTTTTCGATCTTCCGTCAGGATGAGTTTGACTGTTTTACGGCAGAGCGCGCCAATCAGACGCTCCAGTTGGCGCACGCCCGCTTCGCGCGTGAAATGCTGTATGATGTCCTCTAAAACGTCGGCGGACAATTTTAACTGCGATTTACGCAGGCCATGCTTCTTGAATTGCTTGGGGATGAGAAAATCTGTGGCGATGTGCCGCTTTTCATCCTGCGTATAGCTGGTCAGCTCCAATATTTCCAGCCGGTCAATGAGCGGCTGAGGCACGCTGTCCAGGGTATTGGCCGTACAGATAAACAGCACGTCTGATAAATCAAAGTTCAATTCCAGATAATGATCCCGGAACGCGCTGTTTTGCTCCGCGTCCAGCACTTCCAGCAGCGCGGCGGCGGGGTTGCCCCGGTAATCCGCGCCCATTTTGTCGATTTCGTCCAACAGGATCAAGGGATTGAGAGAACCGGCCTGCCGGACGGCGTCGATGACGCGGCCCGGCATCGCGCCGATATACGTCTTGCGGTGTCCCCGGATATCCGCTTCATCGCGGATGCCGCCCAAAGACACGCGGACATATTTCCGGTTTAAGGCGCGGGCCACCGACTTGGCGATAGACGTCTTTCCAACGCCCGGCGGCCCGGTTAAACAGAGAATGGGCGCGTCCAAAGCGGCGGCGTTCTGCCGCACCGCCAAAAACTCTATGATCCGCTCTTTGACTTTTTCCAAGCCAAAGTGATCTTTTTCCAAAGCGGCGGACGCGCGTTTCAAACTCAAATTTTCTTTTGTTTTAAAAGACCAGGGCAGTTCCAGCACGCGCTCAATGTAATCGCGCTGCATCGCGGCGTCCGGGGAAACACTGGCGGAGCGTTCCAAGCGCTTCAATTCCCGCTGGAGCTTTTCCTCCACATGCGCGGGCAAATGGGCGTCTGCTATTTTCTGCCGGTACACGGCGATCTCCCCGTCGTCATTTTCCGTATCGCCCAATTCTTCCTGGATGGCTTTTAACTGCTCTTTTAGGATATAATCCCGCTGGTTTTTATCCAGGCTGCCTTTGATTTTTTCATAGAGGCCCTTTTGCATCTCCAAAATTTCCAGTTCATAGGCCAGAATGTCTATCGCTTTGGTCAGGCGCGCTTCGCCGTCCCATTCTTCTAAAAGCGTTTGCTGCTGTTCGGTTTTCATGGGAATATGTGTTCCGATGAGATCCGCCATTTGCGAAGCCACGGAACAATCTGCCGCTTCAAACAGCACATCGGGAGAAATTTTTCCATATAAACCCGCGTAGGCCATAAACTGTTCCTGGGCCAAGCGCAGCATCGCTTTCTGTGAAGTGGGCGCGTCCGTCGCCTGTTCTTCTTCGGGCGGCGCCGGTTCCGGAACCGCCAGAGCGACCCGCACTTTCATAAAAGGGTCTTCCTGCATAAAGTTTTCTATCGCGCCGCGCTCAGCGCCCTGGGCGATCACGCGGATCAAACCGCCGGGCAGCCGCAGCACCTGCAAAACCCGCGCGACAGTGCCGTGCGGATATAGATCCGAAGGCTCTGGATTCTCCTGTTCACGGTCGCGCTGCGCGGTCAGAAATATCGCGCTTTCCTGCTCCAGCGCTTCCTCCAAAGCGCCGATGGACCGTCCCCGGCCCAAATCAAAACTGATCATGGCGCCAGGAAACAGCACAACGCCGCGCATGGGCGCTAAAGGCAGATCCTGTGTCTTTTTATCTGAAAGCGAGGCGTCTTGTTCCGCGACGCTGACCGGATTCTCCAAATTTTCTGTCGAAGTCATACTAAATCCCCCATACTGTTGTAGTCATTAACAAAGAGTATTGTATTCCAGTGGGGCGAATCTGACAATAGCTTAAAATAAAAAAGCAGCGGCTTTAACGCAAAGCCGCTGCTTTTTATCCTACCATTTTCGTCTGACAGAGCTCATAAAGACCGCGCCGCAATCAGATCAGCTTCTGTCCGCCGCCGGAAATCACATCGGCTTCCTCTAAACGCGTATTCAGCCAGATGAGCCTTTCGTTAGTGATTGTATTCCACAGTCACGGCGCTTTTATTATAATTGGCCCGACTCCAAACGATGTTTAAATCGGTCACGTTAATGGCGCCGTCGCCGTTCAGGTCGCACAGCGGATTGGCCGGCGACGCCGCTGGTTTATTATAGTTTGAACGCGACCAGACGATATTTAAATCGGTCACGTTAATGAAGCCGTCGCCGTTTATATCGCCGACAAGCAGCGTCATGAGCTTGATCTGATCCTGGCTGTCTTGCGTTAGGTCGAGGTCATGGTCATGACGAGTAACAAGCTGGTCGTCCGTTTTTTCATACAGATCTCTCCTTTTCATTTCCGTTTACCGCCGTTATACCACCCAATTTATCCAAATGGGCTGCGCAGACTCATGCTATAAACGGTAAATTTACACCAAAATTTAAAATCATTTCCCGTTTGCCATTTAGCACCATTTTATTCCGACGGAAATTTATTGTCAATAGCTTTAGCCATATAGTTTCTAGCATTCATCATCAGTGCCAGAGAAGGGCAACCTGCCTTGAATTTTGACACACATCAACGAACTGTGTATAATGAAGTTCCAGATTACACCGCGATGATTTATCGCACAGGGGGATGCTAATGAAAAAAATCAGCCGCGCAAGGGATCTTGCTTTCAAAAAGGCATTTTCAACCACTGGACATACCGACGCGCTCAGGGGGCTGGCGAAAGACATATTAGACATCGACATAGACACCCTCGACATCGAGGAACCGTATTCTATAAGCACGTACATCAAGCTCATCGACAGCAAAGAATATTCTCAGCTTCATCAAACAATAAAGGACATTTCTGCGACCGTCACCATCAAGGACAAATTGGCCAACCTTGTCAGCGAGCTGCAGGTTAGAGGCGCATTGCACTTTCCGGAGAGATCGCTCTATTACCCGGCTGAAAGATATGCCAAAAACTATAATCTTGACGGTGGGAAATACCAGTCTCTCATGCCGATATACGGTATAAATATACTGGGCTTCGACATGTTTAAAGAAGATCGCGACGGCGTTAGGCAGTTTGAATTCTGGGACAGGGTTCATCAAAGGGGCTTCCCAGTCCAGTTTATAGTCGGGTATTTGGAATACAAAAAGGATAACTTTTTCACAGATAACCAGTGGTATTGGCGCGACTACTTTTTGGACAGAGATATTCCAGACGGCGCGCCGGATTATATAAAGCAAGCGGCATTAATCGTTGAGTATGCGAACATGAGCGAGGAGGAAAAACGGGTGCTTGATCTTTTGGAGAAATTTGAGGCTGATAAGCAGGCGCGTGAAGGCTTCGTTTTTGAGGAAGGCAAGCTGGAAGGCAGACAGGAAATGGCAAGAAAAGCGCTTGCGAAAAAATATCCTATCGACGAAATTATTGACTTAACAGGCTTAACCGAAAAAGAAATTATGGCGCTCGCTAATGCTTGATCTTTTGGAGAAATTTGTTATTACAGAATTTTTATGCCTCCCTAGGGGCGTCTTTGACCACCCTTCACCTGTACGGAAAATGTTTCCATTCGTAAGTATCAGAAAGCCCCCGCGCCGTTTTACGCCGGGGGCTTTCTGATCGTACATATTTTTTACTCTATGTTTTTCATGCTGAGCGCGATCCGTTTTTTGGGGATATCGACGCTTAGCACTTTCACTTTCACCACGTCGCCGAGGGCCACGGCTTCCAGTGGATGCTTAATAAACCGATCCGCAATCTGCGAGATATGCACCAGCCCGTCCTGATGGACGCCGATATCTACAAACGCGCCGAAATCGATCACATTGCGCACGGTACCTTGCAGTACCATGCCTTCTTGCAGATCCTCCATGGACAATACGTCGCTGCGCAGAACCGGCGGCGGCAGTTCGTCGCGGGGATCGCGCCCGGGTTTTTCCAGCTCTTTGATAATGTCTTGCAAAGTCGGCGCGCCAATGCCCAGGTTTTCGGCCAATTCACGTATATCGGGGATCTGCTCTTTTAGATTATGGATTTTTTTGGCTCTCACGTCTTCCAGCGAATAACCCAGGCGGTTTAAAAACATTTCCGCCGGTTTGTAGGACTCGGGATGTACGCCGGTGTTATCCAGCGGGCCGTCCCCATCCGGTACGCGCAAGAAACCGGCGCACTGCTCAAAAGCTTTTGGGCCCAGTTTCTTCACCTTTAACAATTCCCGCCGATTTGTAAATTTGCCGTGTTCTTCCCGGTAGTCCTGAATATTTTTCGCGACGGCGCCGGAGATCCCCGCCACATAAGAAAGCAGCGAAGGCGAGGCGGTATTTAAATCTACGCCGACGCTGTTGACGCAGCTTTCCACCACGCCGCTCAAAGACTCGTTGAGCCTTTTTTGATTCATATCATGCTGATACTGCCCCACGCCGATGGATTTCGGATCGATTTTGACCAGCTCCGCCAGCGGATCTTGCAGGCGGCGGCCGATAGACACGGCGCTGCGCAGCGCCACATCGTACTGCGGAAACTCCGCCGCGCCCAGCTTCGAAGCGGAATACACAGAAGCGCCCGCCTCGTTGACGATCACGTAATACATCGGCCTGTCCAACGCCTTGATTAGATCGGCTGTAAAACTCTCCGTCTCCCGGGAGGCCGTTCCGTTTCCGATGGCGATCACATCCACATGAAATTCCTGAATCATGCGCGTTAAGATCCGTTTGGATTCCGCGATCTTTTCCGTCATTTTCGGAATGGAGCAAAAGACGACGCCCGTGTCCAGCACTTTGCCGGTGCCGTCGATCACAGACACTTTGCAGCCTGTGCGGAAACCCGGATCGAGCGTCAGCACCACTTTGTCTTTGATCGGCGGCTGCAGCAGAAGCTGTTTCAGGTTTTCGCCGAACACGCGGATAGCGCCTTCTTCCGCCTTGTCTGTAATTTCGCCGCGGATGTCCCGCTCTATGGACGGCGCGATCAGCCGCTTATAACTGTCGTCTATGATTCGCTCCAGAAATTCTTTTGTAAAGCGGTTGTTTTTTACAATCATCCGGTAAAGGGCGTTCAGGATTTCTTCCACGGGCGCTTCCAGCCTGACGCGCAGCATGTCCTCTTTCTCGCCGCGGTTTAAAGCCAGCATTCTATGCCCGGCGATTTTGCGCGCCGGCTCGTGAAAATCATAGTACATTTCATAGACAGATTCTTTTGTTTCATCTGCCGCCGTAGAGAACAAAACAGATTTCTCCCAGGTGGTTTTCCGGATGACGGCGCGAAAATGCGCGTCGTCTGAAATCATCTCCGCGATAATGTCGCCCGCGCCGTTTATCGCGTCCTGGATTTCCAAAACTCCTTTTTCCGGATCGATAAAGGCGGCTGCCGCCTCTTCCAAAGGCGCTTGCAAACCCTGCGCCCAAATCATCAGCGCCAGCGGCTCCAATCCGCGCTCTTTGGCGATGGTGGCGCGGGTGCGCCGCTTGGGGCGGAAAGGCCGGTAGATATCTTCTATTTCCGTCAGTGTCGTCGCTTTGTCCAATGCGGCTGAGATTTCATCGGTGAGCTTTTCCTGCTCCGCAATGGAATTGCGCACTTGCTCGCGTTTTTCGTCCAGGCCGCGCAAATACGCGAGCCTTTCCGAAAGCTCGCGCAGAACCTGGTCGTCCAAAGAACCGGTCAGCTCTTTGCGGTAGCGGGCGATAAAGGGGATGGTGTTGCCTTCATCGATGAGCTGGACTGTGTTCTCCACCTGGAAGGTTTTAAGGTTAAACTCCGCTTCCAGGGCTTTTAAAATATCCATATGACTTCCTTTCACAATCAATCTAAACGCAGCTTCCAATATACTACGATCCAGAGCCAAACGCAAACGCGCGTTCATTCACCTTTGTCCAACATTTTGGCGGGAAAAGGGGAAAACAGTCAATGGATTTTTGGCGCTTGCTCTGGAATATTACAAAATATCCGGCGCCCAAAAGCTATAATTCTATTATCCAGAATTTCACCAAAGAAAATTTTGCAAGCGAAAAGTGCGGGCATAAAGTTCTCAAACACGAGGAGGCGCGGTCATGCTGGAAGTGTACGCGGATGTGGTGTTTTTCATTAACTTCGTGATGGACTTTATCATTCTCTGGGTGGCGGGCCGGATCGCCCGGCAAAAGACAAAAGTTTGGCGGGTCGCGGCGGCGGCTGGCATCATGGCGCTGCTATACTGCCTGATCGTTTTCGTGACGCGATTTCACATATTTTATCATATGATTTCCACTGTCGCAATCCTGATGATTGGGGTTTTCGCCGCCTTTTCAATCCGAAAACCCAAGACGTTTTTCAAGCTTATCCTGCTGGCGTATGTCTCGGCGTTTTTCATCGGCGGTCTCGGCATGGCGCTGTTTTACGGCACGCAATTTTCCAACCTGGTCGGGAATATTACAAACGCGACGGTCAAGCATTTTTCCTTGGCTACTTTGTCCGGCGCGGTCGCCGGGTTTTATCTTTTATTTAAGGCGGCCTCTGTGTGGCTGGACAGGCGCGCCTTAAAACGTCAGATGTGCCTGGCGGTCAAAATATTTTTTGAGGGGCGCAACGTGGAATTCAACGCCCTGGTAGACACGGGCAACACGCTGCGGGAGCCTTTAAGCCAGGCGCCGGTCATTGTGGCGGAGTTTAACAGTGTGAAACATTTTCTGCCCGATCCAATCAAGCTTATTTTTTACGAAAATCAGGAAGGCGATTTGCGAAAATTGATCTCCGGCGCGGAAAACGACGCGTTTTCCACCCGGATGAGAATGATCCCCTTTGAGAGCCTCGGACGCCCGCATGGCGTGCTGATCGGGTTTCGGCCGGACAAAGTGGAAATTCTGCGGGAAAAAGATGTCATCACGCCGCAAAACGTTATCATCGGCATTTACAATTTTCATTTATCCAAAAACGGCGCTTATCAGGGGCTGCTGAACCCGGAATTGATGGGGTAGGCGCGGCGCGGCATTTCAGGTATGGAGGAATCACAATGTTTTACTTCAAAATCGTGAAGCTCAGGCTCAAGCAATGGATGGCGAAAGTCCGGCTCGGAAATGGCCGGGAGGATGATCCGGTCATCTATTACATCGGAGGCAGTGAAATTCTCCCGACGCCTTTGAACGCGGAAGAGGAAGCGGAATTGATCCTGCGGCTGGGTACAGAAGAAGACGCTCGCATTAAATCCATACTGATAGAACGAAATTTACGGCTGGTCGTCTACATCGCGCGCAAATTTGAAAACACCGGCGTCAATGTGGAGGACCTAATTTCCATCGGCACCATCGGCCTCATCAAAGCCATCAACACATTCCGCGCGGACAAAAAAATCAAGCTGGCCACTTACGCCTCCCGCTGTATCGAAAATGAGATTTTGATGTATCTGCGGCGCAACACCCGTACTAAATCTGAAATCTCCATTGATGAGCCGCTCAACGTGGACTGGGAAGGCAATGAACTGCTGCTGTCGGACATTTTGGGCACGGATGTGGATATCATTTCACGGGACATAGAAGAAGAAGTGGATAAGGATTTGTTGAACAGGGCGTTGGAAAAACTCACCAACAGGGAAAAGAAAATTGTGGAACTGCGATTCGGCCTGGTGGCGGACGGAGAAGAAAAGACACAAAAGGAAGTAGCCGATTTGCTGGGCATATCTCAATCGTACATATCCAGGCTGGAGAAAAAAATCATTGGCAGGCTGCGGCGGGAAATGAGCCGCATGGCCTAAAATTTACAAAAAACAGCCTCTGTATAGCCAGAGGCTGTTTTTTGATTCGATCTCAGTTATTTTTTTTCCGTTTCAGCAGCAAAATCATGAACAGCGCCATAAACAACGCGACTTTCATAACGATAAGCGACATTCGGCTCACATTCAGATTCATGCCGTAATCGCCCGTATTCGGGTTTCCCTTGCTTAGATTATCGCTTTCGGCATCAGGCGCCGGCTCGGCGGAAATATTCAACTCCGGATTGCCAAGCGGTATCTGGTCGTCTGTTTCAACTGATATTTCAGGTATAACCCCAGGCGTCTCGGGTCTGCCGAGGGGTAGCATGTCGTCGGGTACGTCTATGCTGCCTGGTACGTCTATAGTGCCCGATATGGCTGAACCTTCGGGTACGGCTGCGCCTCCAGGTACACTTGGATTCCCGGGTGTGACGCCGCCCGCCGCCCCCGGTTCCGCCGGGGCGGAAATATTCGACTCCGGATTGCCAAGCGGTATTTGGTCGTCTGTTTCAACTGATATTTCAGGTATAGCCCCGGGCGTCTCTGGTCTGCTGGGGGGGAACATACCGCCGGGTACGTCTATATCGCCGTCCGGTATGGCTGAATCGCCCGGTACGAGTGCGCCTCCGGGTACACTTGGATTACCGGGTGTGACGCCCTCCTCCACCCCGGGCGTTCCCGGTTCCAGCGGATTCGGTTCCGGTGTATTTGTTGCCGGCGGTTCCGCCGGGTTGGGTTTCGGCGTATTTGTTACCGGCGGTTTCGGCGTGGGTTTGCTGATTCGGTTGGAAACAGAATTTGAACGACGGTACGGATCCGAAGCGCCATTGCGGTGCAAAACGGCGCCGTTATCGACAATTACCGAAGAAAACTCCGTTTCGTCATGTAGATCCGACTGATTTGCGTTAAATACTTCCTTATATACAGTCGTTTTAAACGCAAGGGCGGCGGACTCGTTTGGCCCTAAATCCGGAAGTTTCCATTCTAATGTCCCATTGCCGTCACGCCAGGAATAGACCGCCTGGACGTCCTGCCCTTCTTTTGAGCAATTTACCAAGTCCCCATTGCGGTATCTTATGCCGGGCGGCAAAACGTCCGTCACGGCAAGATCGTTTATCGGCTCGTTCCACACATTCGTCACTGAAATTTTGTAAGTTATCTTATCGCCCACAGACAGTATCTCATCAAAGCCCGGGGCGTTGTCCAGCCTTATATTAACCAAGCTGACCATGTCGTTTACAACAGTGTGTTCCGCGAAGGGTTTTGTGGGGCTGAAGCCGAACCGTTCGTCGTTATACAGCTTCGCGGCGTTTTTCACTTCATCAACACGCGGCTGGCTGAGGTCGATTACAGGCGGTTGTAAAACCCTTGTTTTAAAGATAAAACGCGTCTCGCTCTTTGCCGCGAGGCCGTTTATCATCCAACGCAAAGCGGTCGTTTTATCCGCCGCGCCCGTAATCTGATCCGGCGTTAATCCGCTTACCGTTTCAATAAATTCCGTGTCATTCGGCATTATATCCTCAATGGCAGCCCAAGGCAGAGGCGCTGAAGAATTATTGGCGACGGTGATTCGGTAGGTGAGTATATCTCCGGGTATTACATACCCGCCGTCGTCGTCGATGCCGTTATCTGGCTCGCGGTTGATAAATACCTCTTTCAGCAAGGCAGGCGTTTGGGTGTACACATCAGCCGCGGCATTGGCGCTTTTGGCTTCGCCGCTTTCTATATAAGACAGCGCGGCGACGTTTTTAAGGATGCCGCCGTAAGATTCCTCCAGTTTGCCCTCGTCGAATTTCATAGCGCATACGATATCTCCATCCGCCTTCATATTTGCCGGAGCGAAGACGAACACTATCGCCACTTCGGCGGCGGTTTCGGGCACGATGAAAATTTTCGCGGCGCCGGCTGGCACGTTGCTCTCTAACGTGGTAAACTGCCCGCCCCTTTCCGTGTTATAGAGTACTGAATAGTCCGGCGCGGGTTCGCTGGAGCCTTCAATTATAAACGCGGGGGTTTTCAGGCTCTTCCATATCAGCCCGCTGTCGGGCGTGTCCTTTATCACAAAGGCGGCGGCTTCATCGCCCGCGTAATTTTTTACCTCGCTGATGGTGAACAGCACTTCATTAATGTCGTCAAACGAGCTTCCAGCTTTTAAAATTTTCGGCTCATTCGAGCCTTCGAGCGGCGTAACCTTGACCATGGCCAAAGCTTTCGCCGAATCTGGCGCGCCGAGTATCGTTTTCAGGTTAGCCGGGTTGGCCGCATAGTTCAGCGCCTCCACAGTCACCTCATTAGTCGCGTAGTAATAGAGGCCGCCGTTCATGTCTTTATCCGCCGCGTAAAGCCGCACGTCACGCGCCAAGTCGAAGGTGGCGTAGGCGTAGGCCTCGTTCCAAGGGTTGTTTGTGTCATTACCAAACAGTACGGGCAGATGCCGATAGGTGATTTTTATGGCGCTCATAAAATCTTTATCAGAAACGAAATCCGAGAGGTTTACGTTATAGTCCGTCCAGTATTCCGGTTTGTATGCGTCATCGGCTGGAATATCCCTGAAAACCTCGCGCCATACGCCGTCTGCACTCTGTAATTGGTATTCCAGCGTTATCAGTACGTTTCCTGAAGCGTTTACAACGCCATAGTTTTTGTTATACACATTTACCGCATTAAACCGCAAGCCTTGGTGTAATGGCTTGGATATTATGCTAAAACCTTCCGTGTTCGGCAGCACAGCGGGATTTTTGAGCGCCGCGAGACGGAATTCCGCTTGACCGCCGCGATGCGCTTCCATTTCCTTTGACCAGTTTTCCCCGTCGTATACCGTATCTTCGGCGCGTATCTCAAATGGCGGGATGACGCCCGCGTCAAGCCGGTCGAGGGTAATAGCCTTGCCAATGGCGAAGGCTTCGAACTCGACATGTATCGGTTCCGCAAGCCAGCCAGCCGCGTTGAAGCGATTCAATCGGTCGCTTGTGTTGAACGGCGCGGCGGCGGATTTCACTTCCAGCGGGAATGATTTTGGCGAGAATCCCGCGTAAGGAAACGCATGGCGCCGCCACCACTCAATCCATTGTGATCCGCTGTTTAACGCCGATGGATCCGGAATAACCGCCTTGACGGTATACCAGCCGGGCGCCTCGATCTTGAACTCGGGATAGTTATTCAGGTTGTCAGAGCTGTTTACAGTTTGCGTCATGCCTAGGTATGGCGCAGCGCCTTCGGGGACAACGCCGTGTTCGTCGCATTCATAAAGCTCAAATTGTATCCTGTTCGGTTGGTTCCAAGCCCACTGCCCTTGGTTTATCCAGCCGGCGTCCCAAGATTCGTTGCCGTCGCTGCCGCGGAACTGATTCAGGTTATTGCTGTAGTAGACGCCCGTATGCGCGAGGTCGAAGAAAGCCGCCCCGCTAAGCGCCGCATAGGGCTTCGAGACTGTGATTTTCGCCTGCTTCGAGTTGTTCTCGTCAAAAAAATCCTCATATGAATCGACGGCGTTGGCCCGTTCGCGCGTATAGGAAAAGAATCCGGCGTTAACACCTGTCGCGTCGGCCGGCGCCTGAAGTTTCAAGTAAACGTCGGTTATACTGCCCTTGACTATCGGGGTATCGTCAAGGGCTACGCATACCGCCTTTACCGCTTCGAGCCCCAATGTCCATGAATCGGCTTTAATCCAGCTGGAATCTGTATATTTGGAAAGATTGTCGCTGGTTTTATGACTTACATTAGAATAGTAAACAGTCGGGTGATGGCTGTCCAAATGAGACAGATTACCCATGCCCTTGAAAATAGGCGCCCACTGGCTGCCGTTGTTATCCGGCGTGGGTATGGCGTAATAATAGCAGACGTTTTTGGCCGCGCCGTCCTTGTTGAGATAACGGAGGGCGGCTTCATATTCCTCGCCTTGGGCGATGTCGGAGGCCGCGGCGAATGTGCCGCCGGTGTGGAGGGTTTTAACAAGCGTCTGCGCCCCGGTCGCGAGCGCGTCGTTTATGCTCTGAACCCGGAAAAATCCGCTCCAGGAGCCAATAGCCAATTCGTCCGTCGTGCCGTTTTCATTGAGGTCATCCCAAATGCCTGACGATGTGTCATTACCCAGCCTAGTTTTTTCTTCTTGCGGGAGAACCCAAAAGTCCATGTGATCGAACAGGCGGTTGTCATAGTCGGGCCTGTTAGAGTCGATATCCAAGCGGGTAAGAGTTTTCAATTCCCGTCCGTTGACGATGTTGCCGGTTACAAAGTTCAAATCTTCGGGTTTGGTCCCTTCTAAAATGGTTTCCCATGCCAGGCATATAATATCGTCGACGCCATAAAACCCGGGGACTATGTCATAAACGGCATAGTACTCCAACTCAAAACCTTTACTGGCGAAATATCCGTAATAACGCGGGTCGGAGGCGTATTCAAAAGGAACCCTTATCGCGACCCTCTGCCGCCCGGAGCCCTTGTAATTGTCTGTGAACTCAGCCGTATAGTTCAACTGCGGAAGGTTTCTTTCCGCCCTGTCCAAACCCTTCGGCTCAATATCAAAGAACGACGCGGCGCCTTGATCAAAATCCTCGCGGCTTGGCCCAAACCCCCGCATGGTAACACCGGGCGGCAGAACCGTCGCGATAGTTATACCCGACAGCGGGAATGTCATTATGCCGTCGATCCCAAAACAAAGCCTGTACGCGGCGCTTTTAATATAACCTTCATTCCGATATGATTCCTGATTGTTGTTAATGTAGGTAAATTCCTGATTGCCATCATCGGGCGCCACAGCCGATATAAAACGGGAGCCAAGGTCGATATCCATCTTTGCCCTGAGGCGTAGGCCCTCGTAAACGTCCATATCACGCTGTATAACACGGTCGATTTCGTTCTTGTCGTCCCCGCTGTAATAATCCTCGGAAACCTCGATCAGGCTTGCGCCGCCTTTTACAACATCAATAAAGGCAAGCTCACGCAAGGCTCCGGCGCGGGCGTAATCGGCCGATTTTATCAATTGATACGTTAAGCCAAGCGACCAAGGGGTCCACCCTTCGCTTCGGGACGCCGCTTCGCAGTTTACGTCCTTATACACAAGCTTAACCGCTGTGGCGTTAAGCCCTGCCGGCAATTCCTCAATCCATACGGTGTCAAAATTATCCTGAGCCGGGATAGCGCGCGAACCGTAAAGGGTCCACGAACGGCCTTCCGGATCGCCTGTTTTGATCCACACTTCGGCGGAATGGGCCAGATCACGTATCAACCGCTTTACCTCGAATGATTTTATATAATAATCACCGTCGCCCAGCGGTTTGAAGTCGGTAAGCCCGCCTGGGCTGCCGTTAGGTTTAAGCTCTAAAAAATCGGAGACAAGCGTAATATCGGAATTGTCAACGGTGGAATAAATCTTTGGGTTAAGGTAAACCGTGGCCGGAAGGTCAATATTGGACAGCGCGTTAGCGGAAAGGGCGGTTGGGTCTGAACTGAGTTCCAGCCAAATGCCAGAGGGGGCTGCGCCGCCGGGAGACGGGGCCCTGAAGTCCCCAAAACCATAGTCGCCAAGCCGCGATGATTTAGATGAAGCGGTTAATTCAATAGGAACCCCATCCTCATACGCGGCATGAAAATATGCCGTATTGTCGACGTCTCCTTCCTCCGCGTATTTGTTCTTTGGAAACGCGCAAACGAGTTGAAGTTTCAGGCTTGGATACCCTGACTGGCTTATATTCAAGCCGTCAAGCGTATATTTCAGTTCTCCGGAACTCGCATCGAATGTCAGCCGCGGATCCCCGCCCGGCTTAAAATAATGATTCGAAGCCCAATCGTCAATTCCGGCGTCGTAAATAATTTCCAGATCACGCATTATGAGTACGGGTATCGCGTACTTCGGCAATGCGTCG
>JAITPB010000040.1 GCA_031289625.1 Clostridiales bacterium | reverse complement strand
CATTTTTGCCGGAGGGTGAAATTTTCAAAAGTTAATCACACACCAGAAAATTTTCTTGACATGCGGTCACATTTGCGCAATAGTAAATAAGTGAGCGCGCGCGTGCGCGCGGATGCGCTCGAAATAAAAATTTTATCATAGGAGAGTACGCCATGTTTGCGCCTTTACAAGTCAAGGACGACATCTTCTGGACCGGCGCGCTGGATTATAACATCCGCGTGTTTGATATTATTATGCGCACAGGTTACGGCACGACCTACAATTCATTTGTGGTCAAGGGAACAAACAAAACCGTTCTGTTCGAAGTCGCAAAAGAAGCTTTTTTTGACGAGTTTTTTGAGCGGCTGACCGCCGTGACGGATCCGGCCGCGATCGATTATATTGTGCTGGATCACACGGAACCGGATCACACCAGCTGTCTGTACAAACTGCTGCCCCACTGCCCCAACGCGACCATCGTCGCCACCAGCACCGCACTGCGTTTTATCGCGCAGATTCTGAATCAGGATTTTGCCAAACAAGCCGTCAAAGACGGCGACGTTCTCGACATCGGCGGAAAGACGCTGCATTTCATTCCGGTTCCTTTTCTGCACTGGCCAGACACCATGTTCACATACATACCGGAATGCAAAACGATTTTTACCTGCGACGCTTTCGGCTGTCATTATTGCGACGCGAAAGTCTTTAACGATCAAATCACGGGCGATTTTGAGGAAGCCTATAAATACTACTTTGATAGCATCCTCGGGCCGTTCAAGGCATATACGGCGCAAGCCCTG
Source organism: Clostridiales bacterium (assembly GCA_031289625.1). Taxonomy (GTDB): domain Bacteria; phylum Bacillota; class Clostridia; order Lachnospirales; family WQUN01; genus JAITPB01. Next base: position 2,697 of record JAITPB010000040.1, on the reverse strand, counting down.
AAAAAAATTGAGAATCTCGAAATAGAGACGATCTGCAACGGGCATGGGCCGGTCATCCGCTCTAACCCGCAAAGCTATCTCGATCTATACCGCCAATGGTCACAGCCTGTCAAAAAAGACAGGGCGTCAGTTGTGATCGCCTATGTCACAGCTTACGGCTACACCCGAAAACTCGCGGAAGCGATTGCGGAGGGCCTTCGGGCCGTGACCCCGCCGGACGATCGTCCGTTAGATATCCGTCTGTTTGATCTGGCTTTCTGCGACAAGCCTCAAGCCATAGAAGCAATGGAAAATGCGGATGGCATTTTGCTGGGTTCACCCACGCTGGTGGGGGACGCCCTGCCGCCCGTTTATGATGTGCTGATTCACATGAACCCGATTATACATAAGGGGAAAATCGCTGGTTTGTTTGGCTCCTATGGCTGGAGCGGCGAAGCCGTGCCCAATCTGGAGGGACGCGTCAAACAGCTGAAATGGCGTATGCCCATTCCCAGTCTCAAAGTGCAGTTCCGCCCTTCCGATGAGGATTTGTCCAAAGCCGTAGAATTTGGCCGTCAATTTGGCGAAGAGATCCAAAAAAAGCGCTGAAAAGGGTGTGATGGCCTGCGGCGGTTCCATGGACGCGCTGATTGAAAGCGCGGACAGTGGAACCGTCCGCTGGGTTCATCCTCCGATTGGATGCCTAAAATGGGTCAGTCCTATTAAAATCTCTTTCATGAAAAAGCCTCTTCTTCCGTCAATACAATGTCCATGAGCCGATCATGTTTTTCCCTGGGCAGAACGTCCGCGAGCAGTTTGTGCCGGCATAAACAAACGACGGGACAATTGACCTTTTCCAAATATCGGTCATAATAACCGCCTCCGTTCCCCAACCGTACGCCCTGTGGATCCGCCGCCGCACACGGCGCCAAAACCAAATCCAATTCAGCCGGCCCGATCAAAAGCGCCGAACGGGCCGGCGCGGGAATCCCGAAGCGATCCGGCGCCAGCCCGTCCAAGGACAATATTTGCCGCGCTTCCATGATTCCGCCGCGTAGGCAGCGAGGCACGGCCATTTTTTTTCCGCGCCGGAGCCCTTCCCGGATGATCCCGCGCGTTTGCGGCTCGAATCCCACGCTCATGTAAATCAACACAGTTTGCGCGTCCCGCCACTCCGTTAAGGTATACAGCCGCTCTTCAATGCCGCGATCCGACCTCTGCCGGTACGCCGCGTCCAGTTCTCTTCCCTTTTGGCGCATTTGCCACCGCAGTTGATTTTTCTCTTGCAATCCAGCAGATTTCATTTTATTTCAGCCGGGCGGCCACGTCTTCGTAAATCGCGTCCGCCCTCGCCGTATACTCGTTGAGCATGGCGGCGGCTTTCTGGTTCAAAGTTTCCGCGTAATCGCGGTCTGACATGGCTTTCGTATTGATCCGTACATTCAAAGAAGCGCCCATGAGCGCCGCCTTGCAAAAAATCACGCCCACGCCCACGTCGCTGATCGCGATGGCGGTTCCCTTTTGGGCGTATTCGGCGTGCGCGGCGATGGCTTCACAGCATTTCTCCATGATGGCGAGAGGCGCCTCACAGCATTCCCGCAGACATTTTTCCATGACGCGCGCTTTTTCCGCCTGCTGCTCCGAAGTCTCTTTCGGCAGACCATAAGCGCGGGAAAGAGGCGCAAAGGTTTCGGCGTCCCGATCCACCAGCGCCAGCAAATCTTTTTCGAAGGAATCCGACTTGGCGTTCAATTGGAGAATATCGTCCTGCACATCCGCGTATTTTTTCTTCCCCGCCGTGAGGCTTCCGACCATGTGACCTAACGCGGCGCCAACAGCGCCAACCAGAGCGGACGCGCCGCCTCCGCCGGGTACGGGTTCTTTGGAGGCCAATACTTCGACAAACGCCTCACAGCTTTGTTCCGTTATTTTCATAACTGCGCTCCTTGGCAGATTAAAATAAGCCGCTGATCCGGCCCTCCGCGTCCACGTCAATTTTTTCCGCGCTGGGCGCTTTCGGCAAGCCCGGCATGGTCATGATGTCGCCGGTGAGCGCCACGACAAACCCAGCGCCTGCGGAAACTTTCAACCTACGCACCGTCACGGTAAAACCGCTGGGCGCTCCCAGCAGCGTAGGATCATCGCTGAAGCTGTATTGCGTTTTCGCCACGCAGACAGGCAGCCCGCCAAAGCCTAAACGTTCGAGCTGCTCCGCTTGCTTCTTGGCTTCGGGCGTGAGCGCGACGCCGTCCGCATGATAGATCCGTACAGCAATGCTGCGCAGTTTTTCCTCTAATGTCTGATTGAGTTCATAGCAGAATTTAAATTGACCCGGCTGTTCGCAAATTCGCGCCACTTCTTCGGCCAGCGCCATGCTGCCTTCGCCGCCTTTGCCCCACACATCGGCGACGATCGCTTTGACGCCCAGTGATTCACAGCTTTTTTCCATCAGCGCCAGTTCCGCGTCGGAATCCGTCGGGAAACGGTTCACGGATACTACAGCCGGTAAGCCGAACACCTTCGTGATATTTTCCACATGCTGCCATAAATTGGGCAGTCCTCTTTTGAGGGCTTCCGTATTTTCTTCCTTCAGGCTGGCCTTGGCCACGCCGCCATGATGCTTTAAGGCGCGCGCGGAAGCCACAATCACTACGGCGTCGGGTTTGAGTCCAGCCATGCGGCACTTGATGTCGAGGACTTTTTCCGCTCCGAGATCGG
>JAITPB010000172.1 GCA_031289625.1 Clostridiales bacterium | reverse complement strand
CCCCCCCAAGGAACAATTCCGTCACAAAATTTTGATAACTCCGTTTGTGATGACGCTTTATTACGGAGTGGTTTGATTTTTTACGTTCCGCGAATCACGAGGGTTTTTGTTGGGGCGGTTTGATGGTGGTGCATCGAATTGATACGATGCACCACCATCGCAGCACAATCCTACTGAATGTTTAGACCAACGAAGAAACATGTTCTCAGCCTATTCAAGACGAAAAAATAAAATAAGGGAATTGGAAATAATTAATAGACCAAAGTTAGGAACGAGGGTAGCATCAATGGCCTTAGAATTCTCTTTCTATTGGGCAGCTATTATTTTCCAAATGCCTAACAAGCATTAGGAATTTGGAAAATAATGTTTGTGCTTCAGCCGCAGGTTATATCGCGCTGTATCAGAATCAAGATGTCGTTCCTACCACTGTCAACAGGTTAAGGAAAGTTCAGAAAACCGGCGCACCGCATTTCACCACAGCGTAATCTGATCTGTCTCGGGCATACCGTCCAGCACGCCGTTCTGGCGCAGCAATTCCAGCACAGTTTTATTCGTTTTCGTTCTCTCGCGAAAATCGTCCACCGTGAAAAACTCTCCGTCCGCCCTGGCGTCTACGATATTCTGCGCCACGGAAAGCCCCAGGCCCTGCACGGAGCAAAGCGGCGGCATAAGACCCTCCGGCATAATCAAAAATTGAGACGCCCGCGCCCGATATAAATCGAGAGGCGCGAACCGCAAACCGCGCGCGTACATTTCCAGTACCAGCTCTAGCAGAGTCAGCATATTTTTATCTTTGGCGCTGGCGTCTTTGCCCTGCGCCAGTATCCCGTCCATTGCGCGTTTGGCGGTTTCTTTTCCGCGACAGCAGACCGCGCAGTCAAAATCCTCCGCTTTAACGGAAAAACTGGCCGCGTAAAAACTGTACGGGTGGTAGAGCTTAAAAAATCCGATCCGCACTGTCATGGTTACATACGCCACGGCGTGCCCTTTCGGAAATAAATATTTGATTTTTTGACAGGAATCTATGTACCAATCCGGTACGCCTGCGGCGCGCATGGCTTCGATGTCCGCTTCTTTCAGCCCTTTACCTTTGCGGACGTTCTCCATGATTTTGAAAGCCGCTTTCTTTTCGACGCCTTTTTGGATCAAAAACAGCATAATATCGTCGCGGGTGGGAATCACTTCTTTGAGCGTCACGCCGCCGTCCCGGATGAGATCCGCCGCGTTGTTCAGCCAGACGTCCGTGCCGTGCGACAGGCCGGAAATACGAACGAGCTCTGTAAAAGTAGAAGGCTGGGTATCCATGAGCATCTGCCGGACAAAGGACGTGCCAAATTCCGGCAGGCCCAGCGTGCCTGTCTTGCAGTTGATATCTTCCTCTGTGACGCCCAGCGCCCGCGGCGAGGTGAACAGAGACAGCGCTTGCCGGTCATTGAGCGGGACGCCGACGGGATCCACGCCGGTGAAATCATGAAGCATACGCAAAATGGTTGGCACGTCGTGGCCGAGCAAGTCGAGTTTTAAAAGCCGGCCGCTGATGGAGTGATAATCAAAATGCGTTGTGGTCACGTTGGAAGAGGCGTCGTTGGCGGGCCGCTGCACCGGGCAGAATTCATAAATACTGTGCCCGCGCGGCAAAATCATCAAGCCGCCCGGATGCTGGCCCGTAGTGCGCTTCACGCCTGTACAGCCGATTTTCAGGCGGTTGATCTCCGCGGCGCGCGAGGATTTTTGCCGCTCGTCAAAATATTTTTTGACATAGCCGTACGCGGTCTTGTCGGCCATGGTGGAGATGGTGCCCGCTTTAAAAACATTGCCCTCACCGAACAGCTCTTCCGTGTAGGCGTGCGCTTTCGCCTGATATTCGCCGGAAAAATTCAAATCAATATCCGGCTCCTTGTCCCCGTCAAAACCTAAAAAAGTTTCAAAGGGAATGTCATGGCCTTCCCCCCGCAGCGCGGCGCCGCAGCGCGGGCATGTCTGATCGGGCATGTCGCATCCCGATCCGCCCGCGTAGGATTGCACGGCAGACGAATCGAAGTCCGAATATTGACAGGCCGGGCAGAGATAGTGCGGCGGCAGGGGGTTGACTTCTGTGATGCCCGCCATGGTCGCGGCCAGCGAAGAACCCACAGAACCCCTGGAGCCTACAAGATACCCGTCTTCGTTGGATTTCCAGACCAGCTTTTGCGCGATGACATACAGGACGGCAAAACCATTTTTGATGATGGAATCTAGTTCCCGCTCCAGCCTGTCCGCCACTGGACGGGGCAAAGGATCGCCGTATAGTTCGCGGGCGCGTTTTTGCGTGATCTGTATAAGCTGCTCTTCCGCGCCCTCAATCTGCGGGGGAAACGTGCCGTCGGGTATGGGCTTAATTGGCTCGATCTGATCCGCGATGGCTCGCGTGTTTTGCACGACCACTTCAAACGCCTTTTCCGGCCCCAGGTAATCAAACTCAGCCAGCATTTCTTCCGTCGTCCGGTAAAACAGCGGCGCTTGCTCATCCGCGTTTTTAAACCCTTCGCCCGCCATAATGATGCGCCGGTAGGCGGCGTCTTCCGGATCGATAAAATGCGCGTCGCAGGTGGCGATCACCGGCTTGTGGAAACGCTCGCCCAGCGCCGTGACGCGCTTATTGATATCCATGAGATCCTGAACCGATCCAACGTGTCCGTCCCGGAGCAAATACATATTGTTGCCGATGGGCTGAATCTCAAAATAGTCATAAAAATCAGCCAGCTCGCGGATATATTCGTCCGGCGCGCCGTCTTTCACGGCGGTGTAAAATTCGCCCGCCTCGCAGGCGGTGCCGATGATCAGCCCTTCCCTCAGTTTGAGAAACGCGCTTTTGGGAATGCGGGGCCGCTTAAAAAATGTTTCGATATGAGATTTCGAAATGAGTTCGTAGAGATGCCGCAGTCCCGTGAGATTTTTCGCTAAAATGACCGCGTGGTAGAGCTTGAGTTTTTTTACGTCAATGGATTGGCTGGCCAGCAAATTGATCTCCGCCAGCGTCTTGACGCCGCGGGAGATAAGGTTTTCTTTGCACCGTAAAAAAATGCCCGCCGCCGCGTCGGCGTCGTCCACAGCCCAGTGATGATTTTCCAGGCTGACGCCCAAATGTTCCGCGACAACATTCAGTTTGTGCCTGGGCAGTTCCGGGAACAGGAAGCGCGCGAGTTCCAGCGTATCCAGAACAGAGTTGGCGATCTCGCGCGGCGGCTTCAGGCGCGTCTTGGCCGCTTCCGTGATAAAGCCCATGTCAAAGGAAGCGTTATGCGCCATCAGCACCGCGTCTCCCGCGAACGCCAAAAACGCGGGAAGGACTGCCTCAATGTCCGGCGCGTCCGTCAGCATATCGTCCGTAATGCCTGTCAGTTTGATGATTTCCTTTGGCAGAGGCCGGCCAGGGTTTACAAAGGCGCTGAAATGATCCGTCATGGCGCCATTTTCGATTTTGACCGCGCCGATTTCGATGATCCGATCCGTTTCCTTGTGCAGGCCCGTGGTTTCCAAATCAAACACGACAAAAGTATCTTCCAGCGTCTTATCGCGCGGGCAGCGCGCCACAGCGCCCAAGTCGTTCACCAAATAGGCTTCCACGCCGTAAATGACCTTTACCGGCGTTCCTTTGGCCGCTTCCATGGCTTCCGGAAAAGCCTGTGCCACGCCGTGATCCGTGATGGCTATGGCTGGATGCCCCCATTCAACCGCGCGCCTGATGTATTCTTTGACAGGGGTGACGCCGTCCATGGCGCTCATTTGCGTATGTAAATGCAGCTCTACGCGTTTTTCCCGCGCGTGATCGTGCCGCCGCGCCACCGTACTGGTCGCGCCGGCGATTTCTTTCGCCAGGATATTGATTTCGTGCGCGTATTCGTCATACTGGGCCTTGCCTTTGACCACCACATGCTGATTTTGCGCGGCGATATCTTGAAAATCGCTTTTAAATTCGCCGTCCGTGCAAAAAAATTTCACCGTGATGGAATCCGTTCCGTCCGTCATGTCCAAAGAAACCAAAGATCGGTTGTTTTTGATACTGCGGACTTCCAGCGCGAAAATGTCCCCCTCGATCAAAACTTCCTCCTCCTTCTGGAAGGGATCGGACAGTTTCCGGATCGAAGCGCGCTGCTTCGCCAAATTCGGATTGACGCGGGTCTTTATCCTGCCTTTAAATTTTCCGGCCGCCTTCCCGCCAGGGGCAGGTTTATATTCAGAAGGTTTCGGCGGCGTTATCACAGTCACAGCCGCCGCCGGTGCGGCAAGCGCCGCGGCCGGCGCGTTGTCAGCGGGCAAACCCGCGCCATCCTGAAACACGACGCGCAGCCCGCCGCTAATCCGCGTACTGATATACTCCTGAATGACCGTGTCCATGCCTTTGGCGTGAAACAAAAATGATGCGTTGTGAGCCGCCTCAACGACGCATTCATCCCCTATCAGCCGCCAAGCCGCTCTTTTCAGCAGGGAAAAGCAAAGCGGGCTTTGGCGGCGCACGGTGTACAGCACATTCTCCCAAAGCGCCGCAAAGCAGGACGATAAATTTTCCCGCGCCGCCGCACAGCGAATTTCCACATGAATGTGTAAGACGCGGGGGAAACACGTCAGCAGTTCCTCCCGCAGTTCAGCAACGGCGCTTTCCCGCACAATGTGAGATGTCTTCATCTCAATGTCCATCCGTTTGGTGTGCCTGTTCACATGAATGCTCTCGATCTCCGCTGCGCCAAGGGAACGCAGAACCCCGGCAGACAGCGGCAGCTTCACGAAAGCGTCTTTCAACTGGCTCATTCCAATTCACATCCTTCGATCTCACATCTTTCGATTTCATCCATCAGCGCGCGGATAATTTCCGGTTCGGGAACCGTCCGGAACGCCTTCCCCTTCCGAAATAAAACGCCAACGCCTTTTCCGCCCGCGACGCCAATATCCGCGTCCCGGGCCTCTCCCGGCCCATTGACCGCGCAGCCCATGACGGCGACTTTGATGTTTTTGCCGAGGCCCCGACAGCGCGCCTCAATTTCATTGGTCAGACGGATCAAATCGATCTCCGTCCGTCCGCAGGTAGGGCAGGAGATCAGTTCCACGCCAAATCGGCGCAATTCCAAAGCCTGCAAAATCTGCTGCGCGCAGCGGACTTCCTCCCGCGGATCGCCTGTCAGCGACACCCGTATGGTGTCTCCCAATCCCCTAGACAGGATAGCGCCGATACCCGCGGCGGATTTGACAGAACCCGAATGAACGGTTCCCGCTTCTGTAACGCCAATGTGCAGAGGGTACTCCGTCGATTGAGCGACCGCCTCATACGCTTCCACGCAAAGCGGAACGCTCGACGCCTTGAGCGCGATGACAATGCCGTCAAAGCCGCAGTCTTCCAGCAGCCGGACATGCCGCAGGGCGCTTTCCGTCATCGCGCGCGCGCATACGCCGTATCGCGCCAGTAAATCTTTTTCCAAGCTGCCCGCGTTCACGCCGACGCGGATGGGGACGCCCTGTTCTTTCGCCGCGCGCGCAACCTGTTTGATTCGATCCGCGCCGCCGATGTTGCCCGGGTTCAGCCGGAGTTTGTCCGCCCCATTTTGGATGGCCAGCAAAGCCAGCCGATAGTCAAAGTGTATATCCGCGACCAGGGGAAGGGAGCGCGGCATACGCCGTTTAATTTCTTTCAGCGCCTCCGCCGCTCTTCTATCCGGGACGGCCACGCGGACGATTTCACAGCCGCCAGCCGCGAGGGCCGCGATTTGTTCCGCCGTCGCCCTCGCGTCCCGCGTGTCTGTATTCGTCATCGACTGAATCGCGATCGGATGGTTCCCGCCGATGGCGATGTCCCCAATCCGCACGATTTTGGTTTTATGCCGGATTGTCATGCGCCGTTTCGCCTCACAGCATTTTACGGATGTCGCTGTACGCGATAAACGCGGCCAAGAGCATCAGCAGAACAAACCCGACGAAATGCACAAAGCCTTCTTTTTCCACCGGGACAGGTTTCCGGCGGATGGCCTCGAATAGTAAAAACGCCAGCCGGCCCCCATCCAGCGCTGGCAGGGGCAGTAAATTGAACACGCCCAGGTTCGCGCTTAAAATCGCACAGAGGTTCGCCATGGTCATGATAACGGACGCCACGGCGTCTGCGGTGCTTTTCAAATTCGGATTCGTCACCGTGTCTGTATAGGACGTGCTGATCAAACTCACAATGCCAATCGGGCCGGACATGTCGCTGACAGACAGCTGCAAGGTGGCCAAACGGATAATGCCCAGAAAAGTCACTTTAATATAAAAGAAAATACGGAAAAAAGCGCTCCGCACACTTTCCAAAATGCCTGCGCGCGCCAGGCCGTCTTCTTGGGAGGCAAAAAACCCCGCCTTCACGTCTGGCCTAAAACCAATCCGGTACTGCCCATCCTGATCCTGAAAAGGCGTCAGCGTCGTCTCGCGCCGGACGCCGTCCCTGAGATAGACGATGTGTATAGGCGCGCCCTGGTTTGTGCTTAACGCGAATGAAAGATCTTCGTAAAGGTGAATGCCGGATCCGTCGATTTTAAGAATCCTGTCGCCCGGCGCAAGCCCAACCTGTTCCGCTGGCGATCCCTCGACAACGGTTTGGATTTGCGGAACCGCGTATACGCTGAAAATAGCCAGGAGAAAAAAGATCAGAAACGCCAACACAAAATTCATGATCGCACCGGCGGCCATGATGATGGCGCGCTTGAAAACGCTTTTATTGTTTAACGCCTTCGTGTCTTCACTCGTCGCCTCCTCGCCCAGCATTTTGCAGAAACCGCCTATGGGTAACAAACGCAGAGACCAAACCGTTTCGCCCCTTTGCCATTTGAAAAAACGCGGCCCCATGCCTATGGAGAATTCTTCCACCAGTACGCCGCTTTTACGGGCGGCGATA
>JAITPB010000166.1 GCA_031289625.1 Clostridiales bacterium | reverse complement strand
AAATATTTATTGCCTACCGTATCATAAAAAGAAATCGTCCGCTGGATGACCGGATCTGTGTTGGGATTGAAGTTTCCGTTAAAATCTATCTGCGTGGTTGGCACGGCGCCCATTTCCTGTTTGGTCCCTGTAATCATAATGGGCTTCGCCGCTATTTTCTCGATCACGTAATCTTTGTCTGCAGCGCTTTTCACCGCGTCCCAGCCCATCAGCTTCAAACCGTTCAGGGAAAAATTCCCGTCTTTGTCTTCCGCAAAACTGCCGTCACGGGTAAAATAAACGCCGCTGCCATCGCCCACAATGAAAAACCCGTCTCCCTGAATCATCAAGTCCAGCGGATTATCCGTTCTTTGCGCGGCGCCGTTCGTCATCAATTTATCAATGGATGAGAGCGTCGCGCCCAGCCCGATCTGCCGTGGATTGGTTCCGCCGCGGTTGAGGGCGGGGTTGGGCGCGCTGGCGCCGCTGATGGCCTGGCTGAACACTTCGTTGAATGTGACGCGGGACGATTTATACCCCACTGTGTTGACGTTTGAAATATTATTGGCAATCACATCCATTTTTGTCTGATGAATCCGAAGCCCAGAAACGCCGGAAAACATGGAACGCATCATATCGGTTGACCCCCTGATCCATAATCACTAAATATCATTATTCACCAATCATCACTTATTATCCAATATTCATTCGCTAACCCGCCACACGGCGTCCAGCGGGACTTCGTCTTCGCCCACCTGGACATACGCCGCTCCATTTTTCCAAAGCGCGGCGTCCGCTTTTCCCTGCACCTCATGGGGCGCGCCCGGTTTGTCTGGGGACACGGAGGCGTCGATTTCGCGGCCAATCATGGCGCAGCCGCGCGCGCGTTCGTAAGACTTGTTCATGTTCTGCATCTGTTCTAGCGTGGTAAACTGCGCCATCTGCGCCAAGAAATCTCTGTCGTCCATGGGATTGAGCGGATCCTGGTACTGCAATTGCGTGATCAGCAGACGCAAAAACGCGTCTTTGTCTAAACTGGAATTGGGCTGGCGTCCCTCGACGCGTCCTTCGGCGCGGCTGTTTCCAGTTGGCGCGTTTACGGAAGCTCTGGGGATGGCGGCGTCTGTCCACAATCGATTGTCCATGATCTGTGCGCTCCTTTAGATAGAATCTTAAAATAAAAAATTTTAACATAAAAAATCTTAAAATAAATTTACGCTCTGTAATTGACGACGCTGCCGTAAGCGCCGGAGGATTCCAGCGCGCGGTTGTTTATTTCGTTTTTTTTGTTTATTCCATTTTTTGTAAAACTGGGCCTAACGTTTGCCGCGGAAATGAAAGCCTGACGCCGCCGCGAAAGATCGCCCCGCTCACCCGAGGCATTGTCCTGGCCTACGGAAACGGACAACTGGGAAACCCCTACGCCCTGCTCCTGCAAAGCGTCGCGCAATGTATTAAAATTGGCCTCCAGGATTTCTTTGACCCGCTGGTTTTCCGCCAGGAACTGCGCCGTGATCAAGCCGTTCTCCGTGACGACTTTCAGGGATAGATTCCCCAGCGTTTCAGGGCGCAGCAAAACCCGGACTTCGGATACGGTGTCCGAGACGCTCACCTTGACCTGCTCAATGATTTGGCGGACGACCTCCGCTGGGTGTACGTGCGGGGCTGGCTCGTGAGAGAGGATGAGCGCCTGTTCTGGCGCCGCCGCAGGCTGAAAAGAAAAATTTTCTTCCCATAAATCTGGATTTGAAAATTTGCCGGCCGCAAAATTTTCGTCCGATAAACTTTCGTCTGGTAAATTTTCGTCCGCATTTTGATCGAAAGCGCCGTTATGGCTGTCTTTCAGCTCTCTTCTGCCAAAGATTTTTTCGAGAAAAATTTGTTCCGCCCGGTGAGCGGCGATGGCGTCGGACTCCTCTAAGGCGCCGTCTTCCGGCTGCGCTTCGGATTTTTCCCCAAAAAACGCGGCGCGTTTTGCCAAAGCGTCCAGCGCGTCCTCCGCCGGGGTTTCCTGAATCGCTTCCGGAAGCCCCTCTGCGCGCGTTTGTGATTCTTCAAGCGAAACAGGACGCTGAGCTTCTTTTTCCCTGAAAATGGACGCCTCTGACCATGCAGCCAGTTCGGGGGCGATTTCGTTTTCCGCCGGATTCGCGGGGGCCTCTGGCGCCAACGGCCAGGCCATTTGCATGGGAATGCTAAGCGGCGCTTCCAAGGCAGCCTCCAACGAAGCTTCTAATGAAGTTTCCAACGAAGATTCTAATGAAGTCTCTAACGAAAATTTTAATGGAGTTTCTAACGAAAGTTTTAATGAAATTTCTAACGAAGGCTGTGTCTGATTTTTGATTTGCTGCGCCATTAAAGTTTCCGTTGGCGTTCCCACAAGAGCGCCTAGAAAGATTTCCGTAGGGTCTCTGTCCGGAGCTTTGACCGGATCTGCCGGAACGCCGGGACGATCTTCCCGAATGATCTCCTTTATCCGGGATTTTTGGATCCGTGATTTTTCCGCCAGTGATTTGCGCGGTTTGGCTTCCGCAGCCCTGTCGGGAATCTTTGCCTCCGAAACATCACGCTGGCTGGCTGGCTTTTGGGGGTTATCCTGTTCAAAACGCGCAAAAAATTTCTCGAACGGCTCGCCCGCCTGAAGCGAACACGATCGTGTTCCCGATCGTGTCCTCATTTGCGGCGGGCTGAGGGGCGCGCTGTTTATGATGTGTGATATCCGCATGAACCGCTTCATTCTCCCTTCTGAGGGGCCATCATTTTGATCACGCTGGCCACATTTTTGGGATCCATAGCGCTGAAAATTTCACCTGCGTGCGCGTCGTCCATATTGCTCATGATCAGCACGACCAGGTCCATATCCGAAGCCATCAATTGCTCGATCGCGGCGGCTGCGCTGTTTTCATCCATGGATTTAAAACTCTTGACATATTTTTTGAGCGCATCGTCATACGCGGCGGTCGTCGCCGCCTGCGGATAAAGCAAGTCGGCGTCCCCTTTGTAAACGCGCTCATAATAATCCGCGTAGGCTGCCGGATCTTGCATTACGATTTTTTTTTCAAATTCTTCCCGGTATTTCTGAAATTGGGTTTGCTGCTCCTCGAATTGCCGCAGATTTTCAATGACAGCCGCGTCGTCCTCTATTTGACCCGCCGCGTTTTGCAGATCTTCGTCCGCTCTGTCCAGCTTCGCGTTCAGGGCGTCGATTTGCGCGATCAGCTCTTCTTTGTTCATGGATGACGATTCTTCCGGAGAGGGCAGCATCGCGCCCACAATGGGGATGGTTTTCAACGCGCCCGTGAGGCGATCCCGCCAGTGAAAAACATTCAGCCACAGCAGCGCGCCCGCTGCCGCGAAAACAAAGGCCGGGATCAAAACGGCCCATTTTAATCTTCGTTTTCGCACAGGTTTGGCCGCTTCTCTGTTTGACTCCACAGCATTCACCTATTATCGTTAATTAATGTATGGAACCACTATCAGGAATCGTTGTACGCGTAACTGACGATCTCATCGACAATTTTTTGTTCGGCAAGCTGTTCCTCCCGCAAAAATTCCTCTCGGGCTTTGTCTTTGAGTTTCTCCAGCGTTTTGCGATCCTTGACGGCTTCCACCAAGTCCAGGCGCTTTTTTTCCGTTTCGGCGGCGGCGAGGCGTACCTGTTCCTCCTGCCGCGCGATCTTGTTTCGCGCCAGATCCAAATAGCCTTGCGTTCGCGTGATTTCATCCGGCGCGAAACCGGCGCCGCCCGCTTGCAGTTTGACGCGCAAGGTATCCAGGCTGGTTTGTCTTTCCTTTTCGAAGCGTGTGAGCTTTTGTTTTTCCCGCTCCAGCACTGCCGCCGCCTGGCCGTATTCCATCTTGCGCTGATCTTCCATTTTTTCTTTCAAATCCAGATAGCCCTGCAGACGAAACTGAAATTTACCCACAACAGTCAGGCTTGAACAGTCAGGATTTGATCCATGGTGTCCCGCGTTTGCGCAAAGGCAAAATTTTCTTCCGTGCCCTGTGTGAGAAATCCCTCAATGGGGGCGTGTTTGGCGACGGCTTCGTCAATGTCGGGATTGCTGCCCTTGACATAGGCCCCGATGCTGATCAGATCCTCCGCGTCGGCGTACACCGCCATGGATTTTTTGATCTGGTTGGCCGCCGCTTTATGCTCTTGCGTCACAATGTCGCTCATCACGCGGGATACGCTGGCCAAAACGTCGATGGCCGGGTAGTGGTTCCGGTTGGCGATCTTGCGGTTTAAAACAATATGGCCGTCCAAAATGCCTCTGGCCGTGTCTGTCACCGGCTCCGTCAAGTCGTCGCCGTCCACCAGGACGGTATACAGGCCCGTAATCGATCCTTTATCGGAATTGCCAGCGCGCTCCAAAAGTTTCGGCATCGCCGCGAATACAGACGGCGTATAGCCGCGCGACACCGGCGGCTCGCCCGCCGCCAGACCCACTTCCCGCTGCGCCATGGCATACCGGGTCAAAGAGTCCATCAGAAGCATGACGTCTTTGCCTTTCCAACGAAAATATTCCGCGATGGACGTCGCCACTTCCGCCGCTTTGAGGCGCAAGAGAGCCGGCTGATCGCTGGTGGCGATCACCAGCGCCGAGCGTTTCAGCCCTTCCTCGCCTAAATCTTTCTCAATAAATTCGCGTACTTCACGGCCGCGTTCCCCGATCAGCGCGATGATATTGATGTCCGCTTTTGTGTTGCGGGCGATCATGCCCATCAGCGTGCTCTTGCCCACGCCGCTGCCCGCGAATATGCCGACGCGCTGGCCTTTGCCGATGGTCAGCAAACCGTCAATCGCCTTGACGCCGAGCGAAAGCGGTTCCCGAATGCGCTTGCGCGCGAGCGGGTTGGGCGGCGCGTTGGTGACATGATATTCGTCGCCGCCAGAGGGCGGGGGCTTGCCGTCCATCGGATGCCCCAAGCCATCCAAAACGCGGCCCAGCAGTTGTTCGGAGACGCGCACGGTGATGGGCTTCCCCGTGGCTTCCACGAGACTGCCAGGGCCGATGCCGCTCATGCCGCCCAAGGGCATAAGCAGAATGCTGGCCTCTTTGAACCCGACCACTTCGGCCATGACCGGCCTGGCTGTTTTGCTGGATTTGATGAGGCAGGTATGGCCGACGTTCACATCCGGGCCGATGGATTCAATGGTCAGGCCCACCACTTGCGAAACGCGCCCGAATTTCTGAATATAACTGTTTTCCAGCGCCGCGTGGTATTTCGCCAGATTGATCGCCAAGACGATTCCTCCTGTCAGCCGGCGTGTAATATCTGAAATAAATCTTCTTTTAGCCGCTGAAATTGCGGATCCAGGCCGCAGTCTATGGTACCGAAAGGCGTTTCAATCAGGCAGTCCATAGAAGAAAGCGACGCGTCGGGCACGGCCCTCGCTTCGGCGCCCGGCAAAATATCCGGCAGTTCCCGCGAGACCAATTCATAGTCATCCGGGGAAATGCGAATGGTAATGTCCCCTGTCAGGCTCACGCCCGACAGGCCGGCTCGGATCAAATGTGAAATGAGCTGCGGATTGATCCGCGCCGCGTTCCCCAGGAATTTTTCCAGAATGCGCGTCATGAGATCGACCAATTCGCCTTCCGATTCAGCCAGCAGCTTTTCTTTTTCCAGCCGCGCGTTTTCCAGCGTCATCCGCGCCTCTTCCAGAACGCTTTCCCTTTCTGTCTGCCCTTGGGCGAGACCTTCTTCATAGCCCAGCCTTCGCCCTTCCGCCTCCGCGCTTTCGCGCGTTTGCGCCGCCTGGGTTTTCGCGCCGTCCAAAATATTCCGCGCTTCGCTTTGGGCTGTTTGCACCAATTGCTCCGCTTCAGCGCGCAGTTTCCCGGCCTCGGCAATCGCGGCGGACGATGATCCGGACGATGGTCCGGATGATGATTCGGACGATGGTCCGGATGATGATTCGGACGACGGTCCGGACGATGATTCGGCGGCTGGTTCGATCACGGACGATTCTTCGGTGGCTACAGGCGATGGTCCGGCGACCGGTTCTATTGCGACATAAACGCTTTTGTCCCGGGAAAATTTTACCGAACCCGCTTTCAATACATTAGGCAATGATATCATCCCCTCCGCCGCGGGAGACAATAATCTCTCCGGTTTCCTGCAGCCTGCGGATGACGTTGACGATCTTCTGCTGCGCTTCTTCCACGTCGGATTTGCGAATCGGGCCCATATAATCCATATCTTCTTTGATCATAGCGGCCAGCCGCTTCGATTGGTTGGAGAAGATCAGATTCTGCAGTTCGAGGCTCGCGCCTTTGAGTGCGACGGCCAGCTCGCGGTTGTCAATATCCTGACGCAGAATCGTCTGGATGGAACGGTTATCCAACGTAAGAATATCTTCAAACACAAACATTTTGTTTCTGATTTCTTCGGACAGCGCCGTGTCTTCCGTATCCAGCGTATCCATAATGTGCCGCTCGGTGGCGCGATCCACGGAATTGAGGATTTCCACCACGGAATCCACGCCGCCGACCGTCGTAAAATCTTCGGTGAGCATGGACGACAGCTTTTTTTCCAAGACCTTTTCGACTTCCTTGATGACATCCGGCGACGTGCGATCCATCAGCGCGATGCGGCGCGCCACGTCCGCCTGTTTGTCCGCGCTGAGTTCGGAAAGCACTTCCGCCGCCTGCTTGGGGCGCAGATACGAGAGGATCAGCGCGATGGTCTGCGGATGTTCGCTTTGAATGAAATTTAAGATTTGGCTGACATCGACTTTTCGGATAAAATCAAACGGGCGTACCTGCAGGGATACGGTGAGTTTGTTGATAACCTCAAAGGCTTTCGCTTCCCCGAGAGCTTTTTCCAAAATCTGCTTGGCGTAAGTGATGCCGCCTTCCGTAATGTATTTTTGCGCCAAACAGATTTGGTAAAACTCTTCCAGTACATCTTCTTTGATATCCGGCATGACCGTGCTGATGTTGGCGATCTCCAGCGTCAACGTTTCAATTTCGTCTTCTTTTAAATGCTGAAAAACCTGCGCCGATTTTTCCGGGCCAAGCGTAATCAGCAAAATGGCCGCTTTTTCACGGCCAGTTAAATCCGCCGCGGTGGTTTGCGCCATGCCGTCACTCCCAATTGTCGTTGAGCCAATTGCGCAGAAGCTGCGCCACCGCTTCCGGTCTTTCGCTTACAAATTTTTCGATCATCTTCTTCGCCTCGGAGTCTTTTGTATAATCAATTTCCTGCAATTTTTCCACTTCCGTCTGGATCCGCTCGTCCATGTGCGTGCTGACAAGCAAATCCTCCACGGAAAGCGCCGGTTCGATTTCAGTGATCTCGGCGGGCTGCGCGCGTTGAATCAAACCATATGCCAGCATCAGGATAAAAAGGGCCAGAATGGAAAACATCAAAATCTGCTGCAGATTCATGGCGCGTTTTTGCGCGTCCACAAAAACAGGCACTGTGTAGCCGTTGACGGAAATATTGTCGCTGATAATGCCTGTGCCTTTGGCGATAATGTCTTTGATGGGCTGAAAATCAATGTCCATCAAGTTCTCGCGGGTGGAGGCCTTCAGTTCTTCCCAGTCATTTTGGCTCTTGATCGCCCCGCTGCCTGCCAGCGCGTTCTGATCA
The DNA here is from genome assembly GCA_031289625.1 of Clostridiales bacterium. Taxonomy (GTDB): domain Bacteria; phylum Bacillota; class Clostridia; order Lachnospirales; family WQUN01; genus JAITPB01. The sequence goes on along the minus strand of JAITPB010000166.1, from coordinate 4,207 downwards.
TAGATTTGATTGCGGTAAACCATGACGGCAATGGTGGAATCGGACGCGTTTAAATCTCCGGTCGCAGATTCTACGGTTCTCTGCGTGCGGTTGAAAGCGTATTCCATATCGCTTTTTTTGGCGTTGGCGCTGGAATTGCCGCCCGCGCCGCCCTGATAGCTCGCCGTCATCTGATCGTTTGCGGCGACGCCCGGCTCCGACATCGTATTCGCATTCACATTTGTGGAGGCGCGTTTTTCCGTGGATTCACGCGTCACCAGGCCCATATCGCTGCCTACAAGGGGCGGCGCTAAAATATCGCTGGTCTCGACGGATTTGTTCCAGTTGAATTTTAAGTTATCGTTGATCACTGTCACAGCGTCAAAGAGGGGCGCGAGGGAGACTTTGATCTTCATTTCAATTTCGCTTTTGCGCAGGAGTTCCTGATCGTACTGTGTTCCCGCGCCGCCAGACGTCTCCTGAAGGCCCGAATAAACAATATTGTAATTCTGATCGCTGATCTCGATGTTATCCATGGTCAAACCGTCTACGCTGGCGCAAATAAAGCGGGCCACCTGCAAAGACTGCGTTTTGTCCAGCGTTTGCGTGACGGTCAGCACGACGCTGGCCCGCGCGTCTCCCGTGGGTTTTTCGAAATAATAATTATCGTCCGGAACCGTCAGGTTCACAACGGCTTTGTGAATGCCCTCAAAATGCCGCAGGGCGGAGGACAGCTCAGACTCTTTGACTTTCTTCATGTTTTCTTTTTTAATGGTCTCTGTCGTTCCCATGCCGCTGTAATTCAAAGCGTCCAAATACGTGAAGGAATTCCCCTGCGTGTCTTCCAGCAACCCCTGCTGCGCGATCAGCACCTGTGCGTCAATGACTTTTTTTTCGTCGACAGCGACGCCCCGGCCGCCGTTGACCACTTTGTTTTTAATGCCCGCGTCGTTCAGGGCGCTCCGCATATCGGCTATAACAGTCAAATCCCGATTGTTTACCAGTACTTGCATTTTGGTACGCATCGTCAGGAATATCGTAAGGCCCAGCAAGAGCAAAAAAACGGCCACGATACCCAGCAGGCGAAACTTTTGATTTTTTTCAAGATCTTTCCATCTGTCTGTCAACCGATTGAGTATACCCTGCAGCCGCTCGTTCATCACTTCGCACCTCTTTTACCATTACACCTGCATTCTCATAATTTCACGATAACTTTCAATGATTTTGTTTGTAGCTTGAACCGTAAAATTAAGGGAATTGTAGGCTTTCTCCTGCGCCAGCATAACGGAAAGTATATTGTCTGTTTTTCCCGCGGCGAAATCCAACTGAATCCGGTCCGCTTCTTTCTGATATCGATTGGTCTCGTTCAACACGTTCATGGCCGCCTGGTAAATCCCTTCGAATGTGGAACCTGCGGAATCCGCGGATGTCCCAGAGTTCAAAGGGTTCGCCGCCGGGCTGGTCTGTAAAGAGACGCCGGGCAAAAGCGCCGGCACTGGCTGTAAAATCATTTCACTGTCTCCTATCTGCCGATTTCCATCGTCTTCGCTATCATTGTTTTTGTGCCTCCCAGCGCGGTAACGTTGGCCTCATAGGATCGGCTGGCCGAAATCATATTGACCATTTCCGTCACGATGTTCACGTTTGGCATGACGACATAGCCGTCCGCGTCCGCGTCGGGGTGCGCGGGTTCATATTTTCTCATGCCGGGCGTACCGTCCGTGGCGATCGACGCGACCCGGACGCCCAGGCCCATCCGCCCGTCCGATCCGAGGACGTCTGCTTCAATGGCGGTCCCGGCAAAAAACGCCTCGTTCAAATAATCGTCGAAACTGCCCTGCACTTCCTCAAAGAGGGGCGTCCTTCTTTGGTAAGGGCCGCCGTTGGCCGCGCGGGTTGTATCCACGTTCGCGATATTCTCGGATATGAGATCCATCCTGAGTCGCTGGGCGGTGAGCGCCGATGCGCTGATGTTCAAAGAACCGAAAAAAGACATAGCCTCACTACTTTCCAGATATTACGGCGTTGAGCCGCTTGCTGTTGCCAATCACGGCGCCGGCCAGCGCGTCATATTTGACGGAATTGCGATAGAGATCCATCATTTCCGTTTCCATGTCCACATTGTTTTTGTCGACGCGGTATTGGAACGATTCAAGCGTGGGCCGGACGCGGACACGCAAATCACGTATGTCCATCGCATTGCCGTCTATGCCATACGCGTCCAGGCGCTGGCCTGGGCGCTCCGCCGCGTCTAAGGCGGCGCGGAAAGAATCCTCAAAATCAACGGCGGATTTTTTAAATCCCGGAACGTCGGCGTTGGCGATGTTGTTGCTGATCACGGTGTTCCTGACGGCAGCCGCCTGCATTGCCGCGCCGAGCATTTCATTTTGGGAAAAGAGCCTATCGAGCGTCAATTAAATCCCTCTTTCTTTTTCTTTCAAATCGAGTACTTTTATTTTTCACCAAACTTTTCATTTTATGAAAAAAAATGAGCCTCTTGCCAAAAAGCAAGAGGCTTGCAAATCGTGAATTTCATCCATTTCGAGGGAAATCTGGTATAGAGTTTCCAGATACTGTCTATTGAGGCTTTGCGTTATTTTGTAATCTGGACGGAAGTGACGCTCAGCCCAATCGGGTTGTTATCGGACGGCTCAAAGTTGATTTCGAGCGTCCCTGTGATATCCTCGGCGGCTATTTGGGAGACCGTATATTGGTACAGATACGAATAAGCGCTGGCGCTTTCCAACTGTGTAAGCGACACGCGCCTCTCGACATCGCCAAGGCCGATAAAGTAGGCTTCAGCGTTATAAATGATGAGCTGGCTATCCGCAAAGGGGTCTGTCGAAAGTTCGGCTGTGGAGAAGCCGCCGCCGAAAGCGAAGTTTAAAAGTTCATCGGCCTCTTTTTGCGGAAAATAGATATATGAATCAAAATCGGAAATTATATCGGGGAATACTTCCGCGCGATCAGCAAAGAAGAGGTTCGCCAGATTGTATAAATAGTACACGGCGTATTCATTGGTAACCTTGCCGTTTTCCGCATACGTAAAGCCCGCCAGGTTCAACATCAAAATAGTAGCTGCCGTCTGTATGATGGGCGAATCGTCTGCGGTAACGTAGACCTCGCCGCCCTCGTCCTTAAAGTTATCCGCATAGACAGCGTCAAAGTCCCAAGGGGTGGCGGCGGAAAAATGGAAGGTGATGCCCCCCTCTGTAAAATCAAGATCTGCTATGCCATCTGGCGCCGTGAAATAAACAGCAGTGAGACCATTCCGCGTCAGTGTTTCCGCAATGGAATTTAACACGGTAAAGACCAATTCGTTCGTGTCAAATACATGATAAGCATCCTTTTGTATTTCCGGAGGCCCAATATAGACAGTGCTGTCCTCAGAGAGCGACACTACAGCAGAACCAGGAATCTCACCTTCATCTACAGGAAGCGCCAAAATCAAATTCCAGCCCGTTTCGTCGGATATAGCGGAAATCATCGCGTCCGCGGCAAAGGCGGGGATTGTCGTCTCTACCTGCTTCAATCCATCGGGCATACCTAAGTACAAAGTGATGTTTTCATCAGCCGTTTCAGGCAGTTGCGCGGCGGGCGACGTTTCAGGCGGTTCCGAGGTGGACGTGTTCTGCTCTGGATTTGACGTATCCGCGCAGGCGGTGGCTATCAAAACAAGCATGAGACACAGAACTGCGGCAATCATTTTCTTCATATAATTCTCCTTATCTTTATTCATCGCTATCGCGCATTCACGCCCCGTTTCTAAGCGCAGCAAAAGAAATGGGCGGCTTGATTGTAGCAAAAGAAATTTTGCTTTTCAAGCCCCATTGACTCATAGTGCAGGGCAATTGCTTACAAAATTCCGAGTACATTGCAGAGATGGTTTCGACCCACTCCTATAAATAACGATGTTCGTGATGATAAAAGGGACGCCTATGGCGTCCCTTTTATCATCACGAACATTTTTCCGTTTCTTCTGGGCGGACCGCCTCGGCCGCCCCGTGCGTCATTCAGCCACTACCGCCGTACCGCTTGCAGTCACCATCAACATATTGCCCTGTCCTAAAACCTCGTAGTCGATATCGACGCCCACAACGGCGTTCGCGCCAATTTTCCCAGCGCGTTCCTCCATTTCTTTCAGGGCGTTTTGACGGGCCTCAATTAATTCCCCTTCATAAGAACCAGATCGTCCGCCGAAGAAATTCGACAGCCCCGCCGCACAATC
>JAITPB010000158.1 GCA_031289625.1 Clostridiales bacterium | reverse complement strand
CAGGTGGCTGACTAAAAAACGGCTTAAATAGGCCATTCTAAATAAGTGAGCAAACGCCTGAAATGGCTTGTTTCCGGCGTTTATGGCAATATAGCATTCTAAAACACAATAAGAGCCATTTTTAATATAGGATTCTGATTTTTCGATAAAATTGTCTATTAAAGAACCAGTTTCTGCATTTAGACAATTATTTTTTTGTTTTTTGTCGTTGTAGTATTTTATATCTTTCTCCATTATATCAATTATATTCATATAGTTTAATAAAAGCCCAAAAACATTATAAAAAAACATATCATCATTTAATGTAGAGCAAGGCCCTCCTGATGTTAAGTGATTTATCAGCAAATCAACAAATTGTTTCGGCTCCATCTGTTCTCTTTTTAATTTATTTTCTAAAGCTGACAATATTAACATCGAATCCTCCTTTGAATTACTTTTTGAAGAATTTCCCAATTTAGGAGCATTCGGTTTTCGATTATTTTTACTTTTACCCATTTCTTGTTCCTTTTCTAATAGAATCTTTTTAAAATTTATATTACAGATCTTTCCGATAGCACTAAATAAATTTCTCATAGCACTAAATAAATTTTTTAAACTATTAATAACACCCACTCTTCTCCTTTCATCATGTGGAATTATTCATAGAAATGTCGAAAATAAATAAAATCAATGTTACTGCTGTAGAAAAAATCTATTCTCGCTTTGGTATCCCATTATAACCGCCTTTTTCGACAAAACACTCAAAAGCCACATAAAACTGATACTTTTCAAGTATTATGTAGGCTCTTATTGCGTTTCAGGTAACTAACTAAAAAACGGCTTAGATAAGCCATTTTAAATAAGTGAGCAAATGCCTGGAATGGCTTGTTTCCGGCGTTTATGGCAATATAGCGTTCTAAAGCACAATAAGAGCCTTATGTATAACTATCCGTAGCTATGGCTCATGGCTCATGGCTCCTACATCAATGAATCTATTGCACAAACAAAATCTGGATCAGCGCGAATATTGATTTTATGGCGTTTCAACTTTCACGATGTTATGCGGCCAAAATTTAAAAAGGCTCTTATTGCGTTTCAGGTGGCTGACTAAAAAACGGCTTAAGTAAGCCAGAAAATGCCTGAAATGTCTTGTTTCCGGCTTTTATGGTAATATAGCATTCTAAAACACAATAAGAGCCTTTAAAAATAATGTACCTCTTCGATTTTTTAAGGTATCAAAAAATTATTGCAGTAAGCTCATCAAATTTCATTTTGAATAATTTTCCTATGCATTTCGTAAATGCGCTTCATTTACGAAATGCAGAATAACCTGGAGCAACCCGACTCTTTCAACAGACGGGTAGAAAAATATTCGACACATTCTTTCATTCTCTATCTCATACAATTAAAAACTTCTGATAGCACGGGTTCCAAATGTTGATTACTTTATTTCATATAAAGCATATATACTTTTTAATATCCGTAAGTTGAAAGGCCTGAAACTCTTATTATGTTGCTCAATCTAACTTTTCTAAAATTGTATCACGGAAAAATAGCTATGTCAACAATAGCTATGTCAACATTTTTTTGAAACTTTTTTAAAATAAACATTAAAAAAATCATCCAAATGTCGACAAAATATACAATTCAGTCTACAACAGCAATTTATGCAAGGAACTTTAAAACGCTTCTGTTCTGTATAACACACTTTTTTTACATCAAATTCGCTTTATATTCGCTATAATAATCGCGAATATGGTCAACTTAAGAGTGGTAATCTATGCACGAATGGAGCGGAATATTTATCATCATAATAATGGCCGCTTTGAAGGGCTGTATGTCAAATGTTATGGCGAGGATGGCAAAGCCAGGTATGCCTCGGTCTTCGCTGCAATATAGCCGAGGCGAAAGAGAAACTTGAGCAGGCAATAACCAGTGCGCCTGTGGTGCGGCGCGTTAAGCCAGCAACTATAGCAATTCTAAAAATTAATTGCAGACATAGTTTATATGCGAAAACCATCCCTTCGATTGGGAGAATTACATCACATGCTATTATTTTTTGGAACCGCTATAAGAATCCATTGATACATCAGGCTATGGTGAGCTACCTTGATTGAGTCACTTAAATGCCAAATCAAGCCGTCAACATACGGCATAGAGGTATATCAAAAATTATATTACGCCGTACTTCGGCAATATGCACTGTAACGCGCTGTCGCTGGAGGCGGCGCAGGCGATTTATGAATCAGCACAAATAAAAAACAAAACGGATTGTCGGCTGTGACCATACTATCCGTTTTGTCTTTTTTTAAGACTGGCGTTAAACTAAAACGGCCAGGGTCGAGGACGCTTTTGACGTCAAACTCCCTAAACGCGCTCAGGCCGAAGTCGAATTTTTCTTCGCAGAGGAGCAGTCAGCCCCGCGTGTAGATCCAAATCGTCCCGGCAAAATTGACGCACAGGCCCGTCAAAAACAGCGGCGTGTTCCAGAGTATAAAATTCCGCCCTGTCTGATCACCGTAACAATCGTCCCGGCCATGATTCCGGGAGAGCCATCGCACCAGCCCGAACAAAACCGCGGGCAGTGCGTCCACCGTATACCGCGCGCCAAAATGCCATCCGCCCATCGTTTTGTGCGCGCACAGCAGAAGCAGATGCAGCGCGGCCAGCGCCAAATGTTCACGCGGGAACCCGTGCCGCGCGCTTGCGATAGCAAACGTCACAAAAATCGGGCTGACCAGCCAAAAAGCCGTCCCATTATACCGATAGAACGTCAAAATGCCTTTTTCATTCAGGTACGGCATCCTGAATAAATTTCGAAGATTCTCCGCGATATAAACAACACTGAACTGCCCATTCGACGCTTCCTGAAACTCCGGCAGATAATTGTGGCCAAATTCAAACGGCGAATGAAACCGAAGATAATTTAAAGTCAGATAAAAAAGAAAGAGAAGCGCGGCAGGGATAGCGCAGACGCACACGCGGCGGATCAGGCCACCCCACTCTTTGGCGTCTTGACTCAGAAAGATCATGCGCAGAAGGATGGGCGCATAGATGATCTGAAAAGGCCGGCACCCAATAGCGCACGCCAGGCAAAACAGCGACGCGGCCAGGTTCCGGCGGATGTAGTAAAAGGACATCACGGTAAACAAGAACGCCGCGTTCTGCGCCAAAAACCAGACCCAGCCGCCGCGTATCGAGAGGAACAGGATATTCCCTCCCAGGCAGACGAATAAGCTCATAAAGAAAGAAACGTCCCGCGATAGATCATAAGACCGGCAGAGTTTATACGCGTATACGGCGGAGAGGACAAACAGAAAGCCCGCGATGATATGATCCGGCGTGGACGCCCCCAGCGCGCCGGCGAACGGCAGAAGGAGCAATGACGGAAGCGGCGGAAAACTGACAAAGTATTTGCCTTCAAATACAGCCAGCTCCAGATGCGTATAATTCCGCCCCAAATCCAATTGACCTTGCAGCCATTGAAGCGCCTGCAGCGTATACGAATTATAGATGTTATCCGCCAGCGGGCTGCTCCCAGACGACAGCGCCAAGGCGAGATGCACGCCCGCAACCGTGAGGATCAACACAATGAGAACAGAATCTATCCGCGCGGTTATTTTTCTCACAGCGCGCCGCCTGTCAGCCATGCCCGCGTCATGGCAATCATCTCCGCTTCGTCGGGATAGCCAATCGTCCCGTCCCGTTCTTCCATCGTATAGCCGAAAATTTCCGAAAATGGTTCCAGCTTCTCCATCCTGGCATAATGCGTTTTGGAAACGCGAAAACACCCCACGCTGACCCCCAGCAGCCGTTCCATCGGCAGAGCCGCGCGGATGGTTTGTGCGGCGGCCCTATAGTCCTGTTCCCATCCACGCGTTTTGATAATGGGATCCACGCACAAACGGACGCGCCATCCTTTTTCCAGCGCGCGGCGCATGTCCGCCAGCCGGGCGTTCAGGCCGGGCGTTCCCCGTTCAAAGCGTTCGATCACGGAATCGGGCGAAACCGTCCAAGCCAACTGTACGTTCGGCAGCGCGTCAAACCCCGCGATGGAATGAAAGGCAGCACTTTTGGTTCGGATTTCGACGACAGCCTCTGGACGCGCGGCGCAAAACGCCAGCCAGCGGCGTACATAACCGGTCAACGCCTCAAAGGCGAGCAAATCCGTATCATACGAAACGCAAATAAAAGCGGGCAGGCTGTTGGCCACCGCCTGAAGCGTATCTTCCGGGTTGACAAAGATCACCACGTTCGCGGAACCGTACAGGCCGCGCAAATAACAATATGCGCAGTCAAAGGGGCAATTCATAATCTGCGTTGTGTAAATAAAATTGTCCTGGCCGAAGCCGTCGCACATCCGCGAGCCCCGATGAAAATAATCCTCACGCTTGACCGCGAGTATCAGCTGCGGGCGTCGCTTTTGCCTGGTAAAATTTTGCCCGCGCCGGCAGAACACGTCTTTATAATGGGATATCGATATGGGGACGCTTTGTGAAAAACGCGGCAGGATTGCGCGTGCGGTAGCATACTCCGCCGCCTCGCGCTCCACATAGATGTGAGAAAAAAACATTTTTGGTAACTCCTTTAAAGCTAAAACCTTGACCCATCCCCCAAAAGGCGGTTTATTTTTGCGTAGGGCTTAGCTGGCGCATCAGCCGGGCGTAGATAGGTTTGCTTGCGTTTTTGCCGCCACGGCCCGATCCAGCGGCTTCCGCCAGGACACTGAGAATATTCTCTTCCCGGGATTTTGCTTTTTGGCAGGCTTTTTCCAAGGCGAGACACATGGCGCGCGTCAAGAATAAATTTTGGCGCACGCGTTCCATCGCTTCTAACTCTTCCGGAGAAAAAAAGAAGCGATTGGCCGCGCCGTCCAGCCGCGCGGTTTCCCGGTCGATCCATGCGGCGATCGGATCTGCCGCCCGCCGCATAACCGCCGCCGCCGTTTCCGCCGAAACATCCCGCGGCGCGAACTGATCCGAAACAACTTTCAAGCAGACAATTTGATGAAGCGGCAGAAAAAACTCCGCCGCTTCAAATACAAACGCGCCCTCCATATCCGCGAGATCATACGGCAGCGATTCCGCACGGATCGAATGTCCAAAACTGCCCAGCGCGCCCTCTCTGAAACCATGCCCAAAAGGAATTTCCGGATAAAAATCATAGCCGGTAAATGTGTTCGTCAGTTTATGGCAGAGTACAATTTCGCCCTGCGGAAAAACTATACTGCCCGCGAGGCCGACGTTTACAAATAAATGGCCCAGATTATTTCCTGGGCAATGTTCCGGCGAAATCAGCGTCAGCAAATGCGCAACAGCAGCGGCGGCCCGAGTCGGCCCGGCGCCGCTGATAATCAGAGAAGCGGCCGGGCCCTGAAAAATCTGCATGTTTTTCAGCGCGGACGTTTTTTGGAGTTGATACCGCTCAATAAAAGGACGCGCTTCTAAAAAAAGCGCGGCGCAAAAGTAGATCATATTACGCCTCAGTTTTGTTTTGGGATTGGTGGATCCATCCCGTCTTGTTGATCTGCCGGGCGCGCGCGATAGCCAGGGCTTTGGCGGGCACTTCTTCCGTAATGGTCGAGCCAGCCGCGACGTACGCGCTCTCTTTCACTGTGACGGGTGAGACCAAATTGGTGTTGCAGCCGATAAAGGCGTTGTCTTCAATCACAGTGCGGTATTTTTTGTGGCCGTCGTAATTGACCGTGACCGTACCGCAGCCAAAATTGACGCCGCTGCCCACGTCCGCATCCCCGACATACGTTAAATGCGCGGCTTTTGTGTTGTCTCCCAAAGTGGCGTTTTTCACGTCCACAAAGCATCCGATCTTGCAGTGCGCGCCGACATGGCTGTGCGGGCGCAGATACGCGAACGGCCCCACAGTGGAGAACGCGCCGACGTGCGAATCGATCAGCACGCTGGAACTTATCTCCACGTCATGATTGATCTCGCAATTGACAATGCGCGTGTTCGGGCCGATCACACAGCCAGGGCCAATCTTTGTGGCGCCTTCCAGAATCACGCCAGGATACAGTAACGTATCCTCGCCGATGACGACGCCGCGCTCAATCCAAACGCTCGCCGGGTCGATCATCGTCACCCCCGCCAGCATAAATTGTTCGTTGACGCGGCGTTTGAGAATTTCAGCCGCACGCGCCAGCTGCACGCGCGTATTGACGCCCATAAATTGTTCCGGATCCGGGGCGCAGTAAACATCCGCTTTCAGGCCATTGGCCTGGATGATTTCCAGCGTGTCGGTCAAATAGTATTCCCCGGCGGCGTTGCGTGTATTCAGCAGCGGCAGAGCCTCCAGCAAAGCGCGGCCATGAAAAAGATAAATACCCGTATTGATTTCTTTGATCTCCATTTGATCGGGCGTCAGATCTTTTTGCTCTACGATTTTCGGAAAGCGGCCCCCTGTACGCGCAATGCGGCCATAGCCGAAGGCGTTGTCCACAATCGTAGAGAGGACAGTCACCGCGCTGGCGTCTTTCAGATGCTGTTCACATAGCCGGGCAATGGCCTCCGGCGTGACCAGCGGCGTGTCCCCGCAGATGACCAGCGCCGTATCTTCCGGCCGGATATGTTCTGCCGCCGTCATAACGGCGTGCCCCGTGCCCCGGCGTTCTTTTTGTTCCACAAATGTGACCGGCTCTTTGACCGCTTCGCGGATCTGCTGGCCTTCATGCCCCGTGACCACAATCAGTTCTTTCGCCCCGGCCTCTTGAACGGTCTGGATCACAGTGTCCAGCATACTGCGCCCCAATATTGGGTGCAGGCATTTGGGCAGCCGGGATTTCATTCGCGTGCCCTCTCCCGCCGCTAAAATGATCGCTTTCATGACGACCCCCATGGATGTTTTTTTATCTATCTTAACGCTATCCTATTAAACGCAAAATCAGTATAGCACAGCGCGCCGCCTTCGTCATTACGCGTTTATAGGAAACTGTTTAACGCCTGTCTCATGCCCACTTTATTTCGCATAGGATGGTAGCAGAAGGGAGGCGTAATTATGAAAATCACAGACGCGCTTTTAACCAAGGGCGCGAGTCATGGCCGCACGGGTAAAGCAATCAGCCCGCAGGGCATTGTGGTTCATTACACGGCAAACGCCGGCAGCTCCGCCTTAGCCAATCGCAATTATTTTGAAAATGGCTCCAACGGGTTTCACGTTTCATCGCACTATATCGTCGGGCTCCAGGGGGAAATCCTGCGGTGCATTCCGGAAACAGAGGTTGCGCAGCACGCAGGGGCCGCGTATAGCAGCGCCTATATCGAACAGGCCAAAAAAAATAACAGCATATTTTATGGGATCGAAACCTGCCATCCTTTTGCGGACGGTAAATTTTCAGACGTGACGAATCTCAGCTTAATTGAACTTTGCGCCGACATGTGTATCCGGCATCGATTTGATCCGCATAAGAACCTTTTCACACATCATGGAGTAACCGGCAAACCTTGCCCTCTGTACTATGTGAACCACCCCGAGGCATGGCAAAAATTCAAAGACAGCGTAGCAGACTGTATCGCGGCTTCCGATCTCAAACCCGGCATGATCAATCTAATCCTTGACGGCGTAAACCATCAAATCGAAGCGGAAAACAAGGACGGTTATTTTTACACCGCGCTGGCAGCCCTCAACGCGGCGCTAGGCCCCGCGGCCCAAGCCGGCATCCGGGACATCCTGGAGGCGAACGGATACACAGTCACTTGGAACGCGGATTTGCTGCGCATCACGGCGCAAAAAAACATCGGCCAGGATTTTCACCGCTTTAAATATTTTCGCTAAATCCGGATAGATAAAATAAATAAATAAAAAAGGTATGGTAAGCCGCGCGCCCCCATACTTTTTTTATTTTTATTTTTTTTATTTATTTTTTTTAATTTTTTTAAATTTTTTTAAAAAATTTTTTTTACAGGCCGTATTTCTTTTTAAACCTCTCCACGCGCCCGCCAGCCTCCACCAGCATCTTCTGGCTGCCCGTGTAGAACGGATGGCATTTGGAACAGACTTCCACATGAATTTCGCTCTGGGTAGATCCGGTTACAAATTCATTGCCGCAGTTGCATTTCACTTTCGCCTGATAAAATTTTGGATGCAAGCCTTCTTTCAACTCATTTCACCTCTTTTCGCGCCCAGTCACGGGCGGCAAAATGCCGCCCGCCAAATCATTTCAAAATATTTTCGTCCTCGATTTTATCACAATCGTATCGGACATTCAATCTTTATTGCGCTTTTCCAGCGATAAAACACTCTCGACAAATTCTTTATTGTGTATGGATTTACACAGCACATCCGTCACCTGCTCCGTAATCTCCATCATAGACAAACGAGCCGTCAGCCTGCGTATGATATAGACGGCTTCCAATTCCCGCGCGGAGAGCAGGTTTTCCTCCCGGCGCGTGCCAGACTTGATGATGTCAATCGCCGGAAAAATTCTCTTTTCCGACAAGCGTCTGTCCAGCACAAGCTCCATGTTGCCCGTGCCTTTGAACTCTTCAAAAATCACGTCGTCCATTTTACTGCCGGTATCCACCAGCGCGGTGGCCAGAATGGTCAAAGAGCCGCCGTGTTCCACATTGCGCGCGGCGCCGAAAAATTTCTTGGGCATATAGAGCGCGGCGGGATCCAACCCGCCGGATAACGTCCGGCCGCTCGACGGAATCGTCAGATTGTAGGCGCGCGAAAGCCGCGTGATGGAATCGAGAAGAATCACCAGATCCTTCCCCTGTTCCACCAGGCGCTTGGCCCGTTCCAAGACCATTTCCGCTACGCGTTTGTGATGCTCGGGCTGCTCGTCAAAAGTGGAGTAGACCACGTCGCAGTTGCGTCCGCTAATGGAGCGCTCCATGTCCGTGACTTCCTCAGGCCGCTCATCAATCAACAGTACGATCAAATGCGTATCCGGGTGATTATGCGTAATGGCGTTGGCGATTTTTTTCAAGAGAACGGTTTTGCCTGCTTTGGGCGGCGCGACAATCATACCGCGCTGTCCTTTACCAATGGGCGCGATTAAATCGATGAGCCTTGTGGAGAGTTCTTGCTGTGTGGTTTCCATATGGATTTTTTCGAGAGGGAAAATAGGGGTTAAATCTTCAAAATTGGGACGTTTGGCGGCCGTCTCAGGCGGATCGCCGTTCACAGATTTGACAAATAAGAGAGCGCTGAATTTTTCCCCTTCTTTTGGAATACGAATATTGCCTTTGACTAAATCTCCTGTTTTGAGATTGAACCGACGGATTTGTGACGGTGAAATGTAAATATCCTTTGTACCGGGCAAATAATTTTCTTTCCGCAGAAAGCCATACCCGTCCGCCAAAATTTCCAGTACACCTTCTTCAATAATGCCGCTGTCCAGAGAGTCCATAATTTTTTCCCGCTGTGTCCGGCTGGGCGGAGCGGCGGCGGGCGGCTCTGGTTCAGGCGGCGCGGCCTCTTCCGAAAGTGGAGGAACGGGCGCGGCCTCCTTCGAAAGCGAAGCGGGCGCAGCCTCCTTCGAAAGCGGAGCGGGCGCGGTCTCCTTCGAAAGTGGAGGAGCGGGCGCGGCCTCCTCTAAAAGCGGTTCCGCAAGCTGTGGAGCGGCCTCCGGCGAGGCCGCCGCCCCAGAATGAGATGTCTCTGGAGCGGCTTCTTCCATTTCCTCTAAAGCAGGCGTTCCCGAAGCAGAGGCTGCCCGCGCACTTTCTTTCTGAACCTTTTGAACGATTTCAGCTAAGTCGGCTTTCCGGTATTTTGTACAATTCTTAACGCCCAGCTCGCGGGCAGTTTCGCGCAGTTCCAGCAGTGTTGCGTTCTCCGTGTGCATCCAACCTCTCCTACTATTGCCTGATTCATTCCGCTGGCGGCGGAGGAGCCACTCTCAATTTCTGTCCGATCTGGATACTGTTTTCATTGACAAGATCATTCCATTCCTTGAGTTTTGTAACCGTTGTATTGAATCTCCTGGCAATATTGCCTAAATTGTCCCCATCGGCCACTGTATAGACCGTTGTCGTATCCGAGGGCGCCCCCCCCGATAAGTAACGTTCATCGTCCAATGCGTCGCCATATTTATAATGGTTCAGCTCGTCTGTCAATTCTAGAATTCTGCGGGCCTTGCTGTCGTTGTCCTTTCTGATCTGCACTATTTCTTCACTGTTCAGCGCGGACGCAAGCTGATTCTGCGTCTCTTTGAGTTCCGCCGTTACCGAATTGATCTTATAGACCAGCCCAGCCAAAATGCAAATAAAAACAATGGTAATGGCGCCCAGCACAATTTTAAGGGCGGATGAAGCCTCTTCGGCCTCATAGTCCTCATATTCTTCATAAGCGTCTTCCAAAGGCCGTTTCCGTTTAGAGGCTTTGACGTCCTTTTCTTTGCCGTGTCCGCCAAAAACCTCTTCCCGCTCTTCGGCGTGCTCCAGTGTCAGAATCGGTGCTGTTTCCAATTCTTTTACCGCGATATAGTCCGGTCTCTTGAAATGATGAATGACGGGTTCATCTGGAATGGCCTCATACGTCCATTTTTTTCCCGCGTGGAGCTCTTCACGCTCATCGTCTTCTGTCTTATCCACGCTGGTTTCACTGAACTGGACGACGTTCAGGGACAGTTCTTTTTCTTGCTGTTCTTTCTTTTCCTGCTGTTCTTTTTTTTCTTGCTGTTCTTTCTTTTTTTGCTGTTCTTTTTTTTCTTGCTGCTCTTTTTTTTCTTGCTGTTCTTTCTTTTCTTGCTGTTCTTCCTCAGTTAGAAGAACGTCTTGCCCCTTTTCTTCCGGCGTGGCCGCCTCATCGGACAACTTTTCCAAATCAGACGAATGCTCGTTTTTATCCCCAGTATCTTGCAAACGATCGCCCTCATTGTTCACAATATCACCTCCCGTGAATGGATAACCAAAGCCGATTCAGCATAAATGGAGATGCCGGGAATCGAACCCGGGTCCGAAAATCCGTCAGTGAGAACTTCTCCCATCACAGTTGGTTATTCATCATTCCCTTCCCGCCAGGCAAACCAACACGACTGGCGTTCTGGTAGCTTCATCGATCTTTGCCCGCCGCAAAGCTTAAACGGACAAGTGCCCCGCCTGTCGGCGCCGGATTCTGAAGCGGCAGGTTATTTCAGGCCGGCGGCTGCTTTAATTAAGCAGCAAAAGCTAAATTATCGTTGTCGTTTATTCTTTTAGGTTCGGCTTTTTGACGCAGGCGCCGTCTGCGGATGGCCATTCTCAATCACAAAATCCCCGTCGAAACCATTACATCCCCGTATCAATATAAATTCCGCACTTTGAACTCTTTTTCCACCTCCCGTCTCTGAGCTTTCCGGGCCGCGGCTTCCCGTTTATCATAGACCTTTTTGCCTTTGGCCAGCGCGACGTCTAATTTGACTAAACTCTTGTAAAAATAAATTTTCAACGGCA
>JAITPB010000136.1 GCA_031289625.1 Clostridiales bacterium | reverse complement strand
GCATTAGCATTATTGCCTGTAGCCACTCTGATTATTCGGAGGCCGCAGGGGTGTGGGGGCGCGACGCCCCCACGGTTTAAATCCCTTCGTGAGAGGGTGAAATTTTCAAAAGTTATTGACAGAATTTTTTCTTTCTCCTTAATTTACGTCAGCAGCCAGATTTTTTTCTAAAACAAATGAGGCAGCACCTCACGGCGCAGATCAAACAGCACTTTCTCTAAATCGATGGTGAGATATGCGCCCCGGTCGTAAACCAGACGGCCGCGCACCAGGGTCATGATCACGTCTGAGGCGCGGGCGGCGTAGACCAAGTGCGCCATTACATCAAAGCAGGGCGTCAAATGCGGTTTGTCAAAGTCGAACACGGCCAGGTCGGCGTCGAACCCCACGGCGATTTGGCCGCATTCCTTTTCGCGCCCTTGCGATTTCGCGCCGTTGCGCGTGGCCATGGCCAGCGCGTCGCCTACCGTCAAAGCCTGTGGATTGAGTGTACTGACTTTTTGCAATAGGCAGGCTGTTTTCATTTCAGCGCACATGTCCATGGCGTTGTGACTGGCCATACTGTCGCTGCCTAAAGACGTATTGACGCCGTGCTCGCGCAAGGCCGACAAACGCGCCGCGCCTGACGCCAGTTTCATATTACTCACAGGGCAATGGGCCACTGTGGCGCCGTACTGGGCCAGAATATCCATGTCTTCGTCTGTCAGCCACACGCCGTGGGCCACAGTCGCAGGCACATCAAAGACGCCGTGCTCCGCCAGCGCCGCCGTGGGCGTTACGCCTCGCTTGGCGACACACTCATCGTGTTCGCGGCGCGTTTCAGATATATGGATATGCATCCGCATCTTTTTTTCACGCGCCTCGTCCGCCAGCAGACGCCACAGGCGGGACTGGAAAGTAAACTCCGTATGAGCGGAGGCGTCGATGACAATGCGGCCGTCGTCGTGGCCATGCCACTGACGAAAAGCTTCCCGCATCTCCGCAACGCCCTTCAAATCGTCGTAGGGCGTGTCGTCTAAGCAGACCAGGCCCCGGCCTAGGTTGGCCTTGAGGCCGGAATCAGCCGCCACCTGGGCCATGAAAGTGGTGTCATTGTACATGTCGGTTACGCTTGTTACGCCAGCGGCGGCGGCTTCAGCCAGCCCCAGCAGCGTGCCGGTCACAATATCAGAGGGGCGCATGTTGTTTTCGACAGGGATGATCTTGCCGAACAGCCAATCGTGCAGCGCCATATCCTCAGCGTAGCCCCGCAGCAGCGTCATGGGCAAATGGGTGTGGGTGTTGATGAAGCCGGGCATAACAACCCAGTGGGAGCCTGTCAATGTGCGGGCTGGTTTTATGGCGGGCGGCTGCTGTGACAGCCATACGATTTTACCGCCGGTTATGCCGATACAGGTGTTCTCCAGTATGGATCCGTCAGGGTTCATGGTCACGGCGGTGACATTTTGAAAAAGAATATCCATCTTATTCATAAGGCATTCCCCAAACATACTAAAATTATCTTAAGCTGATAAAAGTATTGAGCAAATCCAGCCGGCCATAGCCCCATTGATCGTTGGGGTAGCTCATGCCCGCGTCGCGCCCGCACCCACGAATAAAGTAAGCCTTAATCAAAAAAGTGTTCAGAGAGGCTTCATGATTTTTGACAATGCCCCATTCCAGCATCAGCGCGCACGCGCCCGTTACAAAAGCCGCCGCGACGCTCGTTCCGCTCATGGTTCCATATCCAGAAGGATAAATGCCGGCGGCGTCCACACCTGGCGCCATAAGTTCCGGCGCGAGATTGGGCAGTCTGGTAGGCCCCCAGGAAGACTCGGAATAAAGATTTTTGCTCATCACCTCGTAAGCGCCTACGGTGATGGGGCCTATGGCTGTGCCTGGCGATGTAACGGTATAATGCGGTTCAGGCCTGACAAATTGAATGCCTGGATCAATCATGCCGGTGATAGGCATCCAAGCATGAAATGAGCCTTCCAGGATAATGTCGCCATACACGGTGACAACCCATATGCCAGGCGTCGGATCAAAAATTTTGATCCAGGTCATCTGGCTTCCGCTTTTGGGATTGGGAAAGTAATACTGCACTTGAATCGTAGATCGTTCCAGAATCAATTTAGAACTATATGTGGTTCCCGTTTTCGCGGGTATCCGGGGGAGAGTCTCACCCGTGGGGGATGTAATGGAAACGGAAAGCCTATCCGTTGAATTATTCCATATTTGCATATTAATTCCTGTCGTTATCACAGTTCCCTCACACCGGATTTGAATGTCGACCGAATCATTTTCCTTTGCCACTGTACCCATGGTGTGATGCCCCGCCGCGGCCTCGTTGCCTGCGGCGATACATACGATGCTGCCAGGGCGGTCGCCCACGCGGCTCAGATAGTCCTCTAAAAAACTATTGCCGTCATGACTACCAAAATTACTGCCCAACCCGATACATACCGCGACGGGCATATTCAGTTCCATAGCCCGTTGCACGATATATTCGACGCCCACCATCACATCTACGGATGAAAACGCGTTTTCCTGATCCGGCGGCGCCATATCCCGTATAAGGTGGCTCTGCTGCGCTTTGCGCAGTTTCACGGCAATAATGTTCGCCTCTGGCACGGCGCCAAGGTAATCTCCGCTTTCATGACTGGCCGTAGCGGAGGCCAAAAATGTTCCATGCCCCACCATATCCTCATGAGGGACTACAGCCAGAGGCTCTGGCGATCGCAGGGCTTCGTTTATCATACCCTCGTCAAATTCCGATCCATAATTAAACGTGAGAGGCGGTAGACCGGAAATGGTTTGATCCCAGATGTATTTAATCTTGGTGGAGCCGTCCTCAAACTGAAACGCCGGAAGCCTATAGTCAATCCCTGTATCCACAAACCCCACCAATACCCCATTGCCGTGCAGATCCAGATACGGCTGCTGCTGCACCGCGAGTATCCCGCAGGCGTCCAGTTCGGCGCGTCCCAGCAAACCCAAAAGGCTAGGATATATCGTGACATGATTGGGACCGATTTCTTCTAAGACTTCTTGTACTCTGTCTTGCGGAACGTAAACGGCGGCAAAATTGCCTGTGAGGATTTTTCCCAGGCGGATGAAGGGCCATCTGTCAATCTGAGCGCGGATAAGATCGCTTTCTCTTGTTCCAAAGTCTACTGTATTTGGAGATTCTATGAAGGCAGCGTCAGCTTCTTGCGTGATGTTCATATTCATATCATCCAAAGAGAATCTCCCCTTAAGCTCTGGCGGCGCGCGATACACGCAGCCATTTTATGATTGCTACGCTATTGTATTCACGGCTGATCTTACATATGTTTAAGTTATACTCGCGACCGAGAACATTCGCCGAGGTTACAATCATAGTTGAAGATACAACTGCGTTATGGTATATTGTTTTTGAATCTATTCTGTCAACGGGACATTATGTATTTGCCTTCTCGCGCGCGGAAGCGGCGGGGAATGTATCATGGCAAATAAGACCAAGAAAGGAATTGTGATGAACGATTTGAACAAACAAGTAACCGATGAACTTACGCGGCTCGGCGCGGATTTAACGGGTTTCGGCGACCTCGCCGCACTGCCGTCCGATATGCGATCCGGGCTGCCTATCGGCATAAGCGTCGGCGTGCGCGTTCCGCGTGAAATTGTCCGCGGCATTACCGAAGCGCCCACGCTTGCGTATTGGGACTACTATCATTCTGGTCAAGACAGCCTTGACCAGCTCGCCGAAGCCGGAGCCGAGTATGTTCGCGCGCTTGGTTATGAAGCATTCGCGCTTACGCGCAAGAACACCCAATTCGTTGGCGCGCTTCGTTCTGCTTTGCCGTACAAAACCGTGGCGACGCGCGCCGGACTCGGCTGGATAGGGAAATGCGCGATGCTCACGACAGAAAAATTCGGCACGGCCGTGTGGTTCTCCACGATACTGACTGACGCGCCGCTGGACTGCGCCGAACCGGTTAACGAGTCAAAGTGCGGCAACTGCCCGGCGTGCACCGATGCTTGCCCGGCAAAGGCGATTTCCGGCAAACTGTGGAACGCAAATCTCGATCGCGATGAATTCTTCGACGCGGCAAAGTGTGCCGCAGTTGCCCGAGAGAGGGCAAAAGAACGAATCGGCGTGGATTATTCGCTATGCGGCCGCTGCATAGCGGTATGTCCAAGGACGGAAAGATATTTGGAGGCTGGCGGTTCAGACGCGATAGCATAATGCAGGAAACAAGTCAGGCGGTCTCCGTCTGACTTGTTTCCTGCAGACCCAGCAAATGAACGGCTTCTTCCACCATCCGGTACTTGAGAATTTTGCCGGCCGCGTTCATGGGAAACTCCTCCACAAAGCGCACATACTTTGGCGTTTTGTGCTTCGCCATATGCCCTCGGACAAACGCGCGAATTTCATCTTCCGAAATCTCTTCGCCCGCTTTCACAATGACGCACGCCATAATCTCCTCGCCGTACTGTTTATCCGGCACGCCGATGACCTGCACGTCCTTCACTTTGGGGTGCGTATACAAAAAATCTTCAATTTCTTTGGGATAAATATTTTCCCCGCCGCGGATGATCATGTCCTTGATGCGGCCTGTTATTTTAAAATTGCCGTCGGGCAAACGCCGCGCCAAATCGCCCGTGTGCAGCCAGCCATCTTTGTCAATCGCGTGCGCGGTAGCCGTCGGCATTTTGTAATAGCCCTTCATGATATTATACCCGCGCGCGACAAACTCTCCGTCCACATTATGGGGCAGTTCCTCGCCCGTGTCCGGGTTCACCACGCGGCACGTAATGCCGGGCAGCTCGCGCCCTACCGTATTCACTTTCACTTCAATGGGATCGTCCGCGCTGGACATCGTGCAGCCCGGCGATGATTCAGTCTGCCCAAACACAATCGTAATTTCCGTCATATGCATTTGGTCAATGACATCCCGCATAACCTTCACAGGGCAAGGGCTTCCGGCCATAATGCCCGTACGCATATGCGAAAAATCTGTATGGGGGAAATCCTCGTGCTCCAGCATGGCGATAAACATTGTCGGAACGCCGTGAAACGCCGTAATTTTTTCCCGCTGGACGCAATCCAAGGAAATTTTAGGCGAAAACGCGGGAATGGGGCACATCGTGACGCCATGGGTGACAGAGGCCGTCATGGCCAGCACCATGCCGAAACAATGAAACATGGGCACATGGATCATGAGCCGGTCTGCCGTGGAAAGATCCATGCGATCGCCGATATTTTTTCCGTTGTTGACTACATTGTAATGTGTGAGCATCACGCCTTTGGGAAAGCCGGTGGTGCCGGACGTATACTGCATATTGCAGACGTCATGGCGGCCGATCATGGCGGCGCGCTGATAAACGATCTCTATCGGCGTTTCCGACGCGCGCGACAGAGCCGCTTCCCAGGTCAGGCCGCCCGGCTGTTCAGATTCCACTGTAATGACGTGGCGCAGGAAGGGCAGACGTTTGGCGTGCAGCGGGCGGCCAGGCTTGTGGCTGGCCAGTTCGGGGCACAGTTCCTGGATAATAGCGGTATAATCTGAGTCGCGGTATCCGTCCATCATTACGAGCGTATGCGTATCCGACTGCCGCAGTAAATATTCCGCCTCATGGATTTTATACGCCGTGTTCATCGTAACCAGAACCGCGCCGATTTTGACGGAAGCCCAGAAGGTGATGAACCATGCGGGGACGTTCGTCGCCCAGATGGTCACTTTATCGCCGCGGCGGACGCCGATCGAAATAAGCGCGCGTGCGAACGCGTCTACGTCCGCGCGAAATTCCATATATGTGCGCGTATAATCTAAAGTTGTGTAACGAAAGGCGGGCTGATCCGGAAATTCTTCCGCCATCCGATCCAGAAGCTGCGGGAACGTGAGATCGATCAAAGTTTCTTTTTCCCAAATATATTTTCCCGTATGCGTCTTATTATCATACAGCGCGCTGCGGATCGCGCCGCGGCCCAAACGCGCGCTCATATAATGCGCGAACTGCGGTATGACAATGCCGGGGTCTTCCAGCTCTTCTGACCAGCGTTTCCGCCACTCCAGCGAAACCACGCCTTTATAATTGGTGGAGTCCAGCGCGCCGAAAAATCTGTCAAACGGCATGTCGCCTTCGCCCATCAGGCGATACCGAGTCTGCCCATTTTCTATCACTGAATCTTTGACATGCACGTATTTGATGTACGCGCCCAGGTTTTGCACCGTTTCTTCCGGGCTTTCCCCCGCCAGGCGATAGGGATGGTGCATATCCCAGAGCGCGGCGACGGCGTCATTTTCCACATTCAGCAGTAAGCGCAGCAGCCGGGCTGTATCCGCATACACGCCGTTCGTTTCGACGAGCAGCGTGACATTATGTTCTTCGGCGATGGGCGCGAGCGCTTTCAGTTGGCGGACGACCACGTCGTCGTCCACCTCGCCGTCGGCCTCCGGCTTTTCGTCCGCGAGCACGCGCACATACGGCGCGGAAAGTTTTGAGGCCAATTTGATGTATTCTATGATTTCCTGCAAATTTTCCGCAGCGCGATCGGCATATTTTAAAGCGCAGTTGGAAGAAAAGCAGGCGATGGAAAGACGCAGGGCGTCTAGTTGGCGAATGGTTTTGGGAAGCGATTCCCCAGAAAAAGGCGGCGCGGCCACGGCGAAAATATCCGCGCCCAGGCCGCGTATCTCAACGCCGTCAAAGCCGAGATCTTTCGCCGCGGAACAAATGTCCTGCCAGCTCCATTTGGGGCAGGCCAAAGTAGAAAAGGCAATCTTCATCAGATACTCTCCTTTACCCAATTTTACAGGGAAAGTAAAAAGCGGCGGCCGGTTCTCCAGCAGCCGCTTTGGCTCACACCAATTCGATAATGACTTCTTCCGCCGCGTCGCCTTTGCGCGGCCCTATCTTAATCATCCGCGTATAGCCGCCATTTCGGTTGGCATAGCGGGGCGCGATTTCGTCGAACATTTTAGCCGCCATGTCTATAGATTGAGACATGGATCTTTTTTTGCGCCCTTTGACAGGCGTTTCCGTGACAGGATAAAGCACGCTGAGAATTTTCCGTCTGGCGTTCAGCCGGGACGGACTGTCCTTTCGAATGGTTTTTTCGACCTGATTATAAACGGTAACTTTTTTGCCGTTTTCGTCTTTTTTGATCCGGCGCCCATTTTTATCCTTCTGCGGTTCCTTGGCCATGACCGTTTCCTGTGTGAAATTGTCCTTTTCTTTCACGGCGACGGTGATCAGTTTTTCCACCACGCGGCGGACTTCTTTGGCCCTGGTTTCCGTGGTTTTGATTTTGCCATGGTACAGTAAATGGGTCGCCAGGCTGCGCAGCATTGCCTTGCGCTGGCTGGATGTGCGGCCAAGTTTTCGGTAACCCGCCATGAAAAACCCTCCTTTTGTCGTACAGCGGTCTTATTCGTCGCCGGGGTTCAATACCAGGCCCAGCTCCGCCATTTTATTCAGCACTTCTTCCAGAGACTTGCGGCCCAAGTTGCGGACTTTCATCATATCTTCTTCTGTTTTATTGGCCAAATCCTCCACCGTGTTGATGCCCGCGCGTTTCAAACAGTTGTAAGAGCGGACGGAGAGATCCAATTCCTCAATGCTCAGCTCCAAGACTTTTTCTTTTTTGCTCTCGTCTTTTTCGATCATAATCTCAGCATTTCTCGCGTTGTCAGACAGATCCACAAATAAATTCAAATGCTCGTTTAGAATTTTGGCGCCCAAACTGACCGAATCATCGGGAGAAATGGTGCCGTTGGTCCAGACCTCCAACGTAAGTTTATCGTAATCCGTAATCTGACCGACGCGGGTATCTTCTACCCAATAATTGACTTTACGGACAGGCGTATAAAGAGAATCAATGGGAATCAGACCAATCGGCTGTTCCGGTCTTTTGTTTTTATCCGCGCTGACATAGCCGCGCCCTTTGGTAATCGTAATCTCAATGAACAATTTGCTGTCCTCGCCGCCGCTTAACGTCGCGATATGCAAATTCGGGTTCATGATCTCAATTTCAGGGCTGGTTTTGACATCATTGCCGCGGACTTCACATTCGCCCGTTACGTCAATATAGGCTAGCTTAGGTTCCATACTTTCCCCGTGGTATTTAATGGCCAGATCTTTTAAATTTAAAATGATTTCTGTGACGTCTTCTTTTACGCCCAGCACAGCGCTGAATTCATGCAGCACGCCATCGACTTTGATGTTGCTGACCGCCGCGCCCGGCAGGCTCGACAGGAGAATCCGCCGGATCGAATTGCCCAGCGTCGTCCCATAGCCTCGCTCCAAAGGTTCTACAACAAACCGGCCATAATTGCCGTCTGACGACATTTCAGCAATTTCAATACGGGGTTTTTCAAATTCAAACACGCATTCGAACCTCCTTACCGCGCTTTACTTCGAATACAATTCAACAATGAGGGTCTCATGCACTGGGATGTCGATTTGTTCACGGGTGGGCAGCGCGTTCACGGTTCCTTTTAAATTTCCATGTTCCGCGCTTAACCATGGCGGTATGATTCTGGACGCCGTTACATCCAGTATGTCCTTAAAACGCTGAGCGGACTTCGCTTGCTCTTTCATCTCCATCACGTCGCCCACTTTCAATTGATAGGAGGGAATATTCACGTTTCTGCCGTTGACGCGCAGCAGACCATGCCGGATCACCTGCCGCGCTTCCGTGCGCGAGCGTCCGAAGCCCAGCCGGTAGACTACGTTGTCCAGGCGCAATTCCAAAAGCCGCAGCAGGTTTTCGCCCGTTACGCCCTTGAGGCGATCCGCCGCGTCAAAATAATTCCTAAACTGCGTTTCCAATATGCCGTAAATTCTCTTCGCTTTTTGTTTTTCGCGCAATTGCAACCCATATTCAGACAGTTTTTTTCTGCTGAGGCCATGCTGTCCGGGAGGCGCAGATTTTTTCATCTTTTCACGCCTGGTGATGGTACAGTTTTTCGCACATTTTTCTCCTTTGAGATAAAGCTTCTCGCCTTCCCGGCGGCACAGTCTGCACACCGGTCCAATGTATCGAGCCATCGCGGCTGACACCTCCTGTAATATTCAGACTCTGCGGCGTTTAGGCGGTCGGCAGCCGTTGTGCGGCACCGGCGTGACGTCCTTAATCATGGTCACGTCCAGGCCCGCCGCTTGCAGCGCGCGAATGGCGGCCTCGCGGCCGCTGCCCGGCCCTTTTACAAACACTTCCACCATTCTCAGGCCATACTCTTTGGCCGCGTTCGCGGCTGTATCCGCCGCCATCTGGGCGGCGTAAGGGGTGGATTTTCTCGACCCGCGGAAGCCCAACTGCCCCGCGCTGGCCCAGGAAAGCGCGTTCCCCGCCGCGTCCGTAATCGTCACAATGGTATTGTTAAACGTGGATTGAATGTGCGCCTGGCCTCTGTCCACATATTTTTTATCGCGCCGTCTGCGGGTTGCCGTCTTCCTGACCGTTTTTTTCGCCATTGAATCAAAGCCTCCTTATTTCTTCTTGTTCGCGACGGTTCTTCTAGGTCCTTTGCGCGTTCTGGCGTTTGTTTTGGTTCTCTGGCCACGGACGGGCAGCCCTCTCCTGTGCCGTATGCCCCGGTAACAGCCAATTTCTATCAAACGCTTGATATTTAAAGCGACTTCCCGGCGCAAATCGCCTTCCACTTTTTGACTTTTGTCAATAAGCTCACGGATTTTGGAAACCTCGTCGTCTGTCAGATCCCGCACGCGCGTGTCTGGATTCACGCCGGCTTGTTTCAAAATGCGATTTGAACTGGGGCGGCCTATGCCAAAAATATAGGTCAGGCCAATTTCCACCCGTTTTTCCCTGGGTAAGTCAACGCCCGCTATGCGCGCCATATGAATACACCTCCCATTTTATCCCTGTCTTTGCTTATGTTTCGGATTTTCGCAAATGACGCGGACAGCGCCTTTGCGCCGAATGATTTTACATTTTTCACAGATCGTTTTCACAGATGGCCTAACCTTCATGTGAACCGCTCCTCCCTGCTTTATTTGTCTCGCCAGATGATTCGGCCTTTCGTCAGGTCGTAAGGAGACATTTCCACTAAAACTTTATCGCCAGGGATAATCCGGATAAAATTCATGCGAAGCTTCCCCGAAATATGCGCCAAAATTTTATGTCCATTTTCCAATTGCACCTGGAACATGGCGTTGGGAAATTTTTCAACAATCGTACCTGATACCTCTATCACATCATCCTTTGACAACGCTAAACCTCCTCATGCCTTTGAAAACGCGACAACACCTTTCTAAAATCCGCGTCCAGCAAACAGCCGCCTCGCAAAACCTCAGCCTGGATTTCGCCGGAAACGGTATTTGTGATTTGTACGTGCATTGTCTTTTTCTTTTTCGGTTTTGCTATCCTGCGCAGCTGTCCATCCACCAGCCATACATACGCGTCTTCCAGGGCGACAATCACAAATGATTTACCCTTGTCGCGCCCGCGCTTAGAAATGACGATTCCGCCGATGCAAAACATCGCCTCCACTCCCCATTAAACCATCGACAAAATTTCAGGGGCGCCATCCGTAATCAAAATAGAATTTTCGTAATGCGCCGAATATTTTTTGTCCCGGGTCACCACTGTCCAATGATCGGAGAGTACATTGATTTCATAAGTCCCTTCGTTGACCATAGGCTCAATCGCCAGCGTCATGCCTTTGGAAAGCCTCGGCCCCCGGCCAGCCTGTTTAAAATTGGGAATCTGCGGGTCCTCGTGCATCTGCTGGCCTACGCCATGGCCGACATATTCCCGTACCACAGAGAAACCGTTAGACTCCGCCACAGTTTGCACCATCGCGCATATTTCGTGCAAATGCCGCCCTGACCGCGCATATTCTATGGCTTCAAAGAAGCATTTTTGGGTCACGTCTATGAGTTTTTGGTATTTGGGCAAAATTTTACCCACAGGATGTGTTCTGGCGGCGTCGCCGTGAAAACCGTCCTTACAGGCGCCGATATCTATACTAACAATATCGCCTTCCCGTAATTTTTTTAAACCGGGAATGCCGTGAATGACTTCTTCATTGATGGAAACGCAGATAGAACCCGGAAAACCTGTCGGCGTCGGGCCGGCTTGGTATCCTTTGAAAGACGGGATGGCCCCCTGCCCGTGGATGTACTCTTCCGCGATGCGATCCAGCTCCTGCGTGGCGACGCCGGGACGGATATATTTCTCCAACAGTTCATGGGTACGGGCGACGACCTGGTTGGCGGCGCGCATCAGCACGATCTGTTCGCTGGTTTTGATCAAGATGGCCATTCAATATCCCCTCTCTCTCATTAAGTTAAGAATCCCTTATAATGCCGCATGAGCAGCTGAGACTCCAATTGCTTGATAAATTCCAGCGCTACACCTGTGACGATGAGCAAAGTTGTACCGCCGAAACCAGTCTGCACACTGGAAAAACGCTGAAACAGAATGGGAGCCATGGCGATGAGGCAGTAAAACAACGCGCCAATCCAGCTCAAGCGATCCACGGTCTTCTGCACATAATCGCTGGTGGGCTTGCCCGGGCGGATGCCAGGGATAAAACCGCCGTTTTTTTTCATATTCTCCGCCATCTCCACTGTGTTAATGGCAAACGACGTATAAAAAAAAGTAAACATAAAGATCAGCACAATGTAAATGGCGTCTCCGATCCAATTCTGCAAAGATAAAATCCGGGTGATATTTTGAAGTACCGTATTGCCCGGAAAAAGCCCGAGCAATTGCTGCGGAAACTGCAGCAGCGAAATGGCGAAAATAATGGACATGACGCCCGCGATATTGACTTTAATCGGAATAAAAGAACTGTTAGCGCCGTACATCTGCCGGCCCACCACTTTTCGGGAATACTGTACAGGAATGCGTCTTTCGCCGTCCTGCACCATCACGACAAACCCAATGAGTACGGCAAAAATAGCCAGCAGCAAAATGATGGTCACCCATCCGCTCACAAGGTTTTCCGCTCCGGGCGCTACCAGCAGCGCCAGAGACTGTACACCCTGCGGCAGGCTGGATAAAATATTAGCGAAAATGATGAAAGAGGAACCGTTGCCGATACCGCGTTCGGTCAGCAATTCCGCCAGCCACATAATTAAAATGGTACCGGCCACCATGGCGACCACGGCGGTGATATACACCAGCACATTGTTATACCGGAACAAACTGCCAATCTGCTGCGTATGGGCGTAATTATAGACGGTGGCGCTCGCCTGAATCAGCGCAAGACCCACGGCCAAGAAGCGCGTATACTGACTGATTTTTTTCCGGCCTTCCTCACCTTCCTTTTGGATCTGTTCCAGCTTGGGAATGGCGACGGTCAGCAGCTGCATGATAATAGAAGCGTTGATATAAGGGGCGATGCCCATGGTGAAAATAGAACCGGCGCCGCCGCCCGCGATAATGGAAAAAATGTTTGTTAAATCCATACCCGCGCCGTTACGGAAAAGGTTCAACTGCGCCAAGTGAATGCCCGGCAGAGGGACATGCGTGCCAATCCGATAAATAAGGAGAATGAAAAGAATAAACAGCAGTTTTTTACGGATGTCTTTGACTTTCCACGCGTTGGCGAGTACTTTAAACATCAAACCACCTCTGCTTTACCACCGGCCGCTTCTATCTTGGAAACGGCGGATTTGCTGAACTGGTTTACCTGCACTGTGAGTTTTTTGGTTATTTCTCCAACGCCTAGAATTTTCACGCCGTCCCGCGGGTTGGATATCAAGCCTTTAGACTGAAGCGCGGCGATATCGACCACATCCCCCTCGTCAAATACATCCAAATGCCGCAGATTGATCGCCACAATTTTTTTGGTGTTCCGGCAGGTAAAACCCCGTTTGGGCAGCCGCCGGTACAAAGGCATTTGACCGCCTTCAAACCCGACTTTGCCCATGCCTCCGCTTCTGGCTTTCTGGCCTTTATGACCTTTCCCAGCCGTCTTGCCATTGCCGGACCCGTGACCCCTGCCTCTGCGAAAGTCTTTCGTCACGGCGCCTTCCGCTGGTTTTAACGCGCCTAATCTCATTCTTGCGCCTCCTCCACTTTTACCAGATGAGACACTTTTCGGATCATCCCGCGGATGGCTTCGTTGTCTTTGTGGACTTTGAAAGAATTGATCTTTCTCAGACCCAGCGCCTCAATCGTCTTCTTTTGTTTGGGAATCACTCCGATGGTGGAGCGCACCAAAGTTACTTTTAACCCGCCAGCCATACGAAGGCCCCTTTCCTTAACCCAAAATTTCCTCTACAGTTTTACCGCGCAGCCTGGCCACCATCTGCGGCGTTTTCAACGCATTGACGCCGGAAATCGCGGCATTGACCACATTGCGCTTGTTATTGGATCCAATCGCTTTTGTCACGATATTGCGGACGCCGGCCAATTCCATCACGGCTCTGACCGATCCGCCGGCGATAACGCCCGTGCCTTCTGGCGCGGGTTTTAACAAAACACTGGCGCTGCCGAACCGGCCGATAATTTCATGATATATGCTGCCAGTATCGGTTCGCTCCACGTAGACCAAATTTTTTTTCGCGTCTTCTTTGCCTTTGCGGATGGCGTCCGGAATTTCCGCCGCTTTGCCCAAGCCGGCGCCGACATGGCCGTTCTCGTCGCCCACCACCACCAAAACCGCGAACCGGAATGTCCGGCCGCCTTTGACGACCTTTGTAACCCGATTGATGGTGACAACCCTGTCTTTTAGATCAAGTGTACTGGGATCTATTTTTTTCAAAGCACGCCCTCCTGACGTCAAAATTGTAAGCCTGCCTCGCGCGCCGCGTCCGCCAGCGCCTGCACTTTGCCGTGATAGAGATATCCGCCCCGGTCAAACACCACCGTTTCGATCCCTTTCTCTTTGGCGCGTTTTGCCACTGTTTCGCCGACCACTTTCGCGGCGGCGACGTTCGATGTGGTTTCCAGCGCGGCGGCGATGGCTTTTTCCATGGTGGAGGCAGCCGCCAGCGTATGTCCGGCGGCGTCGTCTATGACTTGCGCGTAAATATGCTTATTGGAACGGAACACGGCCAGCCGTGGCCTGCCAGCGGTTCCGGAGAGATGACGACGCATCCTGTAATGCCGTTTTGCCCTAGATTCCTGGCGTGATTTCTTATGAATCAAAACTTAGGCGCCTCCAATCTATTTTTTGCCTGTCTTACCCACTTTACGGCGAATCCGCTCTGTGCTGTACTTGATGCCCTTGCCCTTATACGGCTCTGGGCTGCGCTTATCCCGGATATTCGCCGCGTACTGGCCGACTTTTTCTTTATCGATGCCCGATATGGAAATCTTTGTGGCGCCGTCCACTGTAGATGTGACGCCTTCCGGATCTATCATTTCAACAGGATGAGAGTATCCCAGCGTCAGCGTGAGTTTATTGCCCGCTTTCGCCGCCCTGTATCCCACGCCGTTAATCTCCAGCGTCTTGGCGTAGCCTTGCGTGACGCCGACAACCATGTTGTTGATTAATGTTCTGGTGAGTCCGTGCAGGGCCTTAAAGCGTTTTAAGTCATTCGGCCGCTCCACGATGATTTGCCCGTCTTTTTCCGCGATGTTCATGTCTGCTGACAATTTCCGGCTCAACGATCCTTTGGGGCCTTTCACGGTCAGTGCGTTGCCTTCCTCAATTTTGACATTAACGCCCGCGGGGATGACTATCGGAAGTTTCCCAATGCGTGACATGTTCTGCGCCTCCCTATCTTCGCTTTTACCAGTTTACCAGATAAACGCCATCACTTCTCCGCCCACGCCCAGTTTGCGGGCCTCTTTGTCCGTGATGACGCCTTTGTTTGTGGAGACGATCGCGGTACCCAAGCCGCCCAGTACCTTTGGCATGTTCTCGACACTGGCGTACACGCGCAGGCCGGGTTTGGAAATCCGCTTTAAGCCTCCGATGACTTTTTCATTTTTATCTTTTCCATATTTTAATGTAACGCGAATGGTTTTCTTGACGCCGTCCTCCAGCATTTCATATCCCTTCACATAACCTTCCTTGGTTAAAATGTCCGCGATGGCCATTTTTACCCTGGACGAAGGAACATCAACTGTGGAGTGTTTGGCTGTGTTGGCGTTTCTAATTCTTGTTAGCATATCCGCAATGGGATCGGACATTGACATTGAACTTCCTCCTTTCAAGGCTTTACCAGCTTGCTTTTCTCACGCCCGGAATCTGGCCTTTATACGCCAATTCACGAAAGCAAATGCGGCAGACGCCAAACTTACGCAGCGTGCCGTGCGGCCTTCCGCAGATCTTGCAGCGGCTGTACGCCCTAGTCGAAAATTTCGGTTTCCTCTGCTGTTTTAATATCATGGATTTCTTTGCCATGCTCTGTCCTCCTCGCGTTTATTTCGCAAACGGCATTCCATACAATTTCAGCAGTTCCCTGGCTTCCTCGTCCGTTCTCGCGGTGGTCACGAAGATAATATCCATGCCTCTGATTTTATCGATTTTATCAAATTGAATTTCCGGAAAAATAAGCTGTTCTTTGATACCCATCGAGTAGTTGCCCCGGCCGTCGAAAGATTCCGCCTTCACGCCGCGCAAATCGCGCACACGGGGCAGCGCCACATTGATCAGCCGATCCACAAAACTGTACATCCTGTCGCCGCGCAGCGTCACTTTACAGCCGATGGGCATACCGGTTCTTACTTTAAAAGCGGCCACTGACTTTTTCGCCTTAGTCACAATGGGTTTCTGTCCGGTAATCACCGACAAATCGCCGACCGCGCTTTCAATCACTTTCGCGTTATCTTTGGCTTCGCCCAGACCCATATTGATCACGACTTTTTCGATCTTGGGCGCCGCGAGCCTGTTTTTATACGAAAATTTTTTCATCATGGCGTCCACAATTTCTTTTTCATAGAATTCTTTTAACCGATTCAAGGCGTCTTCCTCCTTTCACGCGGCGTCAGTCGATCACTTCACCGGTGGATACCGCGATTCGCTGCTTGCTGACTTTCTTCACGCCGTCATGTTCAATCATTTCCACTTTGTAGGCGATGCGGGTGGGTTTGCTATGATGCAGGTACATCAAATTTGAGACGTGAATCGGCGCTTCTTTATGAACAATGCCGCCCCGTTGGTTGGCGCGGTTAGGTTTTTGATGTTTTGTGATCATGTTTACGCCTTCCACAATGGCTCGGTTTTTTTCTCTGTCCACGAAAAGAATCTTTCCGTTCTGGCCTTTGTCTTTGCCGGCGATGACTCTGACGTTGTCGCCGCGTTTCAATCTGACTTTAACCGCCATGGTTGCACCTCCTATAAAACTTCCGGGGCGAGAGACAATATTTTGGTAAACTGCTTTTCTCTGAGTTCCCGCGCCACAGGGCCGAAAATACGCGTACCTCTAGGCGTTTTGTCTTCTTTGATGATGACAGCCGCATTCTCGTCGAAACGAATGTACGATCCGTCTGGGCGGCCTACGCCTTTGACTGTCCGGACAATCACCGCCTTAACCACTTCGCCCTTTTTCACAACCCCGCCGGGCGCCGCGTTTTTGACGGCGGCCACGATGATATCGCCAATATTGCCGTATTTGCGTTTGGAGCCGCCCAGCACCCGGATACAGAGCAGTTCCTTGGCGCCGG
>JAITPB010000047.1 GCA_031289625.1 Clostridiales bacterium | reverse complement strand
TATTATATGTCCATGATCTTGCTGAGCTCAGAATTTTGGGATTAGGCCCTGGCAGCGTCCCACTCTCTCCTCGTCGGCGGCGCGATGGACGGCTCTGTGCCCACAACGGATCTTTCTGGAGATTTGTTTTCTTCCGGTGTGAATATTATTGAGCTGCTGGAAAAAGTCAGCCTGATCCCCTCCCGCGCCGAAGGCAGACGCCTCGTCCAGCAGGGCGGCGTCAAAATAAACGGCATGAAAATTACACATTTTGACCATATGATCCAAGAAATGGATTTTCAGGATGGGATTTTGCTCATCCAAAAAGGAAAAAAAGTTTTTCATCGTGTCCGTATTCCCGGTCAAAACTGAAACGTCTTTCCCCAAAATTTTCTAAAAATTTCGCTGCGGCCCCAGCCGCTGTTCAGCGGAGGGACACAGACGCCCTCGCCGGGCAGCGGCGCTTTTTTATTGCTTCGCCGCGCATAATGTAACGGGGCGTAAGATAAACTATATACAGCGCGCTAATTATTACATTTGTGTGAATAATATTAAATTTTATTACGACTGCCTGGAAACAACTTCCTGCTATTGCAGGACTTGTCGTTTTGTGCTATACTACGATTGTCAATAGTAATTTTGTAATGATTTTATAGGGGGAAAGTCTATGACGAAAGAAGAGCGCGAACTTCAAGGAAAAACGGGCAAAAAGCGGGGATGGGGCATCGCGTCGGTTATCCTGGCGGCGTTGCTGCTGATTGTGGCCATAGGATCTATTATGGGTTTTGTGTCTTACAATAAATATCAGGAAATGACAGCCGCTGTAAATGAACCTTATATTTACCAAAATATTCTGATCAACGGGGTGGATATAGGGGGGCTGGACGAGGCGGATGCCTTGGAAAAAGTTGTGGAGGAATTTCAGACACGCCTAGACGATAAAACCATTACTCTCCACGGCGGCGGGAAAGAATTTGTTTTCCGGTTTGATGAGTTTGACGCAAAACTGGATTTTACGGACCTTGTTAAGGAAGCTTACGCTTATGCGCGGGAAGGTACCCTGGAAGAACGTTACAGTAAGATAAAGGCGCTGGAAACAACACCGTACGAAATTACATATGATCCGCCTTACAGCTATAACACAAAAGCGGCGCAAGAAAAAATCGGCGTCCTGGCCGAGCAAGTATACGTGGCGCCCATCGACGCGACCATCAGCCGTGTTGACGGGCAGTTTAGCACCACAAAAGAAATATCCGGCACGGAAATGGACGTTCAGTCTACCGCCGATATCGTCAACGCATTGCTGGCGTCTAAGCAAGCGGGCGGCGTGGATATCGTTTTACTGGAGGTAGCGCCGCGCATTACAGAAGAATATGCGGCGCAAGCGCAAAGTCTGCTGGGATCCTTTTCCACGAACATCGCGGCTGGATCCGCAGGCCGCACCACCAACATCCGAACCGCAGCCAGTAAGATCAACGGCACAACGCTTCAGCCCGGCGAGGTTTTTTCCACGAACGACGCCTTGGGCCCCAGTACGCCGGAAAACGGGTACGCTTTGGCCCGGGTAATTGTCAACGGCAAGTTCGAGGATGATTACGGCGGCGGCGTCTGCCAGGTTTCCAGCACGCTCTACAATGCAGTTCTGCACGCGGAACTGGAAGTCGTGGAACGTCAGAGCCATTCTTTAAAAGTAGGGTATTTGGATTACAGCTATGACGCGACGCTGGCCGGCGATTATATTGATCTCAAATTTCAAAACAATACCGATCTGCCGGTTTTTTTGGAATGCTCCGCGGATGGAGGCACGCTCACCGCGAGGATTTACGGCTTGGAAGTACACGGGCCGGATCACAAGATAGAGTTTTATAATCGGTTTCTGGAGACGGTGCAATCGGGTTCCGAAGTCGTGACGTATGACTCCTCCCTGCCCAAAGGCGAAAGAGTCGTCGTCACAAGAGGATCCGCCGGATCGCGTTACGGACTTTATAAAATTGTTTACGAAGGCGGGCAGGAAGTCAGCCGGGAACAGATCAACTCTAGTTACTACAAAGGGACTCCGGGAGAAGTAAGAGTGGGTACCGGGCCGAGCCGCTCCGCGCCGAAGCCTGTGCAAGCCCAAAACCCAGCGGCGGAAGTTTCGCAAGACACGCCGCAGACGGAATAGTTTGAGAATCAAAAAAGCCACAGCCGGTAAAGCTGTGGCTTTTTTGACGCGCGCTGCGGTAGTTTAATAACAACCCCAGTAAGCGTAACAGGGGCTTCTGGGCACTGGATAATAAAAAACCCTTACCGGATAATAAACATAATAACAGGCCCAGTGGCATCCGCCGTCAATGGCTTCCATTTCTTCCTGTGTTAAATCTTTTAATGTATCCCGCATGGTGTCGTCCATAGACTCGTCGTGAATCATAGTGTCTCCCATAAAGCACACACCTTTCTGAGAGTATCCATATCGATGTCAATCATAATCGCGTAGTAACGGTCATGTGCGTTTTGGCGGGGCAGATGCCTCTTATGCGGTGATGCTTTTTATGCGGTGATGCCTTTTTTGCGGTGGTGATTCAGCCGATTAAAAGCAGTTTCAGCAGCCCAACCAGATTTTTAGCGCTGTCATTGTACTTTGAACGCAAATAAAGAGACTGCAGCAGACTGATAATTTCCTCTTCAGACATGCCTTCCAGCAGTGATTTTTCTTCGGGCGTCAAAGAGGAAATTTTGTCATCAGCAAACGACTCTATAGAGATCTCTGCGGCATTGATAGGATCGTGTGAAACTTTAGCGGGCTTGGATTTCGGAACGGGGTTTCCGCCGTTGTGGATCGCCGAGTGGCGATCTAATGTTTTTTGATAATTGTGGTCAACGAGGAACTGTAAAATGCGACCTTCCTCAGCCCCTTGATCCACGCCCGTTTCGGCAGTCAAATAATACGGATCCACGTCCATCACTTGAGCCAGGACGCACGCCAGCGTAACAGAAATATTGCCCATCCTGCGTGTTCTGTCGACCGTATTTTTTTGAATACCGGCTTGAATATAAATCTGCT
Organism: Clostridiales bacterium; assembly: GCA_031289625.1. Classification (GTDB taxonomy): domain Bacteria; phylum Bacillota; class Clostridia; order Lachnospirales; family WQUN01; genus JAITPB01. Next base: position 15,213 of record JAITPB010000047.1, on the reverse strand, counting down.
CCCGCTGTTCTTTTTGCATCCGGGCCCATAAGGCCGAGACGCGTTCACTCGTAAGGGCTTTATTTTTGCTGACGTCGACTTGTTTTAAATCATTAAAAATGGCTCTGGAAATCATGATATGCCTCCCAATAAATTTATTTTCCCGGAGAGCCCGCCGCCATAAACGATGTCTATCCGCTTATCGTTACGAAAGTATTTGCAAGGCGTTCTGATATAAAATTAATTCTTTTTCCTGATTTGTAAGGTGAAGCGAATCAAAACGGCGCAATTCCTCAACGGGGTCCCACATAGGATAATCCGTGCCGTAAAGCATTCTCTCCGCGCCGTACAGACGGATCAATTCTTCTGATCTCCGTCTGCCCAGATACATAATAGAGCTGGAAATATCCAGATAGCATTTTCTGTCTTTCAAATACTCAAGCGCGAGATCATAAATAGACCAGCCGCCAAAATGCGCGGCGATCACTGTCAGCTTCGGAAAATTGTCCAGCACACGGGCGAGCCGGCTGGGATGAGAATAGGAATACCGATAATCACCGCAATGCAACAAAAGCGGCAGCTTCCCTTGGAGCATTTCATACAACTCAAACATTTTAGGATCATCCAAATCAAACAACTGAATATCTGGATGCAGTTTTAACCCTTTTAAGCCAAGAGCGATCATCTTTTCGATTTCATCGGCGAAATGCGGCGTATCTCTGTGCAGAGCGCCAAATCCTATGAATGTCTCGGGATATTCTTGACAGACTGAGGATATGAACCGATTAATGTTCTCCACTTGAGCGGGCGTCTGCGCGACGGAATGAACCACAAATTTATCAACACCGGCCAAACGGCCGCGCTCCAGCAATGTACTTACTTTACCGTCACAGCATGTATGTACCTGATAAAACCGGCCTACATTCTCCGCGGCTTTTTCCGCGATTTTATCTGGATAAATATGTGCATGAAAGTCTATGAGCATAATTCTTATCTCCTTGGATTGCACCATCACATTATTATAATAACATATAGATTCTAATTTCTCAAGTGTTTTTTTATATTTTATTTAAATTCGCCGCATAAACATGCCTGAAAGATGATATACATGTTATAGTTCCGTAAAATCTATAGAAAAGGAATGTCATCTATCCATGAAACTCCCTGCATTTATAAAGCCTAGACAATATGAAAAGTTTATACTGCTGCTGGTATGTATTTTGGGGACGCTTGCGCTCCGCGGGGCGCGGCTTCCCAGCCGCGTAAAAATTCCGATATTCGCCTATCACAATATCTGCGGCGCTTCTGGGCAGAATACCAGCCTCACCATTACCAGCTTAAAATTCATGGAAGATATGATGGCAATCAAAAAAGCCGGTTACACCACGATTTTTTTTCGTGATCTCATCGGCTTTTGCTGCGGCCAAACAGAATTGCCGGCCAAGCCCGCGCTGGTTACGCTGGACGATGGCTATGAAAGCAGTTATATCTACGCGTATCCTATTTTAAAACAGCTGGGCCTGAAAGCCACTGTTTTTATCATTGGAGCGAGTGTTGGACGGCAAACGGACGCGATCAGCGGCCAGGCCATTATCCCGCATTTCAGCTTCGCGCAAGCGCGGGAAATGGTTGATGCAGGCGTCATGGACATTCAACTGCACACCTATGCCCTCCACACGCCGCAAGACAATATGCTGAGCATTCGTTCCCGTTTTGCGTCAAGCCGGGAGTACGAGGATTTTTTGATTCAGGACTGCCTGAAACTGCGGCGGGAAATTCAAACGCAAACCGGCCTCAGCGCGTCCACGTTGGCTTACCCATTTGGTTTTTACAATCAGGCGGCGGAGAGGGCCATGCGTCAGGCGGGTGTATTATGCACTGTCTCCAGCCGATCGGGCATCAACTTTCTCCGCCGGGATCCCGAAAGTTTATTTGGACTGAAACGGATTTTCCCGGGAAGCGTCCCCCTGGCGAAAATCCTGCGCCGCGTTTCCGCATAGCGCGATCAGCGTATCCTTTTTTGATATACGAACATCATCAGAAGCATCACCAGCAGACACAGCGCCGCGACCAAAATGGCCCGCAGATCTTTCATCGCGATGACAATGGCGATGGCGCCTGTGATCGCGCTGACGCAATAGAGGATGATCACGGTTTGCTTTTGATTGTATCCCAGATCAATCAGGCGATGGTGCAAGTGGCCGCGGTCGGCTTCCATGATCGGTTTGCGGTTGATAAAGCGGCGAAACATCGCGAACAGCGTGTCAAATATGGGGAGGGCCAGAGTAAAAAGCGCGATGACGACAGACAGCAGGGCGTATGCTTTAAAGACTCCTATAATAGAAGAAACCGACAGCACAAACCCCAAAAACTGCGCGCCTGTGTCACCCATAATGACCTCCGCGGGGTTAAAGTTGCGCGGCAGAAAGCCGAGACAGCTTCCCGCCAGCGCGGCGGAAAGCACCACAGCCATGCCGCCGCCCGAAATCAAGCAGAGGATCATCAGAGACACCGCCCCGATGGCAGAGACGCCCGCCGCCAGCCCGTCCAGCCCATCAATAAGATTGACGGCGTTAATAACGCCGACAATCCAGACCAGTGTCAGAGGGGCGCTGACGGAATTTAAAACCGCGTAAAACGGATATGTGACAAAATCAATTCTCGTGCCGGAAAAAATAACGACAAGCGCGGCGGTGACTTGTACAGTTAATTTGACGCGCGGGCGAAGATCATGTATGTCGTCCAGCATACTGGCGATGACTACCAGCACCGCGCCGGCGACAAACCCCAAAAATTGCGTTGTCCGCAATTCCCGCAAAAAACAGGCCGCAACCCCCATGGCGATAAAAAAGCCCAGCACAATGGCGATGCCGCCCATACGCGGTATGGGGTGATCGTGCATACCTCTGACGCGCGGATAATCTAACGCCTTTAACTTGATGGACAGTGTTTTCGCGAAAGGGGTTGTAAGCATGGAGACTCCAAAAGCGCAGGCAAAAACCGAAATGTATAGTAGCCAGTTGTGATCCACCTATTCAACTCCTTTCGGCGGAGGCCGCGCTCCTTTTATTTCGTGCCAAACAACCGGTCGCCGGCATCGCCCAGGCCGGGGACAATATAACCGTGTTCGTTGAGGCAGTTGTCGAAAGCGGCGGCGTAGATCCGGACGTCGGGATGTTCCGCCTGCACTTTGCGCGCGCCTTCCGGCGCAGCGATTAGGCATAAAAGTTTTACGCGTTTGACGCCCTGCCGCTTCAAACTCTCAATGGCGAAACAAGCTGTGCCGCCTGTGGCGAGCATGGGATCGATCAAAAGAATTTCACGCTCCGCGGCGTCCACGGGCAGCTTGCCGTAATATTCCACCGGCTGAAGCGTGGCCGGATCGCGGTACAAGCCGATGTGCCCGACTTTCGCGGTGGGCAGCAGTTTGAGCATACCGTCCATCATACCGATACCGGCCCGCAGGATGGGTATGATTCCGATTTTTTGTTCAATCACGCGGGCTGTTGTTTGACAGATCGGCGTTTCAATCGTTTGCTCCACAGTAGGGATATCTCTCGTGGCCTCATAGCAGATCAGAGTGGCAATTTCCTCCACCAATTCCCTGAACTCCTTATTGCCTGTCTGGATGTTCCGCAGCAGAGAAATTTTGTGCTGAACGAGCGGATGATCAATGACTGTGATTCCTTCCATGAGTTCCCCCCTGGCCATGATGCGCCGCAAGGCTGTTTCAATCCGGATGCGCAGGGCGCGCGCGCAGTTTTCATACACGGAAAGCGCTCCGCCAAATGGATCTTCAATGTCTTCCGGCAGACCGGCGTATTCACTGAGCGTATAAATCCGGTCGGCGTGGCGCGGGCATAAAGATCGCGCCTGCTTTTTATGATTTCGCGTCATTGTCAGAACCAGATCCGTATCCGCCAGCTCTTTTTCCGTGATTTGGCGCGCGCGGTGATCCTGCAGGGATAAACCATGGCTGGCCATAGCGTCTGCTGCGCCGACGCTGGCGGGCACGCCTTCAAAGGCGGAAAGGCCCGCGGATCGAATGTCCGCTTGAAAAGCGTTTTTTTGGAGCCATTCTTCCGCCAGGGCTTTTGCCATGGGGCTGCGGCAGGTATTGCCGGTGCAGACAAACAATATTTTCATATCACACCTCAATAATTTTGCCGCCGGCCGCTTTTTTGAGCCGGTTCATGACCGCCGCGCCGAGGCCCGTTTCGGGTATCCCCTCCGCGAAAATCACTTCCGTCTGGCAGTCGTCAAATTTCCGGAGCGCCGCGAACAAATTCGCCCCGAAGGTTTCCGGCGCGTCCCGATCGCCGCAGATCAGAACCAGACAGCGATCGGCGTCATACAGGCCGGCGGTTTGAACGGTGGCGAGCACGCCTGTTTTTTGGAGGGATAAACTGGCCAGGCGCCGAATCTCCCGCGCGGCGCGGCGCGGATCGCCGGTGACGACCGTCATGTCCGCGCGCGGGGCATAATGCCGGTATTTCATGCCCGGCGCTTTAGGCGCGCTCACACCCATCCCATCATAAGAGACGATGGCGCTTGCCTCCACGGAGGCAAGCATTTCGACGGTGACAAAACCCGGCCTCAAAATTTGGGGCTTGGAGCCCGTCACATCCACAACGGTAGATTCCAGCCCAATTTCCACGGGGCCGCTGTCCAATATCATCTCCACGCGGCCTTCTAAATCCCGCCGCACATGCTCGGCGCAGGTCGGGCTGGGTCTGCCGGACAAGTTCGCGCTGGGCGCGCATATGACGGTATCGGAAGCCTCAATCAGCGCGCGGGCCGCTGGATGCGCTGGGAACCGTACCGCGACAGTGGGCAGGCCCGCCGTTATCCAATCTGGAATGTTTGATTTTTTCCGCGCAACCAAGGTGAGCGGCCCGGGCCAAAACGTCTCCGCCAGCGCGCGCCCATAAGCCGGAACATCTTCTGTCATTTCGAAAAACTGTTCCCGTGAGGCGATATGCGCGATAAGAGGATTATCCGCCGGGCGTCCCTTGACCGTATAAATACGGCTGACCGCGTTTTCATTTGAAGCGTCCGCGCCAAGGCCGTATACCGTTTCTGTCGGAAAGGCGACCAGGCCGCCTCCGCGCAGAACAGCCGCGGCTTCCCGGAAAACAGCCGCGTCGGGATGGCGCATGTCAATCTTTTGGATCCGCGTTTGCATTAGGCAATGGATTGCATTTGGGAAGCCATAGCGCCGCAGCATTTTTTGTATTTTTTGCCGCTGCCGCACGGGCAGGGATCATTGCGTCCGATTTTGGCTTGCTGGCGTACGACAGTCGTCGATCTGCGTTGGTCCCGAAACAGCGTCTCCCGTTCAGCCTCGCTGAAAATTTGTTTCCACTGGGGCAAAGAGTAAAGAGCTTCCACTCTATACTCCACCATTTTTTGATACAGCCTGGCAAAGTCGAAGTCTATCGTAATGGGGGAGTCCAGATCTAAAGAGGATAAATCCATGCGTTCCCGCAGCGCTTCGTTGATGCCGTCCAGAAACCCGCAAACAAATTCCGGCTGGATGTCAAAGCGCTTGCCGAATTCCTGCACCGTGGTTTCCAAATGAGATATTTTTTTCTCCAGCAGCGTTTCATATATTTTTTGTTCTTTCGGTGAAAATTCATCCCAGCATTTTTGGACGCTGGCGCCGTTTTTTTTGTCATAAGCCATGCCGACCCATTTTTCGTAAAGTGTCATGTCAATCCATTCCTCCTCTATGCCCGCGCACAGCCGATGATTGGCCGCGCCGGAATCTTGTCCAGTATACAATAAAAAAATTTTTTTGTCTATTTTGGCGCGGACATTTTGGCGCAAAAAAAAGAGCGGCGCAAACCCACGCAACGCTCTCTCTATTATACTCGTGAACGTATTTTTAATTTATCGGTAAGGGGCGGCAAAAATCACGCCGGGTACCCGGTGTAGCTCAGCATCAGCCCGCCCGTTGTATTGGCGCCGTCTTCTTGAAACCCGTATTCGCCAAAGGTGAACGCCATGATAAAGGGAATATCGCCTGCTTCGGCTTTCAGCGCCTTGGCCAGCTCTTCCAGCTTATCTTTGGCGCCGCCGAGGCGGCGGCCGCTATGAATCAGATGAAACCCCGCGGACGCGCCGCGCATTTTTTCTTTCAGCGCTTTTAAAGCGCCGGAAGCGGACGCGATCAGTTCCTCCGCCGACGCTTCCATTCGGATCACGGCTGTTTTTTCCGCGAGGTTTGCGTCTATGCCCATGGAGTAGTCTGCGCTGCCGTTTATAGGGTGACGAATCGCCGTCAAGCCGCCCAGTATGTCTTTCACGCCCAGCGGCGAAGTTACGGCGGCTTCCAGCAACGCGCCGCCCATCAGGCTGTCTGGGTTCAGGCCGCGCCACGCGGCATATTTTTTCAAGGCCGGCTCGCCGTCAATTTCCGCCAGCACGCGGCTGCCGTGGATTTTTGTAATGATTCCGGCGTCGCTGGTCTCCCTGTATGCGCCGGTAAACACATGGACCATGGGTTTATCCACATAGAAAAACGCAACAGCCACGCCATCCGGCAACACGCCGCTGTCCGTGTAAATTTTCCCTTCGCAAGCTCTGCCGTTATCCGCGGCGCTGCCGCCAAACATCGGCCGCCGGCCGATAATGTCCGAAACGCCTTTCAGGTAGAGTTCCTCTTCTCCGGGCGGGGCCGTCATATAAAAATAATCCGGCGCGTCAGTAAACCCGGCGTTTTCAATGGCCGCCTCAGCCGCCTTCCGGCCGGCCGTGCGCGCGCATCCGTTTTTGGGAAGCCCGCAAACGCCTACATCCAATTTGTCTCCGCTGATGAGCATGAGGCCCGCAAACCCCTTGTCTCCGGTGATGCAGCCGTCCGGGGTGACGACGCCGGTAAAAGAGGTATTGCCGATGATCGGTACGCCAGGCAGTTCTTCTTTCACGCCGTCCAGAAGCGCGCTGAGGTCATAGGCCGCGCTGGCGTAAACGAAAACCAATTTCGCGTGGGTCACGCCTTTTTTCGCCTTGGCCGCCGCCGCTTTACCCGCTGTCTTCGCGCAGACATCGACGCTGGAACCGGTTGTGCATTTCATAAAGAAACCCCCATATAAAATTTGCCTTTCTGTGTATCATTATACAAAAAGGCGGGAGGAGGCGCAAGGGAAGATTGATATAAAAAGCAAGAGCGCGTCGATATTTTGGTAAAAATATAAATGGTGCAATCAAAATTGCGCTGATTTACCGCGGCGGTTTTGAAAAACCCAAAGCGCTGTTTTCTGCGTGTTTGCCGCCGGGATCGGACAGTACGCCGATAATTTCAGCCGAAGGGTAAACTGCATGAATGCGGCTGACGCAGCCGTCCCCGCATAAAGTAATCAGGCATGTCGCAGGGCCGGCTGATTTCATAATGTCAGCACCGGTTTGCAGCGGCGTAAATGCCATATCGTTGAGAGCGGCCAGCATCCCAGCCTCATACGCCACACCTTTGGAACCCACAGGAACAATTTCGCGGACTTCCGGCAAGGACAGCAAAAAACGAATTTGCGGATAAAAACCCGCGCTCGTCAGGTCGACTTCCGATCCAACACAAGGTTTGCCAAACAGCAGAAACTTGTCGCCCGCCAAGGCGCGGTCGCATTTCATAGCGCCGTTTTGCACGGCGCCGACGACGGTGATGGCCAGCGCGGTCATGGACGTGGTAAAATTTTCTTCTGTAGAGCCTGTCAGCACGACATCCACAATACCCGCGCTTTTCAGCTCGTCTTGAATCCCGCGTATGGTCTCCTCGCCGGTTGGTTTCATTTCGCAGGCGACGCCGTTCGCGATTGCGATAGGCAGGCCGCCCAGACACATCACTTCCATTAAGGCGACCCGCGCCGTAAACTTCGCGGCATGATAGGGCGAAAGCGGGTAGACGTCTCCCGGCTTGAGGCCGACGCCGCCGCAGCTGTCACACGCGATCGCGAGAAAACCGCCTTCTAAATCCGGCACGATCGTTAAATCACGCCTTGTCCACGCCCGCATAAGATTTTCCCCACACTTTTTCCAGCGCCTTAAACAAGGCGATTGCGATCACAACATTGACAGCAGAGGCGGCCATAAGAGCCGGAAGCATCGCGGCGATGGCTGCGGCGGCCCCGCGCCCCGCAGTCAGCGCCAGGGCGGCATAGGCAAAAGCCGCTGAAACAGGGCCATTTAAGATGATGCCCACGGCGCCGGTTACGGCAAAAAGAACCGCGGCGGGCGCTTTATTTTTCAAGGCCCGGTGCGTTACGCCAAACCCCGCCATGGTAACGGCCATAGAAATGGCTATGACGAAATGTATGGGGAGCGAAAGCGGAAAGCCGGACGTCAGCGCGGTAAACAAATGCCCCAGAAAACCAATGGCCGCGCCATAGATCGGGCCTAGAAGAAGCGACGACAGAAAGGCCGGCAGAGAGTCAAAGGCAATCGTCCCTAGGATTTTGACGTTTGAGCCGACATACGACAGGGCGACGCATAGCGCCGCGATGATCATATTTCTTGTTCTCATAAATTCTTCTCCCATCATTCATATGATTAAATAAAAAAAAATAAAAATAAAAAGGGCCTTGATCACAGGATCAAGACTCAAGAATACAACAACAAAGCCATCACCGCGAAAAAAAACGGCGTGGCGCGCTGTCGCAAACCAAAGTCCTCATGTCCTTGTGAGGAAGCTTTGAACACTTAACGCTGGCAGGTATTCCGACTCGGCATCATCATTTTTCCAAACCTTCCCGAGATAACTCAGTGGCTGCGAATTGCCCTTGGAAAAACTCCGCCGTTACGGCAGCAGGACTGTTCAGGATTTTCACCTGATTCCCTATTTTATATGGATAACGCAATGGCATTCTCCATGACCAGCAGTTATGATTCAATTGATTTGATTCTAGCAGAAGCCAGTCATGATGTCAAACGAAAAAAATCTGGAAAATTTCTTTTATATGTGATAAATTAATAAAGAAACAGGAGGGGATAAGCCATCAAAAAAATTGTAATCAAACTAAGCGGCGAAGCGCTCTCCGGCAAGGGAGAATTTTTTGACGACAATGTGCTGGAAAAAATCACAGGCCAATTGCGGCAGCTCAGCGGCACGCAAATTTCTTTGGTGGTTGGCGGCGGTAATTTCTGGCGGGGCAGGACGGCTAAAAATAAATTTTTTTTGAACCGTTCCCGATCCGATCAAATCGGGATGCTGGGCACGGTCATGAACGGGATTTATTTATCAGAGTATTTTAAGCGGGCGGGCCTTCCGGCTTATGTGATGACGCCGTTTGCCGTAGGCGCGTTTACACAGATATTCTCCCGGGAAGACGCTTTGCGGCTCATGGCGGAAGGCGCTGTGGTCATTCACACGGGGGGAACCGGGCATCCGTATTTTTCAACGGATACCGCCGCGGCGCTGCGGGCGGCGGAGTTGGACGCGGACTGCGTTTTTTACGCGAAAAATGTGGACGGCGTGTATGAGGCGGATCCGCGCGAAAAGCCCGAAGCGCGGAAATACCGCCGCGTGTCGTATCAAATCATGATTGACCGCGGCTTAAAAGCGATAGACACCGCGGCTATGGCCATTTCGCAAGAGGCTGGCGTGGATTCTTACGTCTTCGGCCTGGAGGAAGAAAACAGCATCCCGCGCGCTTTTGCGGCTTTTTCACAGCCAGTCGGCGCTGGCGTTAACAACATCGGAACCAAAATTACTACGGCTTGTGAGGAGGATTTTTATGTCTGAGCGTACAAAACCGTATGAAGAAAAAATGAAAAAGTCCATGGACAGTTTTGACGCGGAGCTGAATACGATCCGTGTGGGACGCGCCAATCCCCATGTGCTGGACAAAATCACCGTGAGTTATTTCGGAACGGACACGCCCCTCAACCAGGTCGGCAACATCAGCGTGCCAGAGCCGCGGATGCTTTTGATCCAACCCTGGGATCAAAGCATACTGAAAGCCGTTGAAAAGGCGATTCAAGCCTCTGACCTGGGCATTAACCCCACCAGCGACGGAAAAGTGATTCGCCTGGTGTTTCCGGAACTCACGGAAGACCGACGCAAGTCACTTTCCAAAGAAGTCAAAAAGAAATCCGAGGAATTTAAAATCGCAGTGCGCAACATCCGCCGCGACGCCATGGAAGCGTTAAAAAAAATGCAAAAGAAAAGCGAAATCACAGAGGATGAATTGGACGAACTGGAAAAAGAGATACAGAAGCTGACGGATAAATATATTGATCAAGTGGAAAAACGCATGGAAGCGAAAAGTAAAGAAATCATGTCCATCTAAATCGAGAACTCATTTTGGGTTCTTTTTTTTTGCGAAAAAAATCCTCCGGACTGGTCCGCCCAGGCCAGCCCAGGCCAGCCCAGGCCAGGCCAGCCCAGGCCAGCTCAGGCTGGCCTGTTATGTTATAACCGTTTTAGGCATAATATGCACCTCATCCAATTGTTTTTGGGTGACGGCGCCTGGCGCGTTCATGAGCAGATCGCGCGCGTTTTTGTTCATAGGGAAGGCAATAACCTCGCGGATGCTCGGCTGATCCGCCAGCAGCATCACAATCCGGTCAATGCCGGGCGCGATGCCCGCGTGCGGCGGCGCGCCGTATTTGAAGGCGTTAAAGAGCGCGGGGAATTTACTTTCCACGACGTCTTTTCCGTAGCCCGCGAGGCGAAACGCCTCCAGCATAATTTCGGGGCTGTGATTGCGCACCGCGCCAGAGGACAGCTCTACGCCGTTGCAGACAATATCGTATTGATACGCCTCAATGGTCAGCGGATCTTTTGTCAGCAGCGCCTCCAGCCCGCCCTGCGGCATAGAGAAGGGATTGTGAGAAAATTCAATCGCGCCGGTCTCTTCGTTTTTCTCGTACATGGGGAAATCCACGATCCAGCAGAATTGGAACGTCTTCTCCCGTATGAGAGAAAAAACATGGCCCAGCTTATGACGCAAAACGCCGGCCAGTTTCGCCGCTTTTTCCGCGGCGTCCGCCACAAGAAAGAGCGCATCGCCTTTTTCCGCCCGCGTCCGCTCCAGCAAAGCGGCTGTCTCTTCCGGCGAGATAAATTTCGCGGCGGAACCGGCGATGCTTTTTTCCTCCGTCACTTTCAGCCACACCAAACCTTTGGCGCCTTCCGCCGTCATGTCCGCCGTCAATTTATCGAACAGCTTTCGGGGAGAACCCGCGGCGCCCGGTACCCGCAGCGCCTTGATGACAGTCTGGCCGGCAAAGGCTTTAAAACCCGTGTGCGCGAAAACATCTGTTACGTCTGCGATGATCAGCGGAATTCGTAAATCCGGTTTGTCTGTGCCGTAGCGCTCCATGGCATCGGTGTATTTCAGGTGGGGAAACGGCGGTTTGGAAATTTCAACGTCAGAATCAGAAAAAGAAGTGAAGATTTCAAACAGGAGAGTTTCCAGCGCGGCAAACACGTCTTCCTGTTCCGCAAAAGCCATTTCGACGTCCAGTTGATAGAACTCGCCGGGCGCGCGATCCGCCCGCGCGTCTTCGTCGCGAAAGCACGGCGCGATTTGAAAATATTTGTCAAAGCCGGAGAGCATGAGAAGCTGCTTGAACTGCTGGGGCGCTTGAGGCAGCGCGTAAAACTCCCCCGGATGCATCCGGCTGGGCACAATAAAATCCCGCGCGCCTTCCGGGGATGAACTGGTCAAAATGGGCGTCTGAATTTCCAGGAACCCCATATTTGTCATTTTGTTTCGGATGGCGTGGATCACCTGTGACCGCAGCACAATGTTCTGATGCGCTAAAGGATTGCGCAGATCTAGATAGCGGTATTTCAACCGCAGATCCTCGCGGGTGTCCATGGACGAGGCGATCTCGAAGGGCAGCAGTTCCGTACATTTGCCCAGGACGTTGATGGCGGAAGGCAGAATTTCGATTTGGCCGGTGGGCATATCGGGGTTCACGTCCGACCGAACGGCCACTTGGCCTTTCAATTGAACGGTGGATTCCCGCGGGATGCCGCGGACGGTTTCCATTTGGACGCTGTCCGTGACGATCGCCTGCGTCACGCCATAATGATCGCGCAAGGTAAAAAAAAGAATAGAGCCCTTGTCCCGGACATTGTTCAGCCAGCCGCACAGAATGACCTCCAGCCCGGCGTGGCTTTCCCGCAATTCGCCGCAGGTATGGGTACGATGCATAGTTGGTCTCCTTCGTCTGCTTTTATTTTGATTTAATTTTATTTTTTGTGTCCTTCAGCGCCACGATTCGGTTAAATATCAGCTTGGCGCCGGGTTCCCAGCGTGTATCCACAACAAAATAGCCGTGGCGGATGAACTGAAATTTGTCTTCGGGCCGGACGCTTGACAAGGATTCTTCCACCTGGCAGTTTTCCAAAACAATTTTGGACTGCGGATCTATATAATCGTCCCAGCGGATCTCCTCGCCGCTGATATTCTCGTTTGTCAGCAGGCGGCTGTAAAAATTCACGCGCGCGGGCAAAGTATGATTTGCTTCCAGCCAGTGCAGTGTGGCTTTTACTTTTCGTTCGGTAAAATTGAGCCCGCTCCTTGTGGCCGGATCATACGTGCAATGAATTTCCCGCAAAGATCCGTCCGCGTTTTTGATAACATCTGTGCAGCGGATGAAATAAGCGCCCTTCAACCGAACCTCATTGCCAGGGTACAGCCGGTGAAACCCTTTAGCCGGGACTTCCATAAAATCTTCGCGCTCCACAAGGATATGACGGGAGAAGGGAAGCTTGCGGCTGCCGAGTGCAGGGTTCTCCACGTTGTTTTCCACTTCCATCATTTCCGTTTGACCTTCGGGATAGTTTGTGATCACCACGGGAAGCGGTTCCAGCGCCGCCATCACGGTGGGGGCTTTGGACTTTAAATCTTCCCGCAGGCAATGCTCCAGCATGGAAATATCCACTGTGGACATATCCCGGGCCACGCCGATCTCGTTCAGAAAATGATGAATGGCTTCCGGCGTGAAACCGCGGCGGCGCAGACCTTTGACCGTTGGCAGGCGCGGATCGTCCCAGCCCTCCACATAGCCTTCGTTCACCAACTGGCGCAAATAGCGTTTGCCCGTGATCGCGCCCGTGATATTCATACGCCCGAACTCTCTCTGCTTCGGCGGTTCTGGAAAGGCGAAGCGCAATGCGTTCAGGACCCATTCATACAAGGGCCTGTGATCTTTAAATTCCAGGCTGCACATCGAATGCGTGACATCTTCTATGGCGTCCTGAATGGGATGGGCGTAGTCATACATCGGATAGATGCGCCAAGCATTACCCGCTCGATAATGTTCGGCGTTGAGAATCCGATAAATCGCAGGATCCCGCATGTTCATATTGGGAGAGGCCATATCGATCTTCGCGCGGAGAACTTTTTCGCCCGGCGCAAATTTACCGTCTTTCATTTCTTGAAAGAGCTTCAAATTTTCCGCGGCGCTTCTGCCGCGGTACGGGCTGTCAACGCCCGGCGCGGTCAGTGTGCCCCGGCTCTCCCGCAATTCGTCCGGGCTTAAATCGCAGACAAAAGCCAGGCCGTTTTCAATCAAGCGCAGCGTCAGTTCGTAAATGGTTTGAAAATAATCCGATCCATAAAAAATATTTTCGCCTGGATCGTAACCGGCCCATTGCATATCTTCAATAATGGCGTTTACGTATTCCATATCTTCTTTGAGGGGATTGGTGTCGTCCAGGCGGAGATTAAATACGCCGTTAAAATGTTTCGCGGCGCTGTAATTGATGTTGACGGCGTACAGGCTGCCAATGTGCAGGTAGCCGTTCGGCTCGGGTGGAAAACGGGTGCAGATGGGCCGGTGATATATTCCCGCCCCCACATCCTCCGTGATAATCCTTTCCAAAAAATTAACGCCCGCTTCCGGCGCAGTCGCGGCCCGCGCGCTTTCAAAACTGTCCATGAAAACCTCCGAATTGCTTTTAAGGCGTAATATATCATAGAAGCGTTTGTTTTTCAAGATCCAGACGCGCGTGTGTGATTAACTTGTATGAGAAAAGAACCTCTATCGCCAAGCGCCCTATGCAGGCGCTCTTTTTTCATGCCTTTACAGGAAAAGAAATATCCGCTACAATATTTGGGAGGAGAGGATGCTCCGCGTATGACAACATAGCGTTAAAAGCAGAGAGGGAGGATTACATATGATTCGTTTGGTACGGTACAGTGAAGGCGGCGAGGACGCGCTGAATGAGATTTTGTCGCGCGGCGTGCGTGACGCCGCAAACGCGCAAATCGTTGTAGATGAAATTCTAGCGGCTGTCAAAAAAGAAGGCGACCCAGCCCTGCTCCGCTTTACGGAGCGTTTTGACCGCGTTAAACTTTCGGCGGATGATCTGCGCGTGACGCCGGAGGAGCTGGATCAAGGGGCGGCTGCCGTAGGCGCGGAGCTCAACGCGATCCTGGCCAAAGCGGCGCAGCGGATTGAAAATTATCATGTCAAGCAGAAACAGAACAGTTGGTTCGATATGAGTGAAAATGGGGAAGTTCTCGGGCAGATCGTCCGGCCCGTCGAAAGCTGCGGCGTTTACGCGCCTGGCGGCACGGCGCTGTATCCGTCTACCGTTTTGATGAACGCTGTCCCCGCGCGCATCGCGGGCGTCAAAAGAATCGTCATGGTCACGCCGCCCGGCGCCGATGGGAATGTCGCGCCGATTTTGCTGGCCGCCGCGCGCGCCGCGGGCGTCGAGGAAATTTATAAAGTAGGCGGCGCGCAGTCTATCGCCGCATTGGCCTATGGCACGCGTACGATTCCCAAAGTGGACAAAATCGTGGGGCCGGGCAACATTTACGTCGCGCTGGCGAAAAAAAGCGTGTACGGCGCAGTGAGCATTGATTCTGTAGCGGGTCCCAGCGAAATTCTGGTTCTGACGGATGAAACCGCCAACGCGGCCTATGTGGCGGCGGATATGCTTTCTCAGGCGGAACACGATGAAATGGCGTCGTCCATTTTCATTACCACAGATATCCGGCTGGCGGAACGCGTGACCGTGGAACTCGAAAAACAAACGGCTCTACTGAGCCGAAAAAATATTATCGAAAAATCGTTAGACAATTACGGCCTCATCCTTGTGGTGGAAAATATGGAACAGGGCGTACAGCTGGCGAATCGCGTCGCGCCGGAACATTTGGAAATCATTGTAAAGGATACGCAGGTTTGGCTTCCTCGCCTGCAAAACGCCGGGGCCATTTTTATCGGGGAATTTTCCCCAGAGCCTTTGGGCGATTATATGGCGGGGCCGAACCATGT
>JAITPB010000196.1 GCA_031289625.1 Clostridiales bacterium | reverse complement strand
CATTATAAAAAGTCCAATTTATCAGCCTATGTGCCCATTAGCAATGTTTGTGGGCACACCTTTGTTATGCCCACAAATTTCGGAAGCGAGTATAACTTTACTGTCTTATTGGATTATGTAGCTGTGTTTTGTATGTTCACCTATTGGTGGAAAGGGCTCTTGTTTCTCAAACTGATTATTTCTATTGCACAGGTCGAAATTTTTTCGATTTCTTCACGGGTTAAACCCGTATCTTCAATCGATTTCTTGAAGCAGCCTATTTCGCTTGAGCAATTTACGGGCAACATCTATACTCGCGACCGAGAACATTTGCCGAGTATAGCTTGCTTTCAACTAAATACCTAAAAAGCCTGATTTTACGCCCATTGGCAAATCTAATCGTTCGCGAGTATAATTTCACCGTGGAAGCGCGTTATTTTTTTGGCCTCCCCTGCGCATAATAACATTACTGAATGATCGATCTCAGGAGGCGTAAGTGATGGTTCAGCTTAAAAGCAACAAAAATGAGATTTTGCTGGAAAGCGGCACCAATGAGTTAGAAGTGATTGAGTTTACCATTGATAACCAGTATTTTGGCATCAACGTGGCGAAAGTGGAGGAAATATTACGCTATGATCCGAACATCACGCCTATGCCGCATTCTAACACATATGTGGAAGGCGTTTTCAAACCGCGGGATCTTATTATCACGATTATTGATTTGGCGGGTTATCTCGGCCTTCCGCCATCTGGAAACCCGGAGAATGATATTTTGATCATCACAAAATTTAACAAAGTGAGTTCCGCCTTTCATGTGCATTCCGTGGACGCCATTCACCGGATAAGCTGGCGCGATATCGAAAAACCGGACGCCGCCATATACGGCGGCCAGGAGGGCGTCGCAACCGGCATCGCCCGTTATGAAAACCGGCTGATCACCATCATCGATTTTGAAAAAATCATATCCGACATCAACCCGGCCGCCGCCATTCAATTGGATGAAATCGACAAGCTGGGCGAATGGGCGCCAAGGGACAAACAGCTCATGGTCGTAGAAGATTCGCCGCTGCTGCAAAAAATGATTTTAAAAAGCCTAGAAAAAGCGGGCTTTTCCAAGATTACGCTTTGCCATAACGGTGAGGAAGCCTGGAGTCAGCTGCAAAATTTAAAAGAAAATGGATCCATTGTGAATCAGCTGGGCGCTGTTATCACGGATATTGAAATGCCCAGAATGGACGGCCACCATCTGCTCAAGCTCATCCGGGACGACGCGGATCTGGGCGTTATGCCTGTCATTATTTTTTCTTCGCTCATCGACGAACAGATGTATGAAAAAGGGGAGAACTTGGGGGCGACAGCACAACTCACCAAACCAGAGATTGGAAATCTCGTCCGCCTCATTGATCAACACGCTTTATGATCAAAAAGCGCTGTGCTATGGAGAAGCACGGCGCTTTCTCTTTCCTATATTGTTTCCTATTTATTTCCTATTTTATCTGGCTTATCCGGGACGAGTACGATATAAGCGTCATTGTTTTCACTTTTCTTTTTGGGCTTCTCACGCTGATGAAATAAATTCTGCCACCACTCCACGACTTTAAATTTAACCTTCACGGTAATATTTTGCTCGCGCTCTGTATCCGAGAGCAGCTCATATTTTTGGGGGCCGACGGCTTCTTTTAATTCCGTTTTGGCCTCATTAGAAGTCTGGCCTTTCGTTACGTCTACGTAACACAGCGGCGGAAACATGACGCACCACCAATTCCGCCCCTCGCCGCCGCCGATAACGACGCGGAGCGCCTCATAGACGCCCGGCGGGAAAGTAATATCGCCATAATTTTTGGTGGGGAAAAAATCGCGCGCGAGACTGACAGCTGCCGGATAAACGTAACCGTTTTCGCATATGATGTTCTCGGCGCATTCACGGATTTCGTCCAAATGCCCTTTTAAAAACGCCCGCGTTTCGGCTCTGGAATGAGAAGCGGACAGATCATCCCGAAAGGCCGCCAATATGCCGTCCCGCACCTGGTTTTTCAAGGTTTGATCCGCCGGATCATCGCTGTTCGCCAGCACATGGAACCGAATGACGCCCTCCGCGATTTCTTCCTGCGCGGATTCGGAATAGGCTTTCGTAAACCAGCCGATGCAAACCGTGAAAATGGCCCCGCAGAGAATGGAAAGGCCGAGAATTTTTCTTTCTTTCGCGTACCAATTTCTGATTGCGTTCATATCCGCCGTCTCCTTATACAATTGGAAATTATAAGTATTATTTCCAATTGTATTCAGAGATATACATAACAGGCCTGGCGGAGCACGGCCAGCAGGCGCGCGCGGCCAGGAAAAATATCAAAAATAAGGCTTGTTTTTTCGCGCGGCTTCTGTTATACTCTTGACGTTTGAAAGGGCGGTTAACTCAGTTGATAGAGTGCCATCTTGACGTGGTGGAAGTCGCGGGTTTGAGTCCCTCACCGCCCATTGAAATCCCGGACAGCCGGTTAGGCTGTCCGGGATTTTTTACGTGGCGCGCTCCGGATCATTCTCCGTGGAGCGGATCATTCCCCGTACAGCCAGATTGCATTTCCGCCCGCTTCCTGTATTTCCTTTTTTCTGACGAGACCATTTCTTCGGATGACCTTCCGCGCGGCAAGGTTGTTTTTGCCGCAGGTCACGCGGACATCCAGGATGCCCAGCCCGCGCGCTTTGTCCAGCGCCAGCCGCAGAATTTCCGTTGCGTATCCTTTTCCGCGTTCGCTGGGGCGCACAGAATATTCGATGTGGCCGTTGTGATCGTACTCCGATGTCAGGTAATGGCGAATATCCACAATCCCCACGATCTGATGATTCGGCTCATGGAAAGCGAAATAGGCGGAGGACGGAAGCTGGCCTTCCTGACGGCCCTGGGAAACGAGCTGCAAATGTTCCAGCCATTTTCTGTAGTCTTCATACTGTTTCCATTCGCAGGATCCGTTTATGTCCATCTCGCCTTGATCCCAAAATTCCTGGCGAAACGCCAGGGCGTCCTTTTTCATTTCCAATGACGGCGCGGTCAGATGTATTCTATCGATCCGGTTTTTATTGATTGATGGCGCCTCCCAAGCTCATTCATTCTAAGATAATTGTGTGAAAAAAAATTTTGCTGTATAATCATACCAATGATGATAACACAAAGCGGACAGCGGCGCAATTGCGGACGATCGTCCGGGTGATCGCCCGATCTGCTGTTTCAGGAAAATTTTGCGGGGTTTTTGCGTATCTAGAAGTGGGTAAAATGATGTGCAGGAGGGGTGATGATCATGCTGTTTATTATACCGGTAGTTTCGCTTTTGGGTTTTGCCGTGCTGGATCTGCTGCTATGGAACTGGATTGGGGTTTATGTCACGCTTCCCATCATGTCCATGGAAAAAGCGGTATTCTACATAGTGATTGTTTTGGAAATTTTGGCGGAAATTTTCATCGCGCGAAAAGCCGTCCGAATGGGAAAAGCCATGCGTTCGGCGCAAAATAAAAAAGTACTGATGAAGAAGAAAAAACAGATTACGGTCGCGGACGTTTCTAAAACCATCGTTTCTTTGGAATCCAAGGCTTTGGAGCCGCGTCTCAGCAGAATGAAAAAACGCTTCAACGAGTACGCCAGCCTGAAATCCGTCTTGGATTCCAGTTTGAGTATGCTCTTTGAAGAGGGACAATATACCTATGAGACCTTCGCCGCTACCATTGACGAAATGGATGCTGTCATCGTGCGGATTTCTCTTTCGTTTATTACGATTTTCGATACGTTTCGTGAATTGGGCCAAAAAACTGGCGGCCCTCATGGCGCTGGCACAGCCAATGATTTTCTGGATGATTTGTTTGCGCGGCTGGATGAGATCGGTGAAATTTTTGATTCCGTTCTGACCAAGCTCAAAATGCTGCTGGTACAGCTCGCGAAACTGGAGCATTTGTCTGTGGAAGAGTTTAAAGCCCTGGGCAGTGTGGTGGAATTGGAAAATTTGATCCAGAATACGGCTCTGTATAAAAATATATAGGGGGAAGGAAATTGAAAAATAAAGGGAGGGCCGCGCGCGCATGGATGCAAACGATTGTTCTAGCGGCCATTTTGTTGAGCGGATGCTCCGGCGGATCCGCCGGAGGCGCGGTTGCGGACGGTAAGGTCGGAACCGTTTCGATGACGGTGGATGAATCCATCGCGGCGATCAACGTATTGATGAGAGGTATGCCCAAAGTCGTAGAGGATGCGGAGGTGAAGGGGACAGTTGACTTCGACGCCCGCAGCCTGTATGACGCGCTGCCCGATCTTTCCGAGCGGGAGCCGGTTGTGAAGGCGGCGACAGACGTTTTCGCTGAAATCGCCTCGTCCAGCGAGAAAGCCGGTCAAGCGGACGGTTCCAACAGCAACAGCTGGCTCACGGAACTGGTAACGGAATACAACAAGAGCAATCCTGTCATTGACGGCGAGAGAGTCAGTATTCAACTGCGCTCCCTGGCGTCCGGCGACATGGCCAATTACGCGCTGTCGGGGCGCCGCTCTTTTGACGCCATGACGCCTTCCAACGAGTTGTGGCTGGATCTGCTGGACAGCGGGAACATTCGCTACACTGAGCTGACAGATAAACTGCTGGTGAACACCGCTGGCATTATGCTCAGCAAGGCCAAAAATAACGAGCTGACTGCCAAGTATGGGCAAGTGGACATTGACAGCGTAGCCAAGGCGGTCATCGCGGGCGAGCTGCAAATTGGCGTACCCAATCCGCTGACCAGCGCGACGGGCGCCAATTGGCTTTATGGATTTTTAATGACCGAAGCGCCAGAGGATCCCCTGGGACCGAAAGGCAGCGAACTGTTCCGGGCGTTTCAGGAAAATATTCCCTATATCGCGCACACCACCACGCAAATGAGCCACTCTTTGGAAGCCGGTTTGCTGGATGGCGCGGTCTACGAGGCGCAGCAGTATTATACCAGCCCGACGCTGCGGAACAATTATGTCTTCACGCCGTTCGGCCTGCCGCATTGGAACCCTCTGGTGATGTTCTGCGAAGAAGGCAGCCTGGAGGCCAAAATTCTGGAGGATTTCCTCAAAACCTGCCAGACGGACAAAGCGGCCCGAAGAGCGTCGGAATTGGGATTTTATCAGTATCCAGATTATCAGGCGCCGTATCAGGTTACGGACAGAACCATTGTGGCGCGGATGCAGTCCTTTTGGCAGGAAGAAAAGAACGTGAAGCCCATCGCTGTGGTGTTTGTGGTGGACACGTCGGGCTCCATGGACGGCGAGCCCATCCTGAACGCGCGGGAGGCCCTGCGGCAAATCTCCAGCAATATAGATTCCAGCACGGCGGTCGGCCTGGTGTCTTTCTCAGATGAAAAAAAGGTGCATCAGAAATTGGCGCTGAGGCCCTTTGACATGGATCAGCGAAGGTTTTACGCCGGCACGGTGGATTCTCTGGAAGTCGGCGGCGGAACCGCGATGTTCAACGGAATCCTGGCGGGTGAAAACATGCTGCTGAATTACAAAAAAGATCATCCCGAAGTCCAGCTCAAGCTGTTTGTGCTGACGGACGGCGAGACCAACGGCGGCCTGCGCGAGAGCCAGGCGCTGAAAGTATTGGACGGCACGGATATCCCGATGTTTTCGATAGGATACAATCTGGACAAATACCCCAAGGCGGCGCAAGTCCTGGAGAATTTATCCACGCTCAACGAAGCGGTGACGATCAACGCAAGTTCAGAGGATGTCGTGTACAGGCTCCGTTCGCTGCTGTCCGTTGAAATGTGAGAGGGGGAAAATATATGGCTTTTGATTTTGACAGCGATGTAGCGGGCAACAGATCGCTGACCGACTCGCTGGCCGCGCCTGATCCAGTGCAAGTGAAACAGGAACTGCGCGCGTCGCTGGCCGTTCCGCAGGCCAAAGTGGATCTGCTGCAGAAAAAAGCGGACGAGAACGTGTCCGCCGTGTTCAGCATGAACATGAACGACATCAGCGAAAGGACAAGGCTGATCAACCAGATCGAGGCCATCGGCCGCGCGAACATTCAGAGTACCGGCGCGCAGGATAAAGTACTGGCCTCGCGGCTGAAAGATTTGTCCAGGACGACGGAAGGCGGCGCCGTCGCCAACGCGCTGGTGGAACTGAGCGGCGTCAGCAAGCAGTTGGATCCCAGCGGTTTGAATTTTGACAAAAGCGGCTTTTTAGGCAAACTGACGAATCCCTTGCGGCAGTATTTTCAGCGGTATGAACGCAGCGATAAAATCATTCAGCAGATTTTGCAAAATCTGGAATCCGGCGAGAGAACGCTGCGGGAAGACAATAAGACATTGGAAATATCTATGATGACTTTGCACGAAAAGACCAAGCAATTAGAGACAGACGCGGTGATGGTGAACCAGTTCAATGAAGAGCTGGAAGCCGCCGTGTCGCGCGCCAAAATGGAAGGGTATCCGGAGCAGCAGATCAAATTTGTGGAAGAGGAGATCCTGTTTACCGTAAAACAAAAGCAGATGGAACTCAACGAACGCATCATCGTGAATCAGCAGAGCATCATCGCGATGGAATTGGTCCGCAGGAACAACAAGGAACTGATACGCGGCGCGGAAAAAGCGAAGTTCACGACGCTCACCGCGCTGAAGACGGCTGTCATGGTCGCTTCCGCCCTGGCAGATCAGAAGATCGTGCTGAACGCGGTCAACGCCATCAACCAGACCACCAGCGATATTATTCTGGCCAACTCCAGACTGATCAAAGAGCAGGGGACCGCGATACAGAAGCAAGCCGTGCAGTCCTCGCTGAATATGGAGAATTTAAAAGAAGCCATGGGCAATCTTTTTTCCGCTCTGGATGATATCAGCCGGTTTAAACAGGAAGCGCTGCCTGCGATGACGCGCGCTGTCACCGAATTTGAAGAAATGGCGTCCGCCGGCTCGGCCAGGATTCAGTCGGACATTGACGCCAGAATGCTGGAAAGCTGAGTAAAGGCTGAAAAATAAAAAAGGCTTCCCCCAATGGCATGCTGGGCGGGAGCCTTTTTGTGTGTTTTACAGAGGGTATGTTTGAGTTGAAATGGGAAAAAATATATGTTAGACTTTTTTTGCGTAAAAAAACTTGACAGGTTTTGTTTGATATGATAACATAACACACTGCATCGAAAATTGAATAATCCATACACTTCTAAACATTATATCATAGATATTTACATATATCAACATATATTTTCGAAAAACCACTTCTACATATACTTCACTTAAGCATAGTATATGCGAACAGCCGCGCTTTACTTATACATTTTGACGCCAAGGGTAGAGCGCTTCAACCGTTCGCTTTTTCCCATCATGTAACTCTCTTTTTTCCATTTTCCGTTTTCCGTTTCCATACGCGACAGATTTTGTAAGGAGTGATTGTACCATGGAAAAGAACAGGATTCAATCCGTGCCAATGGGGAATATGGTTCGTATGAGCTATTCCAGAATCAACGAAGTGCTGGAAATGCCCGACTTAATTGAGGTGCAAAAAGACAGCTACCGATGGTTCCTGGAGGAAGGCTTATACGAAGTGTTTCAGGATATTTCACCGATTACGGACTTCAGCGGCAACCTTGTGCTTGAGTTTATTGATTTTTCTTTAGATCAGGAGCCCAAATACTCCATTGAGGAATGCAAAGAAAGGGACGCCACGTATGAAGCGCCGATGCATGTGAAATGCCGTCTGCGCAACAAAGAAGTCGTGGAAATCAAAGAACAGGATATTTTCATGGGCAATTTCCCTCTGATGACTGACAACGGCACTTTTATTATCAACGGCGCCGAGCGCGTCATTGTCAGCCAGCTGATGCGTTCGCCGGGCATTTATTACACCATAGACACGGATAAACTGCAAAACAAGCAGCTCATTTCTTCCCAAGTCATTCCCAACAGAGGCGCCTGGCTGGAGTATGAAACAGACACCAACGACATTTTCAGCGTGCGCGTTGACCGGACGCGGAAAGTACCTGTCACGGTGCTTATCCGGTCTCTCGGCATCGGCACGAACGAAGAAATTTTAGACTTGTTCGGTGAAGAGCCGAAAATTGTGGCGACACTGGAGAAGGATGCAGCCAAAAGCGTCGAAGAAGGCCTGATTGAGATTTACAAGCGCATCCGGCCTGGCGAGCCGCCTACTGTGGAAAGCGCGGAAACTTTGCTGAAAGGGATGTTTTTTGATGCGAAACGCTATGACCTAGCCAAAGTCGGCCGGTATAAATTCAATAAAAAACTGTCGTTTCACAATATCATCAAGGGATTTGTCCTGGCGGAAGAGGTCAGGGACCCCATGACGGGAGAATTGATCGGCCAGGCCGATCAGGAGATCACCATTGATTTGGCGGACGCGATGCAGGATGCCGGCGCCCCGTATGTATTCGTGCGGGTGGAAGACAGGAAGGTCAAAGTTTTAAGCAATTTAGCCGTGAATATAGACGGGTATTTGAACGCTTACGAGTTGACGGCAAAAGAGTTTGGCATCAAAGAGAAAGTCTATTATCCAGTCTTGCGGGAATTGCTGGAAACCAGCGAAAACGCGGACGAACTGGCGCACAATATCAAAAACAATATCAACCGTTTGATCCCAAAATATGTTACCAAAGAGGACATTTTGGCTTCTATTAACTATACGATTCATTTGGATTACGGCGTGGGCGGCAAAGACGACATCGATCACCTGGGCAACCGCCGCATCCGTGCGGTGGGTGAACTGCTGCAGAATCAATTCAGAATTGGCCTGGCCCGGATGGAACGGGTCGTTAAGGAACGGATGACGGTGCAGGATTTGGATATTGTTACGCCGCAGGCTTTGATTAACATCCGGCCGGTGACCGCCGCCATTAAAGAATTTTTTGGCAGCTCTCAGCTCTCACAGTTTATGGGGCAGACCAACCCGCTGGATGAGCTTTCGCATAAGCGCCGGCTGTCCGCGCTGGGGCCCGGCGGTTTGTCGAGGGACCGAGCCGGGTTTGACGTGCGCGACGTTCACAGCTCACATTATGGGCGGATGTGTCCGATTGAGACGCCGGAAGGCCCCAACATCGGCCTCATCAATTCGCTGGCCACATTTGCGCGCATCAACGAATACGGGTTCATTGAGGCGCCGTACCGCATCGTGGAACACAGCGGCAAAGAAACGCGCGTGACAGATCAGTTTACGTATTTTACCGCCGACGAGGAAGAAAATTATACCGTGGCGCAGGCCAACGAACCTTTGGATGCGGATGGGCATTTTATTCACAAAAAAGTGTCTGGACGGTTCCGGGAAGATATTTTGGAAGTGGATCAGAACAAGATTGATCTGATGGACGTAAGCCCCAAACAGATTGTTTCTGTAGCGACCGCGCTCATTCCCTTTCTGGAAAATGATGATGTGACGCGCGCGCTGATGGGATCCAACATGCAGCGCCAGGCTGTCCCGCTGCTGACGACCGAATCGCCCATCGTCGGCACCGGTATGGAATACAAAACCGCCAGAGACTCCGGGGTGGCTGTTATCACGAAACAGGGCGGCGTCGTGGAAAAAGTAGCGGCGAATGAAATCACCGTGCGCCGGGAAGACGGCAATAAAGATATTTATCGTTTGATCAAGTTTCTGCGATCCAACCAAGGCACCTGCATCAATCAGAGGCCGATTGTGGATAAAGGGCAGGTTGTCTCCAAAGGGGAAATCGTCGCGGACGGCCCTTCCACCGATCAAGGCGAGCTGGCGCTGGGGAAGAACCCGCTGATTGGCTTCATGACCTGGGAAGGCTATAATTACGAAGATGCTATTTTGCTGAGTGAAAAATTGGTGGAAGCGGACGTCTATACTTCCGTGCATATTGAGGAATACGAAGCGGAATCCCGCGATACCAAGCTGGGCCCGGAGGAAATTACGCGCGACATTCCCAACATCGGTGACGACGCGCTGAAAGATTTGAATGAGAGCGGCATCATCCGCATTGGCGCGGAGGTGCAGCCGAATGACATTTTGGTGGGCAAGGTCACGCCCAAAGGCGAAACGGAACTGACCGCGGAAGAGCGGCTGCTGCGGGCAATCTTCGGCGAAAAGGCCCGCGAAGTGCGGGATACGTCGCTGCGGGTGCCGCACGGCGAAAGCGGCATCATTGTAGACGTGAAAATTTTCACCCGCGAAAATAAAGACGAACTGCCGCCAGGCGTCAATCAGTTGGTGCGGGTGTATATCGCACAAAAACGCAAAATTTCTGTGGGCGATAAAATGGCGGGCCGTCACGGCAACAAAGGCGTGATCTCGCGGGTACTGCCTGTGGAAGATATGCCGTTTCTGCCCAATGGCAGGCCGCTGGACATTGTGCTGAACCCGCTGGGCGTGCCTTCCCGCATGAACATCGGGCAGGTGCTGGAAGTCCACTTGGGGCTTGCGGCGAAAGCGTTGGGCTGGAAAATCGCGACGCCGGTCTTTGACGGCGCCAACGAAGTGGATATTATGGATACCCTCGAACTGGCCAACGATTATGTCAATATGAAATGGTTCGATTTCGCGAGCAAGTGGCAGGAAATTTTGGATGAGGATATTTTTGAGCGCTTGGAGGAAAACAGGGCTCACCGCAGTGAGTGGAAAGGCGTGCCCATCAGCCGCGACGGCAAAATCCGCCTGCGCGACGGACGGACGGGCGATTATTTTGACAATCCTGTAACGGTAGGGTTTATGCACTACCTGAAACTGCATCATCTCGTAGACGATAAGATTCACGCGCGCTCGACCGGGCCGTATTCCCTGGTCACGCAGCAGCCTTTGGGCGGCAAAGCGCAGTTCGGCGGCCAGCGTTTCGGAGAGATGGAAGTTTGGGCGCTGGAAGCCTATGGCGCTGCGTATACCTTGCAGGAAATTTTGACGGTAAAATCCGACGACATTGTGGGCCGCGTCAAGACTTACGAGGCGATTGTAAAAGGGGAAAATATCCCCGAGCCCGGCGTGCCGGAGTCTTTTAAAGTTCTGCTGAAAGAATTGCAGGCGCTGACGCTGGACGTAAGGGTTCTGCTGGCTGATTCTACAGAAGTGGAGATCAAAGAATCCGTGGACGATGTGGATGATTTGACAGTCAATATGGAAGGCGCGGAGCCGGAAGATGATAAAAGCTATATCCGCAAAGGCTCGGGCAAATCCAAGGTGCAGTCCAAAAAAAGCCAGCCTGTGCCCGAAGTGGTGGCAGAAGAAGCCGAATTGGAAGAAGCCGAATTAGAAGATTACGGCGAAGAACCGCCCAAAGATCTGGACGCGTCGCTGGACGCCGAGATAGAGGCGGAAATTGCCAAGGAAGAAGACGAAGATTTTCCAGAAGACTTGGATTTTACCGATGAAGATCTGCTGAATGACAAGGATATTTTACTGGATGTGGATGAACTGCCGGAGGAAGTGCTGCCGGACACTCTGGAACTGTTTAAGGATTTGGAAGTTGAATAACCGCGAATAAGGAGCTGGTGCTGCGTTGACTCCCTCCAATAACGATCAGTCAATCGCTTTTGATTCCATTAAAATCGGCCTGGCGTCTCCGGAAAAAATTCGGGAATGGTCGAGAGGCGAGGTAAAGAAGCCCGAGACCATCAATTACAGAACCCTGAAACCCGAGCGCGACGGATTATTCTGCGAAAGGATTTTCGGGCCGCAGAAAGACTGGGAATGTCACTGCGGCAAGTACAAGCGGATCCGCTACAAGGGCGTGGTTTGCGACCGCTGCGGCGTGGAAGTGACCAAATCAAAGGTGCGCCGTGAAAGAATGGGACACATTGAGCTGGCCGCGCCGGTTTCTCATATTTGGTATTTCCGGGGCATTCCGAGCCGCATGGGCATTATCCTGAGCATGTCGCCGCGTTCTCTGGAAAAGGTGCTGTATTTCGCTTCCTATGTCGTGCTGGATCCTGGCCAGAACAACGGGATTCAGCAGAAACAGCTTTTGTCTGAAAAAGAATACAGGGATATTTTGGATAAACCCCACGAACCATTTCGCGTGGGGATGGGCGCTGAATCGATCAAAGAGCTGCTGCAGGCCATTGATGTCGAAAAGGAATCCGTGGAGCTAAAAACCGCGCTGATAGACGCCGCCGGTCAGAAACGGATCCGTTTTATCAAGAAGCTGGAAGTGATCGAGTCTTTCCGGCTCTCCGGCAACCGTCCCGAATGGATGATTTTGGACGCGATACCGGTCATCCCGCCGGATTTGCGGCCTATGGTGCAGCTGGACGGCGGACGGTTCGCCACGTCGGATCTAAACGATCTGTACAGGCGGGTCATCAATCGGAACAACCGCCTCAAAAGGCTGCTGGATTTAGGCGCGCCGGACATCATTGTCCGCAATGAGAAAAGAATGCTCCAGGAAGCCGTAGACGCGCTCATTGACAATGGACGCCGCGGCAGGCCCGTCACCGGCCCCGGCAACCGTCCGCTGAAATCTCTCTCCGATTTACTCAAAGGCAAGCAGGGGCGTTTCCGCCAGAACCTGCTGGGCAAACGCGTGGATTATTCTGGCCGATCGGTGATTGTTGTGGGCCCCAACCTGAAAATTTTTCAATGCGGGCTGCCGCGGGAAATGGCGATCGAGCTGTTTAAACCCTTTGTCATGAAAAAACTGGTGCAGTCTGGCCAGGCGCACAACATCAAATCCGCGAAGCGCATGGTGGAGCGGCTGGAATCCACTGTCTGGGACGCGCTGGAAGATGTGATCAAAGAGCATCCCGTGATGCTCAACCGCGCGCCCACGCTGCACCGTTTGGGCATCCAGGCGTTTGAACCCGTATTGGTGGAAGGCCGGGCGCTCAAGTTGCATCCGTTGGTCTGCACGGCCTATAACGCAGATTTTGACGGCGATCAAATGGCTGTACACGTGCCGCTGTCGGTAGAGGCGCAAACAGAGTGCCGCTTCCTGCTCCTGTCGCCCAATAACCTGTTAAAACCTTCCGACGGCGCGCCGGTAACGGTGCCGACGCAGGACATGGTGCTGGGGATCTATTATTTGACCCTGGAAAAAGACGGCGATTTGGGAGAGGGCAAGATTTTCAAAGACGAAAAAGAGGCCGTGCTCGCCTATGACAATCATGTGGTGAGCCTGCACGCGAAGATCAAAGTACGGCGCACGATCATCATTGACGGTGAGAAACACAGTCAGATTATTGACAGCACGGTCGGACGCATCATCTTAAATGAAGTCATTCCACAGGACATCGGTTTTGTGGATCGCGCGCCCTATGAAAATAAATTCTTGTATGAAATCAGTTTCTTGACGGACAGAAAATCGCTGGGCAGAATCATTAACCGCTGCATCAACCGATACGGCTCTACCGATACGGCTGTTGTGCTGGACAATATTAAAAGGTTGGGTTTCCAATTTTCCACCCAAGGCGCTTTGACGGTATCTATATCGGACATGGTTATCCCCGAGGCGAAAAAGACTTTCATCGCGGAAGCGGATAATACCGTAGATCAAATCACACGCATGTTTCGCAGAGGCATACTGACCGACAAAGAGCGTTATAATAACGTCATCAAGGCTTGGAACGAGGCCAACGCCAAAATCTCCAAAGCATTAATGGCGGGGTTAAGCCGGTATAATAATATCTACATGATGGCGAACTCCGGCGCGCGCGGTTCCGACAAACAAATTTCCCAACTGGCAGGCATGAGGGGCTTGATGGCCAGCCCTTCCGGCGGCACGCTGGAACTCCCCATCAAGTCCAATTTCCGTGAGGGTTTGTCAGTGCTGGAATATTTTATTTCCGCGCACGGCGCGCGCAAAGGCTTATCGGACACGGCCCTGCGCACGGCGGATTCCGGCTATCTGACCCGGCGCTTGGTAGACGTGTCACAGGACATTATCATCCGCGAATGGGACTGCGTACACGAGGACGCCCATTCGGCGGCGCCGGGCATGTGGATCAGCGCCTTTATGGACGGCAATGAAGTGATCGAGTCTTTGCAGGACAGGGCCAGAGGGCGCTGGACAGTGGACGACATCACGGACCCCAATACGGGTGAGATCATCGCGCCGGCGGATTCTTTGATTACGCCGGATCAAGCGGAGCGGATTGAAAAATGCGGCGTGGAAAAAATTCACATTCGTACGATTTTGACGTGCCGCTCGCGGATCGGGCTTTGCTCCAAATGTTACGGCGCCAATATGGCGTCCGGGCGGATCGTGCGGATCGGGGAATCTGTGGGGATCATCGCGGCGCAGTCTATCGGCGAGCCCGGTACGCAGCTGACCATGCGCACCTTCCACACCGGCGGCATTGCCAGTAATGAGGACATGACGGTGGGCCTTCCGCGCGTAGAGGAAATTTTTGAGGCGCGCAAGCCAAAGCCGAGCCAGCTCGCGATCATCGCCGAACAAAACGGCCGCGTGACGGTCAATGACACGAAAAAGAAACGCGAGGTCGTCATCGTCAATGAGGAGACCGGCGAATCGAAAGACTATGCGATTCCCTACGGCATTCAATATAAAGTGAAAACAGGCGACATTGTGGAAGCGGGCGACAGGCTGACGGAAGGCAACTTTTATCCGCACGACATGCTGCGGATCAAAGGGCTTCGCGGCGTGCAGGACTATATGCTTTTGGAAGTCCAGCGGGTGTACCGTCAGCAAGGCGTGGACATCAATGACAAACACATTGAGGTCATCGTCCGGCAGATGCTCAAACGGATCAAAATTGACGAAAATGGAAATTCCGGGTTTTTGCCGGGCAGCCTGGTGGATTGGCTGGAGTATGACGAAGTCAATCAAAGTCTGCTGGAGCAGGACTTAACGCCGGCAGTAGGGACACGGGTACTCTTGGGGATTACGAAGGCGTCTCTGGCTACGGACTCGTTCCTGTCAGCCGCCTCTTTCCAGGAAACTACCCGGGTGCTGACCGAGGCGGCGATCAAAGGAAAGATCGATCCGCTGATCGGCCTGAAAGAAAATGTCATTATCGGCAAGCTGATTCCCGCGGGGACGGGGATGCCGGCGTATCAGGCGATTGAAGTGGAACCGGCGGAAAAGGAAGAAAACGACGACGACATTCCGCTTCAGACCGTCAAACAAAAATAAAATGCACATTCTACTGACTCTCTCTTATGAAGGAACGTGTTACGGCGGTTGGCAGCGGCAGGCAAACGCCGTAACGGTGCAGGAAAAATTGGAGGAGGCGCTCGCGCGGGTATTTCAAACCCCAATCCCCGTGACCGGCGCCAGCCGGACAGACGCGGGCGTACATGCTTTAGGGCAGGCCGCGTCTTTTCATATAGAGAACGCAAAAATTCCCCTGGCAAAAATGCCGGTTGTCTTGAACCGCTGTTTGCCGGAGGACATTGTGGTCACGGAGGCGCGGCAGGTTGCCGACAGTTTCAGCCCGCGCTTTGACGCCAAAGAAAAGACGTACCGTTATCAGATTTGGCATAACCGTTTTCCCAATCCTTTGCTGCGGCGCACGGCTCTTTTTTTTCCTTACCCGCTGGATATGGATCAAATGGTGGAAGCCGCGCCGCATTTTGTGGGACGGCATGACTTCGCCGCTTTCCGCGCCGCGGGATCTTCGGCCAAAACCACTGTCCGTGAGCTGTATGCGTGCGGCTTGACCCGGACGGACTCGATCATTACGCTTACGGTTTGCGGCGGCGGCTTTTTGTATAATATGGTGCGGATCATTGCGGGCACGCTTCTGTATGTGGGCCAAAATAAAATTCAGCCGGACGCGATTGGCGCCATCATGGATTCGCGCGACAGGACGCGCGCGGGCAAGACAGTGCCGCCTCACGGCTTGACGCTGCTGGAGATCAAATATTGACAGAAAAGCGAATATAAGATAAGATAAACCGAATGTTCCCGATGACAAATCCACAGCCCCGGGTTTGACGGCGGCGGACAGCTTCGAAAGAATCAGTAGGAGGCTCTTCATGAGAACGACACCCATTACAAAACCTTCGGATGTTACGCGGAAGTGGTATGTGGTGGACGCCACAGGCCATACGCTCGGACGCCTTTCGTCAGAGATTGCTAAAATCTTACGCGGTAAAAATAAACCGATTTTCAGTACATTCATCGACGCGGGCGATAACGTGATTGTTTTAAACGCGGAGAAGATCAAAGTGACGGGCAAAAAAATGGATCAAAAAGTGTATAAACGCAATTCCGGCTGGGTCGGCGGCTTGAAGGAGACCACGCTGCGCGAGATGCTGAACAAACGGCCTGAAAACGTGATTTTTCACGCGGTGAAAGGGATGCTTCCCAAAAATGTTTTAGGCGCTCAGACGCTGAAAAAGCTGCATGTGTACGCAGGCCCGGAGCATAAACACGCCGCGCAGAAACCCGAGGCGCTGACAATCACATATTGAGAAAGGGGACGACTGTATGGCGGGCGTTTCATATTACGGAACAGGCAGACGGAAAAGCTCGGTCGCGCGGGTGTATCTGATACCTGGCAGCGGCAATATTACGATTAACAAAAGAAACATCGATCAATATTTTGGCTTGGAAACCATGAAGCTGATCATTCGTCAGCCGTTGGAGCTGACTGGCGCCGACGGAAAGTTTGACATCAAGGTGAATGTGTTTGGCGGCGGCTTTACCGGTCAGGCCGGCGCGATACGGCACGGTATCAGCCGCGCGCTGCTGATGGCGGACGCCGATTTCCGGCCTGTGCTGAAAAAAGCAGGGTTTCTCACCAGAGATTCCCGTATGAAAGAGAGAAAGAAGTATGGACTTAAAGGCGCCAGGCGTGCGCCGCAGTTCTCCAAGCGCTAAAATTGTTTCTTATAAAACAAGGGCTTCCGAAGATTATGGCATGCATGATCAGGGAAGCCCATTTCTTTTGAATTTGATTTACGCTATGCGTATGTTTTTTTTGTATATGGCGCCGATCACCTTTCTCCCAACTTCATTCCAAGCATTGCGTACTTTCTGCGCACCTTTTATGATTATCAATATTGGGGTTCCGTACAACAGGTCGAAAAAATCGAATAACTGAAATCCACTGTCCTGATTATGGGCGGCAGATTTTTTTCCCTTATTTATAAATTTCACAGGGTGAAATTATCACAAGTTAATCACAATTTATAAATTTCTCTTGACATTTATCTATAAATAGATTATAACAAAATTATGGTTAAGGTAATACATCCTGGCCAAATATAGCAGAAAGGAGCGCTTCATGAGTAAGAAACGCAAGAGAGGGAATCTGCCTTCCACAGTCCAGCAACCACCGCCGTCATCGCCGCAAAAAAACAATGATATAAACCAAACCCTAGCGATTGTGAGTGCAGTCGCAGCGGTAATAAGTGCGGTAGCGGCAGTTGCTTCTGCGATTATAGCGGCGCTGAAACCGTAAGAAGGCTCTAACCACGGGGGAATCCAGATGGGTTCCCTTACCTCTTCTGTTATTTTACCACTGCTATGAAGCGAAATGCAATATGGGTAATGATAGTAAACAACATATGCAGCTTATGATTTGGCTTATGGTGTTAATGGTGAATCTTCTAACAGCGACTATATTAAACTGGACAACCACGAATATTGTATTAGTCATATTGAACGCAACTTATGTTTTAATTCTTGCTATACGGCAGTTGCGGAGAATACTGAAATTCAGGAGAACAAAGCAATGACAGAATTGATTTCGGCAAAGCAATACGCTGATAAATACGGTTTAGAACGCACAAACGTTTTAAAACTGATTCGTGAAGGCCGCATCCCTGCTATAAAAATCGGAAACCAATGGTGCATTCCTGCCGACACGCCTCGCCCGGAAGACCGGCGCGTGAAGTCAGGCAAGTATAAAAACTGGAGGAAGAAGCCGGAGGCGTAAAAGCCCCGGCTTTTTTTTCATTCATTCTTATGCCCGCGAATGTTTTGAATTCGTGAGAGCGGGAAATGTGGGAAATGTGGTTAAATAACGCCGCCACACTTCCCAAGGGTGCAAAAATTATTTTGAGGGCTTGAATATAAAAAAGGTGTAACGGCTCAGGTCTTGAGGACGGAAATAAGTTTTACATAAAATTTTGTGCAATATTTTATCCCCCGCGGCGGGTTCCGTCGGAGAGGCAAGTGTGTTACTGTATCATTAATCTTTGTCGGAATGGTTCGAAATGTCCTGCCAAAATAAATCAAGGGGGTGAACGCGAGATGCGGGCATTTGTGCTGCGCAAAATATTCAACCGCGCCAATCCTGACATGAGAGTGATAATTTTCGTTCTGACAGCAGTGGCGGCGGTGTCGATGCTGTTTGGAGTTGGATTGGGGCCTGTGAAAGTTGCGCCGGTTACCGTTGCTAAGATATTGATGAGCCGCGTTCCGATGATTGGCGGCGCCATTCAGCAGACATGGACGCAGCTTGATCAAAACATCGTGCTTGGACTTAGATTGCCGCGCGTATGCCTTGGGATGGTGGTCGGCGCATCGCTCGCTGTGATTGGCGTGACGATGCAAGCGCTAGTCAGGAATCATCTCGCCGACCCCTTTATCTTGGGCGTATCATCCGGCGCGGCGGCGATCGCAACGCTGGGTATGCTATTCGGCGTGTTCGCCTTTTTGGGGGAATATTCGCTGTCTATCAGCGCGTTCATCGGCGCGGCGGTTACAATTATCTTCGTCTACACGATTTCGCGGGTACACGGCCGCATCAATATTACACAACTCCTGCTGTCGGGCGTGGCGATTTCGATGATCATGGACGGCGTAACCCGAATCATCACGCTGTCCGCACCGAACGCGCTGGGGCTGCATAACGCAACATTTTGGATGTCAGGCAGTCTGGCTGGAGCAAAATGGGGATACTTGACGCTGCCGCTCATCGTGCTGCTCATCTGTATGACGGTGCTGATGATAAATTATCGCGGCTTGAATCTATTGCTGCTCGGTGAAGAAAGCGCAGGCGCGCTTGGCGTAGATGTGCGGTTCTTGCAGAAGGCGCTTGTGCTTGTCGCCTCGCTGATGGCGGGCGTGACCATCGCGGTCAGCGGCTCAATCGGCTTCGTGGGCTTGATGGTACCGCATTTCACTCGATTGCTCGTTGGCGGCGACCACCGTAAGGTGCTGCCGATTTCCGCGTTGCTGGGCGGCGTACTTGTCGTATGGGTAGACGTTGCGGCGCGAATGCTACTTGCGCCGGAGGAGATGCCCGTGGGCATACTTACGGCCATTATTGGCGGCCCGCTGTTTATCTTCCTATTAAAACGCAAATCTAAAGAATAGTCTTAAAAGAAAAAAAGAAAATTTTGGAACAAAAGGCGGTGAAACAGTATGCGTCTGCAAATCGAAAATATGACGTTCTCATACGGCGACCGCAAAGCCATTGACGACATTTGCCTGAACGTGAAGGAAGGCGAGTTCGTTGGATTGATTGGCCCGAACGGAAGCGGCAAATCGACTGTGCTGAAGAACCTTTACCGCGCGCTGTCGCCAGACAAAGGCACAGTCACATTTGACGGCGAGAATTTGTTCGCGCTTTCGCATAAGAAAGCCGCTCTAAAGCTCGGCGTGGTCGGTCAGGAAAACGATGTGCCGTTTGACTTCCTGGTGGAGGAAATCGTCGCGATGGGGCGGAGCCCACACAAAAAGTTTTTCGATTTCGATACGGAGCAGGATAAAAACATTGTGCGCCACGCGCTGGAACATCTTGGCATGGAAGCGATGGCAAAACGTAACTACTTGCACCTTTCGGGCGGCGAGAAACAGCGTGTCATCATCGCGCGGGTTGTTGCGCAGGAAACGGATTTTCTTTTGCTGGATGAGCCGACCAACCACCTTGACATCAGCTACCAGCTGCAAATTTTTGACTTTGTGAAGCGGCTTGGCGTGACCGTACTGTCCGCTATTCACGACCTCAATATGGCAGCGCTTTACTGCGACAGGATATATGTCCTCAAAGACGGCAAGGTTATATTGCGGGGTACACCGGAAGAAGTGCTTACGCCGCGGAATATCTTTGACGTATACGGCGTTCGCAGTGATATATCTGTTCACCCCGCGACCGGAAAGGTTGCGATAACATATCTGCCCGAAGCCCTGGGTGGAGCCAAACATTCTACAACACCATGAGGAGAGGACTATGATGAATAATCGCATTATTCCCGCACTGCTTATACTGCTGATGATTTCAACGGCGGCGTGCGGCAGCAGTGCCGACACGCCGCCCGCGGACGCCCTCGCGTCGTCAGACGCCGCGTCAATATCTGATGCGGCCCAGCCAACCGAATCGCCCGCGGGCGAAAGCGACGAAGCCGCGGCATATCCATTGACGTTCGAGAACTACGGGCGCACAGTTACCGTGACCGATAAGCCGCAAAAGGCGCTGACACTCGGCCCGAACTGCACGGAAGTTTTCGTTGCGTTGGGCTTGACGGACTACATCGCCGGTAATAGCCTCAAAAACCACAGCCGCGGCCCGCTTCCGGAATACGCCGCCGACTATGAGCGTATTCCCGAACTCAATTACGGCGCGGCGACCCGTGAGGCTGTCATATCCAGCGGCGCCGACTTCATCTACGGGCTTGACTGGGAGTTCGGCGGCTCGGGGCTTGACATTGTGGAGTTGGAAGGTTACGGTATGACCGTTTACGTCGATTCCGCAGCCACAGTTGAACAGACATATCAAGAAATTCTCGACATCGGGAAAATTTTCGGCATCGAAGACAAAGCGGAGGCGTATACCGCCGATCAAAAATCACGCATGGCCGCTGTTCAAGCCAAAGTGGCGGGCAAAGACGCGCCTAAAGTACTCGTCTACGATTCGGGAAACGACGGCGTGTTTACGGCAAGCGGCGCGAACTTTGAATCGCTGCTGCTTGGACTTGCCGGCGGAGAAAACCTGTTCGGCGACTTGACCGAGAAAGCGTGGCTTACTGTCAGCTACGAGGAAGTCCTCGCGAGAGTTCCGGACATCATCCTCATTCACGACTATGACGCGCCGTCAGTCGAGGAGAAAATCGCCGAGATGAAAGCCAATGATATGCTGTCACAGCTCGACTGCGTGAAAAATGAACGCTTCGGAATCATTGAGCGTGAAAGCGTCCTGCCCGGCAACCGTCTGGCATACACAGTCGAAAAACTCGCAAAAGGCTTCTATCCTGATTTGTTTTAAGCGCATACGCATAGCAGAGGTTCCCAGCGGGAGCCTCTGCTTGTGGTTGGAGGAAAATATGAGTGTATATAGCAAACTGCTGCGATATGTTTCTGAAATAAAAGGCGAACTGGCCGTCAAAGTTCTGCTCAGTCTGCTGATTAGCGCGGCTTATATCGCACAGGCAATTGTAATGGCAAATGTCGTTACGCGTGTATTCGGCGGCGCGGATGTCCGCGGGATCTTACCGCTGCTTACGCTGGCTCTTGCGCTGATAACAGCAAGAGGCTTCCTATGCCGTGGGCTGGACATATACGGAAAGGTTATGGCAGCGCGAATCAAGAGCAAGCTGCGCAGCTTGATATACGACAAAATTGTCACGCTTGGCCCCGCCTATATGTCCACGAAACGCAGCGGCAAAGTCAGCGCGTTGGTTTTGGATGGCATCGAATTATTAGAGCCGTTCTTTGTCAATTTCATTCCGCAAGCGGTAACGGTAATCGTCTCATGCGCGGCCTTGGGAATATTTCTGGTTACCGTAGACGTTTGGCCGGGGCTTGTGGTCATTGTTTCCATGCTGGCTTGCCTGGGCGCGCCGCTGTTGACAGCGCCGCTCGTCAGACAAACTTCAGGCAGCTACTGGAAACAGTACTCTGCGCTTACCGCGCAGTACATTGACGCGGTTCAGGGTATGCAAACGCTCAAAGCAATGAACGCGGCGGATACCAAAGGCGCGGAATTGGAAACAAACGCGGCGGCGTTCTATAAGCAATCCATTCGCAGCACGGGTATATCGCTCATCAATTCTAGCGTGATGCTGATCCTTACCTCGATTGTATCCGGCGTGACCGTAGTGATTGCGTCATTTCGCGCCGATGCCGGCCTTCTGCCTGTCACGGCCATATCGGCTTTTTTGTTTCTGGCAGTGGAATGCGCGCGGCCCTTGAGCGAACTTAACCGTTATTGGCATTCCAGTTTTCTGGGACTCTCAACTGCGCAAGAATTTTTTGAATTTATGGACGCCCTTCCGATGGTTTCAGATAATGAAAACGCTAAAGCTGTTTTGCTGGACGATTTACCGCCATCTATCGCGTTCCGCCATGTTCATTTCAGTTACCCAGAGGGCGCCGAAGCCATCTGCGGATTGTCCTTTGAGGTGAAGCCCGGTTCAACCGTCGCCATCGCCGGACATTCCGGCGCCGGGAAGTCAACTGTACTGAATTTGATTTTGCGTTTCTACGACGCCAGCTCTGGCGCCGTGGAAATCGGCGGCGTCAGAGCCGGCGATTTTGCCCTGCCTTATTTGCAAAGCAAAATCGCGGCTGTCTTTCAAGACAACTACCTTTTCAGCGGAACGATTGCGGAGAATATCCGTCTTGCCAAACCAACTGCGACGATCGATGAAGTAACCGAGGCGGCCATCTCCGCAAACGCGCACGGTTTCATTTCCGCATTGCCGGACGGTTACAACACAGCCGTCGGAGAACGCGGCGCCGGACTATCGGGCGGTGAACGTCAGAGAATCGCAATTGCGCGCGCCATTTTGAAAGACGCTCCCATTCTTCTGCTGGATGAGGCGACGTCAAGCGTTGACGCGGAAAGTGAAGCGCTGATTAAACTGGCGCTGGATGAATTGCGTAAGAACCGCACGGCGATCATTGTCGCGCACCGGCTGTCAACCATTCAAAATGCTGACTTAATTCTTGTTATGGAGGCAGGGAGAATGGCGGAACAAGGTACCCACAGCGAATTGATGGAGGCAGGTGGAATTTATTCCGCGCTGATTAACGCTCAAACGGAGGGGCCGCTATGACACGCGCCAAAAATATTGTTTCACTGATTCGCTCCATGCGCCAATACGGCGGTGAAATGCTTCTGACGATACTCAGCTCTGTTTTTAAAAATTTCTCAATGATCGGCGCGGCGGTATCCACCTCGCTGATTGTGGGGCTTGCCATGGAGCGTAATTTATCGGAACACTTCACGGCGTTGCTCGCGCTGCTGCTGTCGTGCGTGGCGCTGAGGGCGTTATTATACTTTGGAGAGATGTATTTTGCGCATGACGTGGCGTTTCGGGTTATCCGAGACTTCCGGATTGCGCTGTTCAAAAAGGTGGAAGAGATCATTCCTGCTGCTTGGCCGCACACGGGAAACCTCGGACAAACTCTTGTAAGCGATGTGGAGGTGCTTGAACTGTTCCTCGCGCACACGTTCGCCGCGTTCATCGTGGCAGCCGCCGTCACGGTTACGCTGCTGGCCGTGCTGGTTAGGATCAGCGCTGCGCTGGCGGCCATGATGATTGTGTTCGCGCTGATTCTCGGGTTCGTGCCGTACATCATGAAAAAGTGCGCTGATGCGCAAGGCTATGATGTCCGTGAAAAATTGTCTATCGCGAATAATTCCACTATTGAGGGCATACAGGGGCTTCGAGAATTGATTGCCGCGGGCGCGACCGAACGATATAAGGAACAAAACCGCGAACATATGCGGCAGTTGCACGACGCTCAATTGCGCTATGGCAAACGCCAAGGCATCGAGAGCTTGCTTACGCAAATTTCGTTGGGTTGTTTTACCGTTGCGGTTTCGGGGGCTGCGGCAGGTTTAGTCGCGAGCGGCAGTCTGGATTTCGCTGTTTACCCGGTGTGCGTTGTGTTGGCGGCAATGCTGTTTACGCCTGTAATGGAAGCCGTTAATGTGGCGCAGAGCCTGGGCTTAGTGTTCGCCGCCGCGAACCGCATTCAAAGCGTACTGTCCACTGATCCGTCCG
This sequence comes from Clostridiales bacterium, assembly GCA_031289625.1. Lineage (GTDB taxonomy): Bacteria > Bacillota > Clostridia > Lachnospirales > WQUN01 > JAITPB01. Next base: position 4,500 of record JAITPB010000196.1, on the reverse strand, counting down.
TCCGCGATTCCGGCACGGACGAATCCGGAGCGGACGAATCCGGAGCGGACGAACGCGCTGAAACTGATGTATACGAGGTAGAATTTGACCATGTGTCGTTCCGTTACGCTGAAGCAGATGTTTTGCGTGAGGTCAGTTTCAAAATCAATCAAGGGGAAATGGTCGCTCTTGCCGGACATTCCGGCGCGGGCAAAACGAGCTGCGCCAATCTTCTTCTCCGATATTGGGACGCGCAGAGCGGCGCGGTGAAAATCGGCGGTAAAGATGTGCGTTCCTTAACGCTTCACAGTTTGCGGGAAACCGTGTCTGCGGTTCCGCAGGAAACATATCTGTTTCACGATACGATACGCGAGAATATCCGTCTTGGCCGCCCAAATGCATCGGATGAAGAAATCACTGCGGCGGCGAAAGCGGCCCGTGCTCACGAATTCATTTCAAAACTACCGAACGGTTATGACACAGTTTGCGGCGAACGCGGGGCGTCGCTTTCCGGGGGTGAACGTCAGAGAATCGCCATTGCCCGCGTGCTGTTGAAAAACACGCCCATCGTTGTGTTTGACGAAGCCGTGTCTAACCTCGATACCGAAAATGAGCGGTACATTCAAGAAACGCTTAGGAATCAATTGAAAGGGCGAACCATTTTGATTGTCGCGCATCGCTTGTCAACGATTATGTCCGCTGACAGAGTGGTTATGATTCAAAACGGCCAGGCAAGCGGCGCGCCACGAAGATAACGACGTTCACTAGCACAAGCAGGGCGGACAGCAATTGTAAAGTAAAACCCATGCTGTCATTCATGCCAGGCACACCAAAACAAAAAACGCGGCGTGACATGCCGCGTTTTTTGTTTTAAATTCCCCCCAACCGTTCGCCGTCTGGGGCCAGTTCAATTTCCATTTCTATTTCTCGTATTGTTAACAGCAGATTAAAAAATTAAAACTACCCGGCCAACTACGCGCTCGGATTCGTGCTGATGATGCCAAGTAAATTTTCGCCGCCCGCGGATATGCCGCCGTCCATAATGGAAAAGTGATCTAGGTCCTCCAGGGTAGCCGCTTGCATGACGACATTGATTCCATAATAATAATCATCCTCTGGCAGCCGGATCTTTTCTATATCTTTAATCAAAAGGCCCGTCGCTTCGTCAGGCTCCAGCGGCTGCGCCCAATAGGCCCACCCATCGCTGTCAAAGACCCAGTACGAACCGGGTTCTTGATTCCATTCACTCATCATAATGGCGTAAGAAAATGGCAGCGGCTGCAAATCTGGAAATTTTGCCAAATCCCCCTCCGTATAAAAATCAGAAGATACTTTGGCGTCTGAATCAGGCGTGTCATCCGACCGGTAGTAAATGTCGTCTTCCGCGCCGCCTAAGTTCCAAGCCCAGTAATGATGAAGCGCGTGATCGCAATGCCCGGCAGATGTATCCGGGACGTGCGTTTTCCAGGTGGACACGTCTTCTTTCACCGCGCCGTCATGCAGGAGGGATTCTCCGTCCATTTCCATATATTCATCCACCCGGGCGCGGACATAAATCGTATCGGGAGAAGAATTTTCCACATAGACATGATTTTTCCGTTCCCCGTCAAAATCATCCCGTAACCAGACACCGGCGGCGTCAGCGCTGGTTAATCCCTCTTTTAACGCGAGATCCAAAGCATATGTGCCTCTGCTGAGCAACGCCAGCCCGATGGCTGCGGCTGAAATAATCACCGCTGGCTTTACCCATTTTTGTTTTCTGTAAAAATCAAATTTTGGTTTTTGCATATTTATCAAGCTCCTTTCCTCCATCTATATTATCGGATAGAAAGTCCGGAACTTTGCTGGGAATCTAAGGACTGGCCGGATCCATTTCCGGCATGGGAAGCTGTCCCAAATGCTCAAAACCAAAATAGCGCAAAAAGGCGTCGGTCGTACACAGCAGAATGGGTTTACCCGGCGCGTCCAAGCGCCCCTGTTCCATGACAAGCCCATACTCAATCAGCCGATTGACGGCGTGATCCGCGGCGACGCCCCGGATTTCCTCAATCTGCGCTTTGGTGACGGGTTGTTTATAGGCGATGATGGATAATGTTTCCATGATAGGCTGCGTGAGCGTTTTTTTTACCGGCGTCTGAACCAGGCGGCGCACAGCCTCATAATAAAAAGGATTGGAGCAAAGCTGAACCGTGCCGTTGATTTGCCGCAGTTGAAAGCCCCGGTTTTCCCGCAAATATTCTTCCGCCAAACTGTCCAGGATCGCCTGCGCCGTTTGTGTATCCAAGCCGGCCGCTTCCCCCAGCGCGGATACGCTCACCGCTTCCCCCGAGGCGAACAGCAGCGCTTCCAGAACCTTCGCTTCTTCCCGCATTTTTTTGACCTCAATCCGGACGCTTATCGACAAAAATGTCCTGAAAAACGTCTTCCTGCTTAATTTCAATTTGTTTCATTTTACTCAGTTCCAACAGCGCCAAAAAATACGCCACTTTTTCTGATCTGCCTCCGCAGGCGCGAAACAAGCGGGTAAATTCCAGATGGCGCGAGCGGTTCAGCAGATCCAGCAGACGCTGAATTTTTTCTTCAATGAGGTGTTCGTCTTTTATGATCTCTTTAAAGCCCGCGCGGACTTTGTCTGTCCGGTTTTCCACGCGGCGGGCGGCGTCCATGAAGATCGGGTAAAAACTTTCCCAGCGGACGCCTTTCAAAATCTCGGCGATGTCTGGCCTGGCTTTGCCCTGAAACAACCGGATTACCGCCCAGTCCGGCGCCCGGTAATAGAAACGCCCGCCTTGCTCTTCACAAGCCCGCAGCAATTCACTCATCTGTTTGAAATATCTGTATTCGATCAGCTTCCGCATCAAGTCTTCGCGCGGATCCGGTTCTTCTTCCGTCCGTTTTTCGGTTCTGGGCAGAAGCATCCGAGACTTAATTTCCAAAAGCGCCGCGGCCATGACCATAAAGGCGCTTCGGTTTTCCATATCCTCGGGGAAACGCCGGAGGACTTCCATATATTGATCCGTTAATGCCGCGATGGGGATGTCATAAAGACTGATCTGGTTTTTTTCGATCAATTGAAACAGCAGGTCCAGCGGGCCTTCAAAAGCTTCCAGCCTGATTTGGATGGAGGGGGACGCCGTTGTAATCCCTTCTTTCCATCATGGAATCGTGCGTGAGTATCATTCTCACGCATCCCTTAATATGTCTTCGATAGGCATATTAAGCCATCTCGATATCGTCTGAGGCGATGTTCCCTCAAGGAGCATTGTCTTTGCCAACTCTACCCATTTTGTCCGTTCCTTCTCATTTTTTGCCCGTTCCCTTTCGAGCTTTGCCCACACCTCTTCGAGCTTTGCCCGTTCCTCTTCGAGTCTGGCCTTGTCCACAAAGCCCATTTGTTCCAGCTTTTCCTCCAGCGCCATGCCTTCCATTTTCAATACCTCCTGTGCCGCCTGCTCATTGGCCTTAAAAAGTACACGAAGATATGCCTCGATATTCACATCCGGTTTATAGCCATCAAAGACCATATTAATTGTATCAACCTCAATACCATGTCTTAATGCCTGTAACCACAAGTTATCTACTTTGTTCAGTCTATCGGTCAGAACAATCTGGACTGGAAATGCCTCGCCGTAAACATAATAAATCCCAGTAGAATGATGAACATATGAGATTAACCTGCTGTTCAGGTGCTTAAAAACTTCTCTGGGGCAAGCTGTTACCACGAATGTGGTCGTTATATCCCGGATGTCCACATTTTCTTGCGCCGCGTATATCAGCTCCTTTCTTCCGCCTATGTGTTTAGGAGCGATGAAAAATCAGCCGTGTAGCCGACATACCCGCCGTTACGCCAATCAAAGCCAGCACCAGGTTGAGCAGTATATTGACGCCCGCGAGCGCGGGATGGCGGCTTTGAAACAGCTTCACGGTTTCGAGGCTGAACGTGGAGAACGTACTCAGCCCACCGAGCAAGCCCGTATTCATGAACAGTTTCCATTTTGGCGGCAAGGCGTTTGCGCTGCCGTCCAGTCCGATAACAGCGCCGATCGCCAGCCCGGCTATTATATTCGCTGCCAGCGTCGCGAACGGAAACGCCGATCCAGGTATAAGCTTTGTCAATAAATAACGCAGGTTCGCGCCAATAAAAGCGCCGATTCCTACGAGAAGATACTGTATCATTACATTTGCCTCGCTTTAAGGCCGCCGCAATCTTAAAAAAAATTAAATCAAAAAAAACAAAAGCCTGAAAAACAAAACTTTTCAGGCTTTTTATAGCGGAAGGGGGACTTGAACCCTCGACTCTGCGGGTATGAACCGCATGCTCTAGCCAACTGAGCTATTCCGCCGTGCAACTTCCTTCTATTATTATAGGGAGAAACGCGCAAATGTCAAGAATTTTTTCTTTCTTGTGATTAACTTGTGATAATTTCACCCTGTGAAATTATTTTTTGAAAATTTCACCCTCCGGCAAAAATGAAGGGGTGAGGTATCTGTTGAACGCAAAAGAAGAACTCAAGACGCAAG
>JAITPB010000028.1 GCA_031289625.1 Clostridiales bacterium | reverse complement strand
TTTGTGGGCGACGGCATGAGGGATATTTTGGATCCGAAGCTCAAACAGCGGGAAGTATAGATTTTATTCGGGAACGAAAAACGCGCGGACGGCAGAAGACCGCCCGCGCGTTTTTCGTTCTCTATGATTCTGTTCTCTATTCATTCTGCTGCAGCAATTTTTCCAAATCCAGCAGTAAGACCACACCATCCGCCGCCTGGCCAATATTGCGGATATATTGATTGTAGTGATTGAGTTTGGCGTTGGGCGGCGCGAATACGCTGTCCTCGTCAATGCTCATGACTTCGTCGACTTTATCCACGATGAGGCCCAGCACATAGTCCCGGTATTCAATCACCACAATGCACGTCAGTTCATCGTACGCCTTCGCCTGCTTTTTAAAACGCTTGCCCACATCCAGTACGCCGATGATTTCGCCGCGCAGGTTGATGATGCCTTCCACGTATTCCAACTGTTCGGGCACATGCGTAATCGGAACCATCTCAATGATTTCTTTTACATACACAATTTCCAGGCCGTAAGCTTCCGAGCCGATATTGAAAGTCAGATACCGGTTTTTGGTGGTATCCTCCTGCTCCTCTTCCAAGATTTCATTCTCGCCCATTCTTTCACCTCTTTACTTATCAAAGAACCCAGCCACATCTATGATCAGGCTGATATCGCCGTTGCCCAGAAGCGTACAGCCGCTAATGCCGCGCGTTTTCTTGAAATATTTCGGTATGGATTTGACCACAACCTGCTGTTCGCCCAGCAGTTCGTCCACCAGGACGCAGATGGTCTGATCGCCGTTTTCCAGCATAATGAGGATGCCGTCCTCAATGTTCTTGATCGCGCCGTCTATGCCAAAAAACTCATAAAGCCGCACCACATTAAAAATTTCACCACGCGTGGAGATCATCTCATTGCCGTTCGGGTCAGTGAAAATGTCTTTTTGCGAGGCTTTAAAGGACTGTTTGATCGACACAATAGGAATGGTATATTTTGCGCTGTCCATTTTAATTGTCATGCCTTCAATGATAGCCAAAGTCAGCGGAATTTTCAAGGTAAACATACTGCCCTGCCCCGGCGTGGAATCTACCAGCACAGAACCGCCCACGACTTCCAGATTGGTAGACACCACATCCATGCCCACGCCCCGGCCCGAAAAGGACGTTACTTTTTCGTTGGTGGAGAAGCCCGGCAGGAAAATAAACTGATGAATTTCCCGATCGGTGTATTCACTCTCCGGCTTTTTAAGAAGGCCGTTGCTCTTGGCTTTTTTCAGAATTCTGTCTCTATCCAGGCCAGCGCCGTCGTCTTTGACGATGATCAACACGTCCCCGCCGGAATTTTTCGCTTCCAGCATGACTGTGCCTTTTTCGGTCTTGCCCGAAGCGCGGCGGATGTCTGGCATCTCAATGCCGTGATCTATGGAGTTGCGGATGATGTGCATCAAAGGATCGGAGATGTGTTCAATGATGTTCTTATCCACTTCCGTCTCCTCGCCGATAACTTCCAACTGGACGTCCTTGCCCAGCTGTCTGCACATGTCGCGCACGATACGGTGCATTTTAAAGAAGGTGGTGGAAAGCGGCACCATCCGCATAGACATAACGGTTTCCTGTAAATCTTTAATAATCTTGCGCAGCTGCCGGGCTTCTTTGTGAAAACTTTCCAATTCCAAATTATCCAGCTCGGGGTTCTGCGTCACCATCGCTTCGGAAATGACCAGCTCGCCCATGAGGTTCAGCAGCTGATCCAATTTGCTTACATTTACGCTGATCACATGCGGGGTCTGCGCTTTTTTGACTTGGCCGGCCGTGTCGTCCGGCTTGGCTGCAGAGGCGGGCCGTGCGTCCGGGCGGGATTGGGATTCCGCTGGGGAACCCGTTTGGGAATCAGGCTGCGTCCCCGAGGCTCCCGTTTGGGCTGGAGCGCCGTCCGGCGGCGCTGGCGTTTCATGCGCGTACTCCAGTTGAAGCGGCGTTTCCTCAATGCTTATTTCTTTTACATAGGCCGTCGTATCCAGCAGCGCTTTGAGATTGTCATAGCTTTTACTGGTGGCGACGCTGAAGATCACGCCATTTTTCCGCACAATTTCCATGGAAGATTCCGACATCAAGTCTTCCGGCTGATGCGATATTTCTTCCGTCACCTGCCGCAGCTTGTGCGCCAGCGCGTAGGCTCTTACATTTTCCATTTCCGAATCGTCTGAAAATTTCACCCGTATGGTGTAATGCTTGATATTGTCCATACCGCCGGGACGCTCTTCGAGTTTTTCTTCGAGCTTTAATTCTCTCAAATAAATCGTTTCGGATAAGATTTTATGCATCTCGTCATAATTCTTATCCGAAGAAAACTTCAGGAGGAAGCCGTGCTTACGTATCACTGCCGCGGACTCTTCGTCGATCACGTCTTCCGGCGTGTGCGCGGCGTTCCAAATCACGCCGCTCAGATTGTGCAGCAGCGTATAGGCGCGGATGTTCTCCATCTCGCAGCCTTCCTCAAATAAAATCAGAGCTTGATAATGATGAGCGCCGTCTGCTGGTTTCCCGGCGGCAGGTACGCCTGTACCCGCGTCTGCGCTTGCGGACGCGTTTGCTGGGACCGTTGTCCCGACGGTTGTCCCGACGGTTGTCCCGGCGATTGTCCCGGCATTCGCCTTCTCGCCGCCTTTTAATTCGCTCAAAAATTGTTTAATATCGGCAATGATCCCGCTGCCGTCCCCGTCTACCGCCTGACCGGCTTCCACCTTGTTCAGCTCGTTTTTAATAAAATCCATCCCCGCCAGCGCCAAGTCCGTTAGACGCGGGTAATCCACATTCTGCGGACTCTCTTCCCGCAAATAATAAAAAACGTCTTCTATGGAATGCGCGGTCTCGGAGATACTGTTAAACATCATCATAGCGGCTGAACCTTTTATGGTATGCATAATCCTGAAAATTTCATTGATTTGATCCATTGAGTAGCCCGATTCACTTTGGATGATGTTCTGCTCCAACTGCTCAAGCAATTGCCCCATTTCGAACGTAAACATTTCCAGCATGGAATCCCTGTCAAAATCAGCCAATTCTTTCACCTCTATCGTTAGTTCGTCGCTGACAAGCGCGCCGCTATTCTTTCCGATACACAGCGGGCATGACATATCTGTATTTCGTTCCGGAGCGGTTGAGTGACTCGGAATGTCCGACAAATAAGTAGCCGCCCGGCTCCATCAGATGATAAAATTTATCGACCAGTTGATCGCGCGTCTCATTATCAAAATAGATCATTACATTCCGGCAAAAAATCACCTGCATTTGGTGTTTAAAGGGAAACGATTCCGCCATCAGATTGAATTTCCGGTAGAGGATCTGATTCCGGACGCTTTCTGTTACAACGCTGTTATTTTCGTCAACCTTCTGAAAATATTCCGAGCGCCAATGCCGCGGCAGGGTTTGCAGGCTTTCGTTGGGATACACGCCTTGCGCCGCCTTCTTTAACGCATCGGTGGAAATATCTGTCGCCAAAATTTTGGTATCCCATATTTGCCTTCTTGTTTTAAAAAATTCCTGTATAATGATCTCCAGCGTATACGATTCCTCTCCAGACGAACATCCCGCACACCAAAGGCGCAGATCCTTCCGCGCTTGATGCCTTTCCGCGATCTCAGGCAGGGCGGTATCCCGGAAAAAATCGAAATGGTTGGTTTCGCGCATAAAAAAAGTATGATTGGTGGTCACTCTGTTGATAAACTGAATCATCGCTTCACCCGATGCATCGCGTGTCAAATAATCAAAATACTCCGAAAAAGAATGAAATTCTTTTTCCATCAGTATGGATCGCAGCCGGGAATAGACCAAAGATTTTTTTTCATCTCCCAGGTGAATGCCAAAATTCCGCTTGATGTAATCTCGAATCCGAATATATTCTTGATCTGTTAATTCATTCAATGATTCGCCACCTGCCATCGCATTGCTGTTTCTGTCGAAGAGCATAGCATAAATCTTCTTCTTTCGCAAGTAATCTATTAATATTTGTCGAAATAGACCGAAAATAATTTATATTTTTAAAAATTGCAGATTGAGAATAGACACCTATGTGAAATATACGCGAAAGGAAGTGAAAGTTTGCAGATATTAGGAATTATCGCCGAATTCAATCCTTTTCACAATGGCCATCTTATTTTTTGCAACGCCTCCCGACAGGCCGTTGGCGCTGATTACACCGTCGCCGTCATGAGCGGCTGCTTTGTGCAGCGCGGGGAACCGGCTGTCTGCGATAAACCGGCGCGCGTTGAAATGGCTTTGCATGCCGGCGTGGATTTGGTCATAGAACTGCCCGTCTATTACACGGCCGCCAGCGCGGAGCATTTTGCCGGCGCCGCGGTCAGGCTTTTAGACAGCCTCGGCGTTGTTACGCGTCTCAGCTTTGGGACGGAAAGCGGAGATCTTGAAACACTGCTGGCCATCAGCCGCGCCAGCCTCCAATTGGACAGCCGGGAAAATTTTTCGGATATCCTGCGCGGCTTTCTCTCCCAAGGTTTGCCATACGCGCGGGCCCGCGAACAAACTCTTAGAACTATTTTGCGCATTGAGCCGGATTTTATCAGACAGCCGAATCATATCCTCGCGCTGGAATATCTGAACGCGCTGGAACGCCTCAACTCTCCCATTGTTCCTTGCGCTGTGCGGCGCGTCGGGCCTGGGCATCACGATCCGAGCCTTGGTGCGATCGCTTCCGCCACGGCGCTGCGGCAAGCCATTGCGCGCGGCGACACCGCCGCTCTTCAGAAAGCCATGCCGGAAAGCGCGTTTGATTTGCTGGCTGCGGCCCTTGCGCGATCAGGCCCTGCCTGGATGAATAATTTTTCCCAACTCTTCCAATATCTAATTAAAACGAAAGAAGAATCGGATTTGTCAGAGATACTGGACATGAACGAAGGTCTGGAAAACAGAATGATTCGCTTTGCGGGTCAATATGAAATGCTGGAAGATATTCTGGCGGCTGTCAAAACGAAACGCTATCCGCTGACGAAACTGCGCAGGGCGGCTCTGCATTTGCTTTTGAACATCCGTGGGGATGATTTTGACAGGTTCAACCGGCTAGGCGGGCCGCAATATATTCGCGTGCTGGGTTTTCGCAAAGAAACCGCCGGGCCGCTGCTCCGGGCCATAAAACGAAAGGCGCGTCTGCCCCTCGTCATGAACTTGAAGCGCGCGGAAGCCGCGCTGTCGGAAGACGCCCGGCGAATGCTGCGCAAAGAAATCCAAGCCACGGATATTTATTATCTGGCTTGCGCGCATAAAAAAGATACTCTTGAAAAAAATCAAGAGTATCGCGTGCCTCTGGTGATGATATGATTTTAATAAAAAATTTCCCATATGACGCGGTTGGGGCCAGGGTCGGTGATGAAAACGCCGTACTGGCCCACGGCGAAATCCGTATACAGGGAAGGATAAAATACGATCTCACGCGCGCTTTTGGTAAAGCCCGCAAGTTCTGACCCGCCGGGATCAGGCGCCAGCGTTTCCCAAACGGGGTTTGCGTCCCCCGCCACGGTAAAGGCCGCGCCGTCCTGGAGGCGAACCCGGCGGACGACATTGTAATCCCAAACGTATAAAAAGCCATAGGCGTATTTGATCCGGGCGGGACAATAGAACCGGGGCTCGTTCCCGTCGATGAATCCCTTGTCATACGCCTTGCCGGCAAAAGGCTCTTCCTCAAGCCGCGCGTCCGCGTTGTTATATTTCCACAGAAGGCCATGCTCTGGATCTGTAAAATAAATATTTTGTTCCGCGTCCGCGGCCAGCGAACTGATCCCGTCTGGTAAATCCGTCAAAAACCGTATCTCCTGCGTCTGCGCCGAGGCCAAAAAATTATTGAGTTCATCGCCGTTGGATGGCGTATAGGCCCGGCTGGAGGCATCCAGCGCCGCGAGACAGGACTGACCTGTCTCCGGCTGACTGACGACACAATATATCCGTCCGTCCGCACCGGCGGTAAAATCTTTGATTTGCGAAGAGAACGCGCCGCCCCGATACACAACGCTCCAGCTTTCCTCTTCTTTCACGAGGAGATAGTAGAATGGGTCGCCTGCTATTTCATAAGGCTGCGTCAAAACATATACTGTATCGCGATCACAGCGGACAAGGGCGGGCCGCAGATCGGCAGGCGCGAGCAGGGACACCATTTTTTCCATGCCGTCCTGAATCAGGCGCAAATAGATCCCGTCCGCGGCGTAAATATCTCCGCTTGCCGTCTGTGCGAGGCTTTGGAGATCAACAAACGCCGCGTCCCGTACAAGCGCGGCGTTTTTGTCTGTGGGCGCGGGACGCGCAGGGTTGCCCGCGAACACTCTGACCCGCGCCGCCTGATCTAAATACCATTGCTCAATGAATACCGTGTTTTCAGAAGCGCCCGGCTGATCAGACGTGTCCGCGTCAAGGCCGTCTGGATTGTCCAGCGCTTTTTCGAGAGACGAGCCGGAATAAAATTTGACTGGCTGCAGTTGAAAATCAATTTCCGGCTGTAATAGGCCGTCTTCGCGCGCGATTGGCGCGAGGCGGCGCGAAACGCCGCGAAACGCTTGAAGCCCGCCGCGAAAATTTGCCAAAAAATAGGTTGCCAGAAAAAAAAGAGCGGTGAGAGCGGCGGCGATCTCAAAAGAGTTCTGGCGGCCAGGCCGCGTCTGGATCCTGTCTGCTTTCCCCGTTTTGACCTGATGCAAATCTTTCAGCATGGCCCCCGCGGATTGATACCGCCCGGCGGGATCCGTCCGCAAACATTTGGCAATCACGCCTTGAAACCGGGCGGAAAACGGCGCGTCCGAAACGGTACGGCCTTGGTCGGGATAATATCCGGCTGTCAATTTGTGCAGAATGACGCCCATGCTGTATATGTCGGAGCGCCTGTCATACAACCACTGGTAGCGCGTTTCATCCCCTGTTTTTTTGAGGGGCCGGCCCACGGGCGGGGGAACAGAAAACTGCTCTGGCGCCTGAAAATGACAACCCAACTCGGCTGCGGCTGAATTCATAAAAAGAAGAAGGCTTTTGGGCATGATTCCAATCCTGCCGGGGCGCAAATCCACAAACCGGGCTTTATGGCGCGCGGAAATCAGCGCGCGTGACAGCTGTTTGGCCCAATCCAAAATTTGTTTTTGATTCAAAGCCTCGCCAGATTCCATTAGGTCTTCTAAAGTCTGCAAGTTATCCCTTCTCCCATAATTCTTCCTTCAGCTTCAAAAACATTGTGATTTGAAAATACTTTTCATCCGACAGTATATTACGGCTGCCATAATATTTCCGCGCGATTTCTTCCAGGATCAGAAGCCCAAATCCGTGATTGGGCGCGTCCTCCCGCACGGGTATCAGGCCGGTGTTTTTTTTCCCTGCGGGGTTTTTGCATTTCACGACCAGGTATCCGCCTTTCACCGCGGCGCTCAACAGGACGCACTGTTCGCTTTCGTCCGCCAGTGTGCCGCAGGCATATATGGCGTTGTCCAAAACATTGGCAAACACGCTGGACAGGTCAATCTCGTCGATTGCGAGTTTTTCATCTAAACTCACATCGAAACGGCATTCGATGTGAAGTTCTTCCGCCTCTGTGACTTTGCCGCGCAATACCGCGTCCACAATCGGGTTGCGGCAGAATGTCCGCGCTGTGCTGTCTTCAATCTGCCTGGCGTATTGCGCGAGAATCGCTTTCGCCTCATCCAGGCGGCCTCTTTCGAGCAAGTGAGAAACGGCGGCCAGATGATTTCTTTGATCATGGCGCAGCTTTCGGCCCTGCTGAATGTCCAGCCTCAGTGATTCATAGTGTTCGGATTGCGTTTTGACTTGATTTTCCAATAAACGATATTTTTCCAAAATCAGCGCGGTTCGCCGATCCAGCCGCTGAATCACGAAAACGCACAGCACGCCCCGTGCCGCGATGGTCACGCCGATCAGCGCGTGAGGCGGATCAGGCTGCCAGCCGCGCCAAAATGAATTATGCATCGTGACAAGCGCCGCGGCGAACAAAAGCGCTTCCGCCGCTGACAGGATCAGGGAGAGGATCAGCCATCGCATTTTGCTCAAATAGAGGCCCCCAGATACTGCAGAAACTTCTGACGGCTCTCCGTGTAGCGCCTGGGCGCAATGGGAATTTCCACGCCGTTTTTCAGGATAAACTTTCGTGGCTCCAGCGCCTTGATGAAATCCATATTGACAATATAGCTCTTGTGACAATGGTTGAAGCGGTGATCCAGCTTTGCGTACAATTCCTCAATCGGCATATATGTCTCGACAGTGCGATCCGGCAGGATAAACTTCAGCTTTCGCCTTGCGTTTTCCACGACACGGATTTCATCAAACGAAACCACAACCGTTTTGTAACCGATTTTGAGCGAAACCTGCCTGGATTGCTGTTCAGAAAGTTTCCACTTCGCTTTAGCTATAGCTTTGCCAAATGCAGTCTCGTTAATCGGCTTTGGTAAAAAATATAGGTGTTCGACCTCATACACAGCCGTACAGAATTCTATGTGCCCAGACACAAAAATCACTTGGCATTCAGGGTGCGTTTCCTGAATACTCCTCACACAGTCAATGCCATTCTCCGGGCCCAGGTCAATATCCGTCAGAATCACATCCGGCCTATGCCCGCGCAGATACTCCATAAAGGGTTTTGTCCGGGTGAAAGCGCGGCACTCCCATTCGTTCACGTCCGTATGCCGGAGAAACAAATCTTCCAGAAGGCGAAGCTGGACACTGTCGTCGTCACATATACAGCATGTATACATAAAATCACCTCTGTTTCTGAAGAATGAGCGTTTATGTAGCGGGCCAAAGTTTTTCATGCAGCGCATACAGCGCTTCCAACGATTCCGCCCGGGTCATGATGTGATCCGGATCGAATATTTTACCGCTGTTTTGGCGCACAAGCCCAACTTTCGTGACCAGGGCGATGTCCTGCAAAGCCCAATCCGGCAGCGAAGGCCGGTCGGTGTAATCCAGCACCTGCTCTAAACTATCCTCCGGGATGACGTAATAATGCATTTTCAGCCTCAGCATACGCCCGGCGATGCTGAAAAACTGAACGCGTGAAATGGCCCAATAGGGTGAAAAAAGATTCCCCGCCGCGTTTGTCCCCGTCATAATGCCTTTCTCTTTGGCGGAACCCGCGGCGCCGAAAAACCAATCCTCCGGGCGCACATCCACGTAACGGCCGTCGCTGTACTGATTGTACCAATTCGCGGTCAATGTAAACAGGCGCGCGGACTGCGCGCGGTTGAGCGGCAATTCCGGTGAAAATGTGTCCGCGGAAGTGCCGGCGACAATGCCCATGTCATAAAAAAAGGCGGCTGCTTTCCGGATACTCTCCGATTGGCCGATCATATCGGGAAATTCCCTGACGTTTTTATTGACGATGATGTCTTTGCCGTACACGCCAGGCTTGCGGATGACGATATCTTTTCTCTGCGTAATGGGGTTGGTTTTCCAGGGTGTTTTTTGGCCGTTCTCATCCACGATGGGAGCGCCGTCGCCCATGGGGAGAGAAAGAATAATATTTTCTTTTGAGGGGGCGCTGTAAGAAACCGTGAACGCGCTGGCCTCCTGATCG
>JAITPB010000142.1 GCA_031289625.1 Clostridiales bacterium | reverse complement strand
TGAGGTGAGCCGCATTTAATCCAAAGTAATCATAAAAACCCTTAATCACAAAATACATTAACAGCATTTGCAGGAGAATTGGGATCGAGCGCGTTATAATGACATAGGCTCTTGCAACCGACTGCATGATCCGCAATTTATAAATGCGGGAAAGCGCCAGACCGCCGCCGAACAACGTGCCGATACTCAAGGGAACAAGGGTGAGCAGCGCGACAACCGGTATATAGGTAAAAGCGACGCCTATTTCAGACAGAAAAAATTTGAGATCAAATGATATTCCCATAATAAACCACCTACGTTACTGCCGGCAAACCTTTTGAAAGACGGCGGATTATAAAATGTGTTCCAACTTCCAGCAATATGCACAGCGCAAAAAAGATGACTGCGGCTCCGACGTATCCCTCTAAATACCGATATTTTGCGTATCCGATCGCCTGTACGGTACCCATCAAGTCCATAATGCCGGCTGCGGCGAACGCGAGCGTAGAATCTTTCAGCAAATTTGAAAAGCTGTTGGAAAATCCAGGTATCGCAATGCGAACAGCCTGCGAAGCAATCACATATCGAAAACATTGAAAACGGGTCATTCCAATCGAAAGCGCCGCCTCCTGCTGTCCGCTGTCTACGCCGGAAACCGCCGCGCGAAAATCCTCTGATAAAAATGCCGCGGCGTTGAGGCCATAGGCCGCAATTACAAAAATAAGCGGAGACCATAGACGCCCGACGTTTACGCCGGTGATACTCCAAATTACACCGGGCAGAACAAGATTGCAGATGAAAAGCTGTATTAGTATTGGAGTTCCGCGCATAAATGACACATAAACAACTGCAATTTGATTTAATACCGGAATGCGGTATAACCGCGCCAAGGCAATGAACACAGCCAGCAAGAATCCCGTGACAAACGATGTAAGCACAATAAACAGCGTCAGAGGGACAACCTCCAGCAATCTTGGAAATAGCCATTGGAAATGAGACCAATCAAAAAACCGAGACATGCTTATCCCTCCGAACAAACCAAGTGCAAAAATCCCGCCGCGGACGTATCCACAGATGCCTCGCGGTCTCTGCCGCGAGGCAGTTTATTTTGCTTTTACTGACACATCCACGCCAAACCATTTTAAGGACAGCTCCGTCACAAAGCCCTCTGTTTTGAGATCGGCAAGCACTTTATCAAAGGCCGCTTGAAGCTCTGCACCGGTCTGCTTGTTGAAAAGAATGAATGTTCCGGATTCGTTCACGACGCCGTCGGACAATTGGATGTCCGCGCCGTATTCCCTCACCCATCCGTCGTACTGGGCGCTGGAGGCTAACGCCGCGGCGCCTACGCCGCTCTCTATATCCTCGATCAAAATCGGCGCGGTGGGTTCGAAGATGATTTCAAATGGTTTGCCGTGTTCTTCGTTCCATTTGTTGGCGACGTAAAAAGCATTGCCTGCGTTGCTTTCAACAATCAGCTTTTTCCCGGTTAAGTCTTCATAAGAATTTATTGGATTTCCTGTTTTGGATATGAAGTAGAGGTCAAAATGCATATATCCTTCCGTGCCGTACAGATATTTGTTATCGCGCTCTATGTTGAATTCAAACAGGTGCGCCGCCGCGTCGATTTTTCCGGATTCCAGCGAAAGCAAAATGTTGGTGAAGTCGGATGGCTTGTAGGTAAAGACATACTCCGGCAGACGACTGTCTATTTCAGCCAGCAATTCATATTCAAAGCCATCTAACTCCTTGTCGTCGTTATAAAAGCTGATCGGGGAAAAATCCGCGCCCAACCCGATAATTACTTCTTTCGCGTCTCCGTCTTCGGTTTTTGCTTTGCCGCAGGCGGAGAACAGAGAAATCGCAAGAACCGCAGTCAGCAGCAAGGATATGATTTTTTTATTGTACATGATAATGCCTCCTAAAATTTTGTAAGGGTCAATGAATTTTGGTTTATGTGACGGGATTTTTATATTCACAGGGAGTTCCTGTCTGGCATAAGCCGCATCCGGCGCCCGCTTTTGCAAAACCCCCGTGAGAGACTGCCAGCCGGCTTGACGCCTCTCCGTAAACATAGGCGTAGCAGGCAAACTTGTCGTGCCCGGCTTCTGTGATGGCGCTGATCGGACATCGCTTGATACATGCGCTGCAGCTGTCCGGGCTGTAAAACAAACAATTTGACCTGTAATTTTTTGCGATGCGGCAATCCGCCTCCAGGATTAAATCTGTTATGACTGAAATGAAACGGACAGCCATTCCTTTTTCTGTGATAAAACCGTCGTTCAGGCTGAAAGTACCCAATCCGGCGGCATAGGCAACGTGCCGCTCTGACCAATTTGAACACGGACCGGCAGGTGTTACAAAAGTAACATAGTGCTTTGTCCGGTGCGGTGTTATCGCGCGATAGCCCATTTCAGCAATCAGCTTTTCCACATACGGGCCGATCGTTTCTAAAAAAACCTCATCCCCAAAACTGCGATAAAGAATCCATTCCTTTGACGGCCAGTCCTTTTGCCCGCGGTTGCTTCGCCGTATTTTTTCACTGATCGGCAATGCGACACTGATGACGCTGCCGCCACGAAAGCTGTCGCTTCCAAATTCCAGGTCAAATACCTCCTTCGGCGTTACGTGCCTGTTTCCGACAATGGTTTTGTAGTCTGAAAAGAGTGGATCATCTGCGGAGGCAACGCCTACAATCGGTTCATCGAAAAAGCGTCCGTCTGTTTCCCGAAACTGATTTCCGGGAGCATTTCGCACAAACGTCCTCACCATTTGAATTATGTGATCCTTATCCTTCATCGCGCACACCCCTTCATAATTTTTTGATCGCTTGCGCGAGCCGCAGATATGCTTTTTCAAGCGTGGCGCGCGGGCAGGCGATATTGATTCTGAGAAAACCTTCAGCGCCGGGCGCCCTGTTTAACAGAACCTGTGCTTCGTCGGCAATATAGGCTTCAAGTTCCTTTGCCCAAAGGCCCAGTTTTCGGCAATCAAGCCACAAAAGATAGGTTCCCTCCGGTTCTATGAAGTCGATTTCCGGGAGTTTCCCATGAAAAAAATTTCTCGAATAAGCAATGTTTTCAGCAAGATATTGCAGCAGGCTGTCAAGCCACTTATCGCCGTTTGCATAGGCTGCCTGACACGCGAGTATCTCCAAAACCCCTGCCCCAAACTGCCCTCGCATGGAAAGCTCTTCCGTGATTTTTTCACGCAGATCTTCGTCAACGATGAAGATGTTGGAAATCGGCAAACCGGAAATATTGAAAGTTTTCGTGGGCGCAGTGCAGGTAATTGTGATATTTTCAAACGCAGGCTTCAATTTGGCAAAAACAAGGTGTTTATGCGGCGCGAACACGAAGTCCTGATGAATTTCATCCGCAATGACAACAACGCCGTGTTTTAGGCAAATGTCGCCCATCTGCGTCAGTTCTTCAGCAGTCCAGACGCGGCCCACAGGATTGTATGGATTGCAAAGGATAAACAGCTTGACGCCATTTCGCACAATCTGTTTTTCAAAGTCCGCAAAATCAATTTTGTATTTGCCGTCCTCTAAAACTAAGGCGTTTTTAACGATTTTTCGCTTCGTTTTCTCAATAATCCTATTGAACATGTTGTAAGAAGGATATTGGATCAAAATAGAATCGTTTTGCTTTGTGAGGGCACAAAGGATCGCGGAAATCGCGGGGATGACCCCTTGCGTTTTCACCAACCATTCCGGCTCAATTGTAAAGCCGTGCCGCTTTTCCATCCAACCGCTTACCGCGCAAAAATAAGTATCGTCTGAATCGGAATAGCCGAAGATGCCGTGATCAACTCTTTCGGTGAGTGCGTCATGAACACAGGGCGGCGACCGGAAATCCATGTCGGCAATCCACAGCGGGACATAATTATACCCCGGCAGCCCATATCGGCCGGGAAAATCGTATTTTACTGAATTTGTGTTGGTGCGGTCAATGACCTCATCAAAATTGTAAGCCATGTTCTGCCTCCTCGCTTGCTTTGTTCATTTGATTCATGTCAACCAGTTATATAGTGGAACGGGTCTTTGTCGTACCAATCCTTCTTGTATGGCAGTTTTACATGCTCCGCAAGCCGGTCTGAATAAGATGTGTTTTTCAGCGCAAAGATCATTCTGCGCACAAAGCGGTAGATTCCCGCATATCCGAAGAAGGGTTTGTCCGTGTCAAACAATTGCATGGATGTAATCCCGGCCCTTGCGAGCCACCCGTGTGTGCCGTTATGTGCGATTGTAAGGTCGGGTTTGAGTTTTTTGATTTGGTTAATTGCTTCATAAAGCTGACTGCTGATTGCAAAAGGAATTTCCGGCAGTTCATCTGAAAAGCTGTGAAGCACGGGATCGGCTTCACTGTCATAATGAGCCGCGTCCACGCCGACAACCTCCATGCCCAGTTCGTTTAGCATGAGCGCTTCTGACATGGATCGAATCACCCCGCCGCTAATCAAAACCCGTCTGCCTTTTATCTGAGGCAAAAGCGGTTCCAGCGCCGCGTTAAGCTGCTCTTCCTCCGACTCAATCAAGCTTCTGGCTTTATCCGCAAGCCCATAATGCTCAGCAATCTCTAAAAGCCACGCCTTCGTTGCGGATATTCCGATCGGCATGCCGCAAATGATATACGGAATACTATATTTATCCTGTAAATATTTCAGAATATAGTCGTCATGGACATTGCACATGCTCACATTTAAGCCCGCAAAGGACATCATGCGCAACTCCCCGGCGCTGCAAAACTCAGCGTACACCCGCACATTTAATCCGATTGCGCACATCAGCCGCGTAAGCTCTGCCTCATCCTGCGAACCAATTGAAGTTGCGTTAAATAGGTTCACCGTCATTTGTTTTTGTGCGTTAAACCGGCGTATCTTCATGCTGTAATCCGGGTCCGAACGCTCAACCGGCTGATAATCCTTATAGGGAATGGGTTCAAGCTGAATATGGCTGAACAGTGAATGATAAAAAGAATCGTAAGCGCTGGCGACGACACGGCTCTTGAATCCGGGACAATGGATTGCCGTGACTTGCGCTTCGGTTCCGGCGCCGACGCTGCGCACAATTTCTTCCACGTCATCCCCGATAATACTGGGCGCACAGGTGGACACGACGAAAATAATTTCGGGATGAAATTCACGGTCGGCATAAAGAATGGTTTCGCGCAGATTTTTCTCGCCGCCGCCTATGACGTCACTTTCCTTCAGATTCGTGGACAGCCATATGGGTCCCGCAGGCGCTTTGCCCCGCTTCATCTTTCCTTTGGCGGCGGAAATGCCCAGAGGAATCAACATGGAACCGCAGCCTATGGGAGCGTGCATAATAATGACGCTGTTTTCCACGGTGACGGCCATCATTAAAGAAAGGCTCATTTGGCACATGCCTGCCTGCCAAAAGCGACGCCCTTTTTGCTGCATACAGCCCTCCTTGGCGCAATCTAACGCGCCGCAGCCGGTTCCGGCAAAGCTATCGCCGATGGAAAGGCGCTGATCTCTTGTTGGAGGTGTTCTTTGCTCAAAATAACTCATGGCGTTTTCTCCTATCTGGGTGATACAATCACACCGACTAAATCTTCAAAAAAATGCAGGCCGCCGCGATACCCGGCATATCCACGGTCAAGAATGATGCGGTTATAAACCGGATAGCTGACGCTTAAAAGCGGAGCGTTACGTTTCAGTGAAATTGGTTTATCCAGTGAGCTTCCCACGATAAACAGCGGGTCAATTGAATCAAAATACCGCTGTCCTTGGCTGTCCGGAAGCTTTCTGGTGATTGTTTTCGCAATTTGACTGGTATCGGTTTCAAAAATCAGTTCGGAAGCAAGCGTGGCTTTTTCATACGTTTGCCGGAACGCATATTGTTGGTCTTCATTCAACTGATCGGTTACAAAGGACTCCAAAACAATCCATCCGAGTTCCTTTTTCAGAAAAGAAGCCACCGGAAGAGCGTAATTGGCGTTCGTAATTGATGCCGCATAGTATTTGAAATCTCCGTCACAAAAAATATCGGCGCAACGTGCGAAATAGCCGTAATATTCTTGATTTTCTTTGGAAATCAGCGCCTCGATTTGCTCCTTTGGAATACCGAGACGCTCCCCCAGCTCAGTCAGGAAACGGTCGGTTGCTTCAGCGCCGACGGGAATGTCTGTTTTCCAGTAAGGAGTTCCGTGACGTTCTTCAAAGTTTTGTGCGAATGTCCCTGCGTAAACGTGAGAAAAAACGATGTTAAGCCCTGCTTTCGGTGCGCTTTTGATGTTTTCAAAAGTTTGATCAGGGGTAAAAAAAGTGTTCACGCAAAGACCGAGGCCGGTAAGCAATCGCGCAATTTCTTCAAGGTCGCCCCGAAAGAAAGGGTCATAAGCCGGAATAAGCCCGAAGAGATTGACGAGCTTCTCGTCCTTTTCCGCGGAAACGGGCAGATACCGATTAAAAATGCCCTCTAATAAAATCTCATAACCGGCATAGGAATCCCCCTTAAAACTTGGTGATAGTCGTAAACAGTCTTGGTTTTTTCAAATGTGTGTGATATAATGGAAGCATCAAAACAGACGAAGGGGAATCAAGATGGGAACACTTGTTGAAATAATCGCGCTTGTAAAG
>JAITPB010000041.1 GCA_031289625.1 Clostridiales bacterium | reverse complement strand
GGGGGGGGGGGGGGGGGTAAATAATGGAATATATTGCATAATGGCGCTAAAAATAATACTGCTTTTAAATTTACGGAGCGTGAATTTTATGCTTTGTTTTTTTAGCCGAAAAATATATCAGATTAGAAAGCGGGAAGACAAGGGCTTTTTTTAGCTCTTACCGTAATCAAATGAGGGGATCTGATTTTTTGTCTCAATATTGCATATATCTCAGAAAGTCACGTGCTGATGTAGAGGCAGAGGCTCACGGCGAGACAGAAACACTGGCGCGGCATGAGCATATTTTATTGGAACATGCGAAACGCATGAAAATTAATATTACGGAAATCCATCGTGAAGTAGTCTCTGGTGATACTATAGCCGCCAGGCCGATTATGCAGCAGCTATTGCTCGAAGTTGAGCAGGGTGTTTGGGCTGGAGTTCTTGTGGTTGACGTAGACAGGCTGGCGCGGGGAGATACCATTGATCAAGGAATTATTGCGCAGACCTTCAAACTTTCTGATACTAAAATTATTACGCCCGCCAAGACATACGATCCAAATAATGAATTTGATGAGGAATATTTTGAATTTGGGCTTTTCATGTCTCGGCGCGAATATAAGACGATTAACCGTCGGCTTCAACGCGGTCGCATAGCATCAGTCAAAGAAGGAAAATTTGTTGCCAATCAGGCACCCTATGGATACCAAAAGAAGCTGTTGACACAAGGGAAAGGGCAGACACTTGAGCCAAATCCAGAAGAATCCGAGATAGTCAAAATGATATATCAATTGTATACCCGTGGAGAGCCAGAGGTAGATGGTACATATCGGCGTATAGGTGTGTCCTTAATTGCTCGCAAGCTGAATTCAATGGGAATAAGGCCGAGGAAAACAGATGCCTGGGTTATACCAACTATCCGGGATATGTTGCGCAATCCAGTTTATGCCGGGAAAATTCGATGGAATTGGCGCCCGACCAAAAAAAAGGTTATCAATGGAGAAATCAAGATCGAGAGACGACGCATGAAAAAAGATGATTGGTTGTTGGTTGATGGGTTGCACCCAGCTATAGTTGATCAAGAAATATGGGATTTGGCGCAGCAGTATATGGATCAGAACCCTCCTCATCCTGGGCCAACACAATATGATATTAAAAACCCGCTGTCCGGGCTAATCAGATGCGGAGTATGCGGACGAAAAATGGTGCGTCGGCCATATAGCAATGGTCATCCAGATACACTGATGTGCCCAGTGACATCATGTAATAATATAAGCTCGCAACTTGCAATTGTCGAGGAACGAATACTTAAGTCTCTCGGCCTATGGTTGCGGGATTATAAAATTGAATGGGGGTTAGATGTTGAGAAACAGAAAGATGACAATATCATCAGCATAAAAAGGAAAGCTCTTTCCAAAGCTCAAGCAGAACTAAGGATTTTAGAATGCCAAGTTGATAAACTCCATGACTTGCTTGAACAGGGTATTTACAGCATAGAGATGTTTTTAGAACGATCAAAAATACTTGCTGAAAAAATCCAAAACGAGCAAAAGAACGTTGAAACACTGAAACTGGGCATAAAACAAGAGGAAATTCGTGAACACGCTAAAAAAAGTATTATTCCTAATGTAGAGCAAGTACTGGAAGTTTATCCTCAGCTTTCAGATGCCCGTATGAAAAACGATCTCTTGAAAGGCATTTTAGAAAAAGTAATATATATGAAAACTAAAAAGAATCATTGGGCCTATCACCAGCCAGATGAGTTTGTTTTGGATCTCTATCCTAAGATGCCTATTTGACATAGGCCCGCCTGAAGCAGCTGGCGTCTTCGGTGCGGAAATCTGATGAATGATAATCATATTGGCACGGAAGAACTGGGGCATCTTGAAATGATCGGCGCCATCTGCCATCAACTGACCGATCGGATGTCGCCGGAAGAAATGCGCGCGGCTGGGATGGGCGCGGATTATGTGGATCATGGGTTAGGCATTTTCCCGCAATCGGCGGGAGGCATTCCCTGGACCGCCGCCGGCATTCAATCTAAAGGCGATCCAATTACCGATCTGTACGAAGATATGGCTGCGGAACAAAAAGCACGCTCTACCTACGAATACCTGCTGGACTATATCGACGATCCCGATGTAGCCGACCCCATTAAGTTCCTGCGGGAACGCGAAATTGTTCATTTTCAGCGTTTTGGCGAATGCCTTCGTTACGTGAAAGATCATCTTGACAACAAACATGTTTTTTATGGTAAATAAGCCATCCTATATAAAGGCCATGCCAGAAAATTATCCGGCATGGCCTGTTTTATTGCGCGGGCAGATCCGATAGAGCGTCAAAATTTCTTTCACATGCCTGTCGGGGGATAGGATTGAGCTCGAAAAAATGATATACTAGAACTCCATAGAATTTACACTTGTATCTGAGGGGTGACGAAATGAGCGACGAAATGAGCGAGGGCAGACACGCCGGACATACACACACGCATAAGCAAACGAAATCGGTACTCAACAGGATGGCGCGCGCCATTGGGCATCTGACCGCCGTGCGCAGCATGGTAGAACAGGGACGCGACTGTCCTGAGGTACTGATTCAGCTTGCCGCCGTGCGTTCCGCGATAAACGGAATCTGCGAAATCATTTTAAAGGACCATCTCGAACATTGCATCGTGGACGCAGTCAAAACAGGAGACATGGAGGCGCTGGAGGAACTGAAACGCGCGGTGGAGCTGCTGATGAAATAATCATACGTTTTTACAAACCCAGCAACGCCCCCATCCGCATGGGATGGCCGCGCAGATAATCCGCCGCCGGCATTTTTCTGCCGCCTTTGGCTTGCATTTCCAGTATGCGCACACAGCCGCCGGCCGGGCCGGCCCGCACCAACAAGCCCTGCTTATCGCCCTCTATGATCTCTCCGGGCTGAAAAACCGTTTGCAATCGGCCGCTTGTATGGGGCGGCGCTTCTTCCGCACGCGCACGCCTGATTTTAATCCACTCGCCGTCATAAAAAGTATGCGCGCCGGGCAGCGGGCATAGGCCGCGAATCAAATTGACGATGTCTACAGGCGGCTTTCGCCAATCGATTTTACCTGTCTCAGTGGTGATCCGAGGCGCGTTCGTGGCCTCGGCGTTGTTTTGCTTTTCAGGGCGCGCCGTTCCGCTTTCGATTTGCTCCAAAACCGTTAGCAGCGCGCGCGCGCCAATAGCCGCCAGCCTGTCGTGCAGAGCGGCGTAGTCGTCGTCCGGGCCGATGGGAACCGCCTGTTTCAAAAGCATGCCGCCAGTATCCATCCCTTCGTCCATTTGCATAATGGTCACGCCGGTCTCCGCCTCCCCATGGATGATGGCCCACCGGATGGGCGCGGCGCCCCGGTATTTGGGCAGAAGCGACGCGTGTACATTGACGCAGCCATAGCGCGGCATGATCAGGACGTCCGCCGGTAAAATTTGCCCATAGGCGGCCACAACAATGACGTCCGCCTTCCATTGCCGCAAACTCTCCACATTTTCCGGATGGCGGAGCCGCTTGGGCTGGAACACGGGGATGCCGCGCGCGAGGGCAAGCGCCTTCACGGGAGAAGGCTGCACATTGTGACCTCTTCCCACGGCTTTGTCCGGCTGTGTGACAGCCGCGGCGACTGTGTGCGCTTGGCACAGGGGTTCCAGCACGGCGGCCGCGAACGCGGGCGTGCCCATAATCAAGACTTTCTTGGTTTTTTTTCCAGCATTTCAGTCTCCTGAACCTCCACATTGTCATGGATCT
>JAITPB010000032.1 GCA_031289625.1 Clostridiales bacterium | reverse complement strand
GAACTGTTTCCAGAGACAACTTGCACCTGGATATCCACGTCGTCGTCCACTGTTAAGCTGACCAGCGGGATTCTGATTTCCCAAGTGGCGTCGCCGCTGAGACCTGAATTATAGTACGTCTCAATGCCGGTACCGCCGTTAATGCTAAAGCCCGCCAGAGGAAACTGAGGAACAGCGGCACTCGTCGGCGCAGGAGTATTAGAAGGCGTAGGCGTGTTAGTAGGTGTTGGTGTTGCTGGTGTAGGCGTAGCGTTTGGATCAGGTGTAGGCGTAGGAACAGTTGGATCGGGTGTGGATGTAGGCGTAGGTGTGTTGGTAGGCGTTGGTGTGTCGGTAGGCGTTGGCGTTGGTGTGTCGGTAGGCGTTGGTGTGTCGGTAGGCGTTGGTATAGCAATAGAACCGGCGCTCTCAACAACCGCTCTGCCGTCCGAAGCCTGATTTGTCGCTCTCAAAATCGTAACATACGCGACTGAATCATCCAAATCCGAAACTTTCATTTCATAAGGAACCTCATAAACATTCCCCGTCTTGGATTTTTGGAAGAAGCGATAATAAGATCCGGCATTGGTTGCGACGTTACCGGGGATACGATAGAAAGCGCCTTTAGCAATATTATACGTATAGCCATTGGGGCTAGCAGGATCATACCAATTGCTGGCCGCTCCAGGCAATATGCTGCTGCGGTACGCATAAGCAGACTGCGCGGAGCCGGATGGATTAACATTAATGCCCTCTAACCCTCTTATCGTGGCATCCGCGCTCGTCGGAATCCCAGTCCCATTTTTAAAGAACCATTCCGCGTTTGTGAGTTCAACGCGGAACTCAAAACCCGCTGTCACAGCATCCTGCAGCGGCAGGACAAGATCTGTGCCGTCTACAAACCACTCCGCGTCACCGCTAAGGGTGTTCTCAATCAATTTGCTGGAGCTGGGCAATACTTCCGCTTCATACAGCAATGAATTGGGCCCAACGTTCAGGGTGTTGACAACGCGGTTCGTGGTCGTAGCTGCGAAAGCATTTACTGGCGCTAGTGACAGAGTCATCACAGCCGCCAATAAAAGTGCAACCTTTCTTTTCATGTTTCTTTCCTCCTTAAAAATTCTTTTTAATTGGCTGTTGGGCGATCCGCGCCCGCAAAAGCGAGGCTTGACCAACGCGTAAACATCCAGGCAAACCTTGGAAAACCCTGGCATATTCACATAAACTCCCAACGTATGCATTATAGCATCGCGAAAATGGGCCGTCAACCCGCCGAAGCGTAATGTCATGCGATTGTCATTTTGAAGACATAATTGTAATAAATATTATGCTTCCTGACATCTTGATCAAAAGCTGAATCCGCTTGCGCCCATTCTCTTGCCATAAACACTATATCACGGCGTTTTTAATTGTTCAAGCTTTATTTTGATAATGTAACTGACATGTAATAAAACAGAGAACCATTTTTTGGATTAATCGTATAGTAAAACGCAAAAGGCTCATTGTTTTATTGCCTGTTTTTCTAAAAGCCGCACAATTTAACGCCGTGGCGCGCCATTCATCTTAAAGAAATCATGATATTGTCGTAAAACATCAGACAACACCTGGATTCCTTGAGCCGTCAATCCTGCGACGCTCCGTTTGTGACGGGCCAAAGTGCTGATTCTATTATTTGAAGCCTATGTAGATTTATGCGGGATGAGGAAAAATGAAAAGATATTGTCATAATACGCGATTTAAAACGGAGAAACCCCGCTAAGAGGTTTCTCCGTTTTTTAAAAGTTTACGTATTTAACCGTGAAGCGATGCAGCGTGATCCCGCAGGGCTTCAGCCTGATCCAGCCGCTCCCAAGGCAGATCTAAATCGGGGCGGCCAAAATGTCCGTAAGCAGCGGTCTGCCTGTAAATCGGGCGGCGCAAATCCAAATGCTGGATAATGGCGGCGGGGCGCAAATCAAACCGATCCTCAATCAAGGCGGACAAAGATTCGTCGCTGATTTTGCCTGTGCCAAATGTATTGACATGGATAGAAACAGGCCTGGCTACGCCGATGGCATAGGCCGCCTCAATCTCACATTTATCCGCGAGTCCAGCGGCCACAATGTTTTTCGCTATGTAGCGCGCCATGTACGCCGCGGAGCGATCGACTTTTGTGGGGTCTTTGCCGGAAAAACTTCCGCCGCCGTGCCGGGCGTAGCCGCCGTAAGTGTCCACAATAATTTTGCGGCCCGTCAGGCCGCAGTCGCCTTGCGGGCCGCCGACCACAAAACGCCCTGTGGGGTTGATGTAATACTGGGTTTGCGCGTCCAGCAGTTCCGCGGCAATGACTGGCCGGATCACCCGCTCCAAAATGTCCGCCTCAATCTGTTCATGGCCGATTCCTGGATCGTGCTGCGCGGAAATCACCACCGCCGCTACGCGCACGGGTTTGCCATCCGCATACTCCACGGTCACTTGCGATTTGCCGTCTGGTCGTAAGTAGGCAAGCGTTTCATCTTTGCGCACCGCCGCGAGGCGTCTGGCCAAAGAGTGCGCCAGCGAAATCGGCATGGGCATAAATTCCGGCGTTTCGTCGCAGGCGAACCCGAACATCATACCTTGATCGCCCGCGCCAGTGTCACTGGCTGACTTCCCGGCGGCGTTTGCCTCTTCCGCGCGCGCCTCCAAGGCCCGATCCACGCCTCTGGCAATGTCCGGCGACTGGCCTTTGATGGACGTCACAACCGCGCAGGATTCGCAGTCAAAACCGTACTTGGCCCGGTCATATCCAGTTTCCCGGACAGTCCGCCGGACAATGGATTCAATGTCCACATAACAATCCGTCGTGATTTCACCCGCCACAAAAATAATGCCTGTGCCCGCGATGACTTCACAGGCTACGCGAGCCATGGGATCCTTGGTCAGGATCGCGTCGAGGACGGCGTCGGATACTTGGTCGCACAATTTGTCCGGATGGCCCTCCGTGACCGATTCCGAAGTAAACAATTTGCTTGGCATAGCTATTTCTCCTTTTTTTCAAATAAATTCCAAAATAAAAAAGACCCGTTCAGGGCCCTTTTTCGATTCGAAGCTGCCTTAACATCGTATCCGCCAGGCCAACGCCGCCCGCCTTGGCGCTCTTTTTGGCATATTCTTCATCCAGCATGTCTTGAAAAATGTTTTCCGCCTGGCTTTTGGGCATAAACCCACCCTCGACCGCGGTTTTGCGCATCTCTCTGAACATCATCTGCAAAAAATAGGATTCAAAATCAGCGCAGGCTTTTTCGAGATCCGCGCCGTTTCGCGCCTGCGGCGCTGTCAGATCAGTGCTGTACCGCGGCAGCCTTTCCGCATAGGGCGGGTAAACGCCGTTCAGTCCTAAAAGGCTCAAGGAACCCATCATCCCTTCAGGTAAATTTTAACACAGCGTACCGGTAATGACAAGCCTATCGTTTTAAGCTGTTCGCTGTTTGCAGCATGTCGTCGGACGTTGTGATCGCTTTCGAATTGATGTCATACGCGCGCTGCGCAACGATCAGGCTGACCATTTCCTCCGCCACCTGCACGTTGGACATTTCCAGTACGCCTTGCTGTAATGAGCTGAGCTGATTGGTTTCGCCGCCCGCTTCGGACAGCGGCAGACCGGAAGCGGCGGTCTGCCGGAGCAGGTTGGCCCCTGCAGCCTCCAGCCCTTGCGGGTTGGAAAACTGCACCAGGCCGATTTGCAGATCCAGATCCTGCGGCACGCCGGAAGCGTCCGTATAAGCGAACAGGCCGGTTTCGTCTACGGATACATTTTTCACGGAGACGTCGCCGGGGATGACAATCGCGGCGCCGTCCACATCCAGAATAGGATACCCGTCCGCCGTCGCCAGCATGGAACCCTCGTCTGTGGCGCTGATTTTAAAAGCGCCGTCTTTGGTGTATTGAATGTCGCCGCCGCCTCTGTCCACAGCGAAAAACCCGTCGCCGGAAATGGCGAAGTCCATGCTGTTGTCTGTCCGCTGCAAGTTCCCCTGCGAAAATATCCGGGCGGTCGCCACAGGGCGGACGCCGTGCCCCACTTGCAGATTTACAGGGCGTCCAGTTTGATTCGCCGGATCCAAATCCGCCCGGTTCATGCTCTCGTACAGCAGCGTCTTGAACTCCAGCCTTTCTTTTTTATAGCCGAAAGTATTCACATTGGCTAGGTTATGGGATATGACGTCCACATTCTGCTGCTGGCTTATCATGCCGGAAGCCGCAGTCCACAAAGAACGCATCATGGCAATCATCTCTTTTCAGATATTTGTCCATAGCGTTTCCCAATCCGCGCCGGATCATTCCGCCTATTTTTTCCCAATGTCATTGGCAATGCGGCCCATCGCCGCGTCATGTGCGACAATCATTCTCTGATTGGCTTCATAAGCCCGCGACGCTTGGATCATGTCTACCATTTCTTTTACGGCGCTGACATTGGAAGCTTCCAAAAAGCCCGGATGTATTTCGCCTTGGAAAGGCACAGCCGAATCTCCAGCCGAAGGCGCAAGCGCATATAAATTATCCTGTGCCTTGCGCAGCGCCCGCCTGTCCGTGAAGTCCGTCATTTGCAGCGTGTCCGCATACACGCCGTTCACATACACGCGTCCGTCCGGATAGACGGATATCACGCCCAACGGAAGTTGAATGGGGCCTCCCGTTCCCAATACGGCGGCGCCGTCTTTCGTGATCAGTGTCCCATCCGCCGACAAAGTAAACGAGCCGTCCCGCGTGTACATCTCCGTGCCGTTCACAGATACCGTGAAAAAGCCGCCGCCCGAAATCGCAAGATCCAGGGGCGCGCCAGTTTTGTGCAAGCCGCCGCCGGAAAAATCTGTGTGAACCTCATCCATATACACGCCATGGGACGAGGGCCCGACCAGTACTTCATAATCCAGATCATCCAGCCGTCTCATCAGTTCATCTGAAAATGAGCGGGCGGCCGTCGCGTCTCTTTTGTGTCCCGTTGTGTTGACATTCGCGATGTTGTCCGCGATAACGTCCATTTTTTGCGACTGCACGATCATGCCCATCGCAGAGGCGTATAAACCTCGAATCATATTTAGCCCCTCCCGGCGCGCATTTCTCTCATGTCAATTTTTCCGCTGGAAACGTATTCAATGTATTTACCTGTGCCAATCGCCACGCAGGAGATCGCGTCTTCCGCGATGACGGCGTTAATGCCGGTTCTTTCCTTGATAAGCCTGTCCAGACCGTTCAGCATACTGCCTCCGCCCGTCATCACGATGCCTCTGTCGGAAATATCGCTGGCCAGTTCCGGGGGCGTCTTTTCCAGAACCATGTGTACAGATTCCACGATGCTGGCGACAGATTCGGCGAGCGCCTCCAGCATCTCCACGGAAGAAATGGTGATGGTCTTGGGCAGGCCCGTAATCAAATTCCGCCCGCGCACATCCATGGTAACGGGATCGTCGTGTTCATGGGCGGCGCCGATGTGGATTTTTAAATCTTCCGCTGTCCTTTCGCCGATAAGGATATTGTGTTTTTTGCGTACATATCGTACAATGGCGTCGTCAAAATCATCTCCGGCGATTTTCAGCGATGTGCTGACGACGGAACCGCCCAAAGAAATCACAGCCACGTCCGTGGTGCCTCCGCCGACGTCTACCACCATGGAGCCGCAGGCCCGCGCGATGTCAATGCCCGCGCCGATAGCGGCCGCGATGGGCTCCTCTATGATGAACACCTGACGCGCGCCGGCCTGGCGGGTTGCGTCTTCCACGGCGCGCCGCTCCACCTCAGTCACATTGGAAGGCACGCAGACGGCGATGCGCGGCTTGCGTATCATGTGTCTGCCAACCGCTTTGGAGATAAAATATTTCATCATTTTC
>JAITPB010000027.1 GCA_031289625.1 Clostridiales bacterium | reverse complement strand
ACCATGCATTGATTTTACTGGCTTGCAGGGCATTTTTTGACCATATCAAATGAATATTCGAAAGTGCTTCAAAGCCGCATAAATCAAGGCTTCCAAGAAATTGATGCGGTTGTCCTGATCCATTGACAAATCTATTCGTTCGTTAGTATAGCATTTTTTCAATATGTACATAATATACGAGCCAGAGGGAAAAGATTGCTGCCATCATTGGTATCTTTGCTTATAGTTGAGTAAAAATATATATACAAACATATGTTTGATAAAATCCAAGGGAGTATTATACCCTTTTGCTTCTTTAATTTTAAGTCTCCATTTTTATTTTTTCTATCTTCTCGCCCGAATTTTGTAATTATTTCCGAATTTTTGTATTTTAGTTTTTTTAGCAGTCCAAAACCCATTATGAGCCTTCTTTATTTTGCGCGATAGTGTAAAAAAAATAGATAATGTGGTAGAATAATACATACAGAATTTTTTGGAGGAGGCGCCGTCAGTGCTCGCGATCATTTATCTGACTCTGTCGATTTACACCGGTACTATTTTAGTGCGGACATTTCTGCCCAAGCTGGGGCTGGAGGGCGCGCCGGAAAACGCGGATTTGTTTCCCAGGCGCCTCATTGTCCTCCCGGCTTCTTTTACCGTTGGCGTGATTTTTTCCGGATGGATAACGTATCTGGCGGCCTATGTGTTTCGCGCGTCTGGCCGGCCCCTGTTTTACGGAACACTTCTGAGCATGATTATTTTGGCTCTGATCGGCGGCGGAACTCTATGGCGGCGGCGGAAGCGCCCGCCGGAAGCGCGTGCGCCTGAAATCCTCAAAACTTATCGGCCTGTTTTGATTTTTATGGCGGCGGTCAGCCTGTTTATCATCTGGCTGATGACGTATACTTTTTTTGTCCGTGACGGAAAATTTCAAATGGGCTACACGATATTCAGCGATTTCGCCGTTCATACAGCGCTGATTCGCTCGTTTTCCTTTGGCGCGAATTTTCCGACCAGCTTTCCACATTTTCCAGACGGTACCATTCGCTATCATTTCATGTTTCAATTTTTTACAGGCGTGCTGGAATATTTAGGCATGAGAATGGACATAGCTCTGAACTTCATGAGCGCGGCCGGGCTGATCAGCTGCTCCGTGCTGCTGTATATCTTCGCGTCGCTGCTGACAAGCCAAAGAGCCGTCGGGCTGCTCACCGTTGTCTTTTTTTTCTTTCGCAGTTCTTTTTCCGGTTTGCGTTATGTCTATGAGAACGCGCCCTATCAAAGTGCAGGCTCGTTCATCAGATTTATCTTAAATACATCCTCTTTCATTGGAAAGACGTCCGGCGAGGAGGCATGGGGACTATGGAACATCAACGTATACGCCAATCAGCGTCATTTTGCGCTGGGCATTTCGCTTTTGCTGATCACGCTCATTGCCATGCTGCCGTATGTACAAAAAATGCTCGCCGCGCTGTCGGTTTCACCGCCGCCGCTTTCAGACGCCCCGCCGTCAGGCCCGTCCTCCGGCTTTAGAATGCAAGCGCGTGCGTTCATCGCCAGCAAGGACGCCTGGCTTTGCGATCGGGTGGGTTCCGCTGTATTTTTAGGGGTGCTGATAGGCGGCGCGGCTTTTTTCAACGGCGCTTGCGTCATTGCCGTTTTGTCGATTCTGGCTGTTTTGGCTGTGTTTTCCAAACACCGGCTGAATTTTCTGATCATCGCCGTTATCGCCTACGCGCTCTCCACGCTGGAAGCGTCGTTTTTCGCGCCGGGCGTCGAGATCGCGAAACTCAGCCTGCGATTTGGTTTCATCTCGCCAGACAAATCCCCCGCCGGCGTTGCCCGCTATATCATTGAACTAACCGGCGTCTGTCTTTTTGTGGCCGTTTTGGCCCTGAGTCTCCGCCCCAAAAAATATGCCCCGTTTTTTTTCGCGTTTGCCGTCCCCTTTGTGATCACTTTCAGCCTTTCACTGACGCCGGATGTCACTGTGAACCACAAATACCTGATGATTTCTTTGGCCTTGCTGAATATTTTCACAGCCTGCGGCGTATGGTTCCTGGCGTCGCACCAATGGCAAAAGCGCTGGCTGGGCATTGGCGCTAAAATTTTGGCGGCGGTTTTGTTTTCCCTGATGGTTTTCACGGGCGTGATTGACCTGATGTCTGAACGCAATTTGAACGGCATAGGCAGAAGCGCGTCCATGCCCGTTCACAGCCAATATCAGGATTGGCTGATTCAGAACACGAAGCCCAACGACATTTTTTTAACCTATTGGGATTCCCTCAGCGAAATTTTCTTCGCGGGCCGGTTTGAATTTAACGGCTGGCCGTATTACGCCTGGTCAGCGGGTTATGCCACGGACTTGCGCGGCGCGGCGGCGAAGGCCATGTACGCGGCGGGCAGCCCGGACGAACTGCGGCGCCTTACGCGCGAAAACAATATCGCCTATATCGTGATCAACCCGGACGTCATAAACAACGTCGAATGGCCGGTCAACGAGCAAAACATCGCGGACACTTTTCCGCTGGTTTATTCGGATGAGGAAGTGCGGTTATCTGTCTATCAGGTGATTGAACAGGATTAATTATAGAGAGGAGATATTTTTATGCATATCGGCATTATTGGGGCGGGCGCCGCCGGTTTGACCGCCGCGCGATCGCTGGTGCAAAGCGGCCATGCCGTCACGGTCTATGAAAAATCAGACAAGGGGATCGGAGGAATCGCCGGTGCCGTCCCCATCCACAACACATGGATTGATAAATTTTATCACCATATTTTTACCAGCGACAGGGAAGTTTTGTCTTTGATCGACGAGATGGGACTTTCTGGCGACATGCTCTGGGAAGAACCGAAAAACGGCCTTATGCTGGACGGCCGTCTGTATCCTTTTACATCCCCTCTGAATTTGCTGCTTTTCCCCCCCATCAGTTTCGCCAGCCGTATCCGTATGGGGCTGGCCGTTTTGAGCGCCAAAAGCGTAAAGGACTACAAAAGCATGGAAGACATCAGCGCGCGGGAGTGGCTCGTCAAAAAAGCGGGACAGGATTCCTATGATAAAATCTGGCGGACGCTGCTGTATTCAAAGTTCGGCAAAGACGCCGATCAAGTTTCCGGCGTTTGGATCTGGAACAAATTCAAGCTGCGCGGCTCGACGAGAAGTAATTTGAACAGCGAGCTTTTGGGGTATCTGCGCGGCAGTTTTTACCGGCTGTACCGGGCGCTCGCCGAAGACATCGAAAAACGCGGCGGGCAGATGCTGTATCAGCCTGTCACGCGCCTCGCCGCGGCGGAGGGCGGAAAGGTCAGCGTGCGGACAGAGCAGGACGAAAAAATATATGACAAGGTCTTGTTCACGGCTTCCCCCAACGAGCTGCGCGGGCTGTGCGATTTTCCCGATGAATATGCGCGGAAGCTGGACAAAATCAAATATAAATCCAATATCTGCATGACGATCATTGTCAAGCAGCCGGTTTCAGAGTATTATTGGGTGACTGTCGCGGAAGAGAAAGCCCCGTTCGTGCTGTTTATTGAACATACTAACTTGATCAAAGACAAGGATTACGGCGATAATCATGTCATTTACCTGTCCAGATACATTGATGAAAGCGATCCGTTTTTCCAGGCCGCGGACAGCGAAATCCAATCTGTGTTTCTGGCATACGCGCAGAAGCTCTTTCCGCGCTTTCATCCAGAAGACATTTTAGACAGCTATATTCACAGATGCGTATATTCGCAGCCGGTCATCGTGCGGCGCTACTCCGAAATCGTCCCGCCATACGAAACCCCAGTGCAAAACCTGTATTTAGCCAGCATGTCACAGATTTACCCGGAAGACAGAGGACAAAATTACGCGGTTCGCATGGGCGCGGCGGCCGCGGAGATCATAAAGGGATGATAATGTGAAAATTCAATCTGGCGCTGCCACCGGAATCAAAGCTTGCCTCGCGTATTGCCAAGACGCGAAGGCGTATCGGATCGTTATCGCACTATTTATCGCCTTGCTGTTTGTCATGACCGATTTTTTGTCTTATCTGCAGTGGTGGCTGACACTGCTTGGCCTTGGTCTGATCTTTTTTCCCCTGACGAGCGTTTTTTTTGGAAAATTCACCTCCAAGGGCTATATTTTTTCGAAGGCCGTCGGGCTGGCGATTGCGGGGTATATGACATGGCTTTTGGCGTCAATCAAAATACT
>JAITPB010000191.1 GCA_031289625.1 Clostridiales bacterium | reverse complement strand
CAGGTTGGCAAGACGACAATGCTTCGGCATTTGGCCGCAGAAGAACCGGATGTATGGGCGAGCCGCGGCGCGTCTTTTTCGCCGCAGCCAGCCCAAAACAGAACCTACGTCACATTAGATAACCTAATGGCGCGCAATCTGGCGAAGTCAGACCCTGTTCTGTTTTTTCAAAACTACAAGCCGCCTGTCATCATTGACGAGGTGCAGTACGCACCGGAGTTGTTCAGCCAAATCAAAATCCTGTGCGACGAGAGTGAGGAACCCGGCTTGTTTTGGTTGACCGGCTCCCAGCAATTCACCATGATGAAGAATGTCCGCGAAACGCTGGCGGGCCGGATTGGCATATTGGAATTATTCAGCCTGTCAAAGAACGAGAAAGACGGCGTTATTTTTGAGGACACACTAGATTTTTCTTTACCTTGCTTACAGGCGCGGCAAGCGAAGGTTCCCAAAAACGATATTGTCAGTGTGTTTGAACATATTTGGCGAGGCGGTATGCCGCAGGTGTTCCGCGCCGATGCGGAGCAGCGGCAGGAGTATTACAACTCTTATGTGAATAGCTACCTCATGCGGGACGTGGTGGACTTGGGCGGCGTTACGGACAGTCTGCGCTTTTCGAAATTTCTGACCGCTTGTGCGGCGCTTGTTTCGGAGCAAATCAACTACAAGACGCTCGCGGACGCGGCTGAAATCGCGCAGCCCACCGCAAAGGAATGGCTGCGGCTGTTGGAGAGCTTGGGGATTGTCTATCTGCTCCAGCCATATGCAAACAATGCGCTGAGACGTCTGACGAAAACGCCAAAACTGTATTTTTGCGACACAGGGCTGGCGGCGCATCTTTCCATGTGGCTGACGCGGGACACCCTAATGATCGGAGCTGCCAGCGGGCATTATTTTGAGAACTTCATCGCCGCTGAATTGTTAAAACACTATGCGTATGCCCAAGAAAAGGCGAACATGACCTACTATCCGGATTCCAACACGAAAGAAATCGATATTTTCGTGGAACAGAACGCCTCTGTTCACCCGCTGGAAATCAAAAAATCAGCGAACCCTGACCGCCGGGAAGTGAAAAAATTCGCCCTTTTGGATAAAACGAGTGCCACACGCGGCTGCGGCGGTATTATTTGTATGTGTGAGGAAGTTGTGCCGATTGATGACAAAAACTGCTTTATCCCGTGCAATCTGATTTAAAGGCAAAACGCGCCCGGCACATTTTTTTTGCGCCCGGCGCGTTTTCGCGCATTTATATTTATACTCAATGTGTTACTCCACGACTTCCATAATTTTACCGCAGCAGATCGGAATTGGGTCTCCTTTTTTCAGCTGCTGTAAGCCGTTGCAGGTTCTGCACCAAACCGTACAATCTTCCTGCACAACAATCGGCGTGTACGTTGGCTTTTCCGGATCCAACCCTTCGATGTAAAAAACAGCCTTGTTTTGTTTCTGCGGAACGTACTCGCCTACAGGCGCGAGTTTCAGCGCGGCGCCGTTGCAGTCAATCAAGATACGCCAAAGCTCTTCCAGATCGATTTTTTCGCCGGGGCTCTCTGGCCAAACTTCTACGAGATTTTTTTCAATGTTGAGTTTCATGCGAATCCTCCCTTTTTTTTAAAACTAACGGCGTTGATTGTACCATAGAACAAGAGATAATTCAATAGCCGTGTCTAAATTTCAGCCGATTTCCTTATTGACAGCATCTGCGGGCTATGATAACATGTTCCAAGCGCAAGGTCTTTTTTTTATGCCAAAATATGCGAGAAGAGGGTACCGCCATGCGAACAAAAATCATTCTGGCTTGCACCGAATGCAAGCAGCGCAATTACAATACCACCAAAGATAAGAAAACGCATCCAGACAGAATGGAGATTAAAAAATATTGCCGGTTCTGTAACCGGCATACGGCACACAGAGAATCGAGGTAATGATATGGACGACAACGGCAATGAGAAAGTTTCTTCCATAAATGACGCGGATGACGCGAAAAAAAATGATAAAAAGCCCCACCAGCCCCCCGATAAGCAGGAAAATAAACTTTTGCGATGGTTTCACGCCAAGTATGTGGAATACGTCTCCGAATTTAAAAAGATCGTATGGCCCTCCCGGGAAGACCTCGTTAAGCAGTCGCTGACCGTGATCGCGGTGTCGCTGATTTTTGGCGCCTACATCGCCATCCTGGACGGCGGGTTCAATTTTTTGTTTACGCAGTTTGCCTCATGGGTTACGGCGTCGTTTTAAACGGCGGGGGATGTATGTCTGAAAACACGCAATGGTTTGTAGTACACACCTATTCCGGCTATGAAAATAAAGTCAAGGCGAATATTGAAAAAATTATTGAAAACAGAGGTATGCAGGAGTATATCCACGAAGTGGTCGTACCGGTGCAGGACGCCGTAGAAATCAAAAACGGCAAAAAGAAAACGGTACAGCGCAAAATTTTCCCCGGCTATGTTTTGCTCAATATGATTATGAACGACGATACCTGGTATGTGGTGCGCAATACCAGAGGCGTCACCAGTTTTGTCGGCCCCGGCTCAAAGCCCGTTCCCTTGACGGAGGATGAAGTCGCCTCCATGGGTATTGAGCTGCCCCAAGAGCTGATTGATCTGGACGTGGGCGACACGGTAAAAGTGATCAGCGGGCCATTTGAATCCTCTGTCGGCGGCATTAAAGAGATCAACCAAGGCAAGCGCACGGTGATCGTCAAGCTTTCGATATTTGGCCGTGAAACGCCCATGGAGATGGATTTCTCACAGGTTACAAAGATCATCTGACTGAAAGAAAAAGTTGATTCCGGCCCAGCGCCGGAGGTGGGAGGGAAGTTTTGCAACGACTCCCGTTATACCACAAATTAGGAGGCGCTTGAATGGCAAAGAAAGTCTCAGGCATAGTGAAGCTGCAAATTAATGCGGGCAAGGCGACGCCCGCGCCGCCGGTCGGCCCGGCCCTCGGCCAGCATGGCGTGAACATTATGGGTTTTTGTAAAGAATTTAATGAGAGAACCCAGTCTCAGGCCGGGTATGTCATCCCCGTCGTCATCACCATTTATCAGGATAAGAGCTTTACCTTTATCACGAAGACGCCGCCCGCCGCGGTGCTCTTGAAAAAAGCGTGCAACGTCGAGTCCGGTTCGGCTGCCCCCAACCAAACCAAGATAGCAACCATTACCCCGGATGAACTGAAAAAAATTGCCGAAACGAAGATGTCCGACTTGAACGCAGCGTCCGTGGAAGCGGCCATGCGGGTTATCGCCGGCACGGCGCGCAGCATGGGCATTGTGGTAAAGGAGGAGGCTTAATGAAACACGGGAAAAAATACCGCGAAAAAGCCAAGCTGCTCGACCGCGCCGCCTTGTACGATCTGGATACAGCCATAGATTTAGTACAAAAGACGGCTACGGCCAAGTTTGATGAAACCGTGGAGGCGCATATCCGCCTGGGCGTAGATTCCCGCC
The DNA here is from genome assembly GCA_031289625.1 of Clostridiales bacterium. Lineage (GTDB taxonomy): Bacteria > Bacillota > Clostridia > Lachnospirales > WQUN01 > JAITPB01. Next base: position 101 of record JAITPB010000191.1, on the reverse strand, counting down.
ACGCGGATCAGCAGGTGCGCGGCGCCGTTGTGCTGCCGCACGGCACAGGCAAGACCGCGCGCGTTTTGGTTTTCGCGAAAAATGAAAAAGCCGCGGAGGCG
>JAITPB010000182.1 GCA_031289625.1 Clostridiales bacterium | reverse complement strand
AAAAATGCTTTCAATAATTTAAGCATCCTTAATAAAATGGCGCTGACGCTTTTGAAGCTGGTTCAGCCAATATATAAAATCGGTCTTAAAAAAATTAGAAAGCTTATTGGCTGGTCCCTCACAGAGCTGTTGACGGTAATACTTGGTATACTTGATGGAGGATACGATAGCCGAGGCTCTGCAAAAATCAGTAGTAAAAGAAAGAAAATAATTATTTTTCGACAAAATTAGCGAATCAAGACCAAGGGGTGTTATGCCCTTTTGAGCGTCAGCGAATTTTGTAGATGTAATTATTGCAATATTATTTCCGCTCCTACCGTGTTTCCCAAATCTACGCTCAGTTTTTTATTCATATTTCCGTTCCGCACTCCCATTTCAGCTCCAAAAAAATCTTATGCGTTTCTCCTGGCGCATCTTGCCCGCATCGGATTGGCACGATGCCGCTGATAGAAAAAATGAAAGCCGAAGAATCATAAAAAATAAAAAAACAGCGCTATCGTAAAGCAAGCCATCACGATAGCGCTGTTTTCTTATTTTTTATTTTTTTTATTTCGTCAGCGCGGCGCGCGACGAATAATGCGTGTGAAGCAATTTATGCGGAAGCTCGCCCAGCGGCTCTTTGAGGAATTCATCATAAAGCTGCTTGATCGCCGGATTTTTGTGAGACTTTCGGATCGGAAGGGACCTGTCGGTCTCATAAACAGCGTCCAGGCGTTTATCCATCTTGGCCCAGTTTTTAATCGGGTTGCCGCCGCCGCCGATACATCCGCCGGGGCAGGCCATGACTTCTATAAAGTGATACGGCGACTGTCCCTCGCGCAGCTGATCCATGAGAAGGCGCGCGTTGGAAAGCCCATGCGCAACGGCAATTTTAACTTCCGTGCCGTCCAAATCCACCGCGGCTTCCTTTACACCCGCAAAGCCGCGTACATCGGTAAACTCAATATTTTCCAGTTCACGGCCAGTGACAATCTCATAAACCGTGCGCAGGGCGGCCTCCATAACACCGCCTGTCGCGCCGAAAATCTCACCCGCGCCAGAACCTAGGCCAAAGGGCAGGTCAAAATCAGATTCAGGCAAGCGGGCAAAATCTAACCCAGCGGATTTGATCATGCGCGCGAGTTCCTGAACGGTCAGCACGCAATCCACATCGCGGCGGCCGCTAGAAGCCATGGCCGGACGCAGCCGCTCGTGCTTTTTCGCGGTGCAGGGCATGATGGAAACGCTGTACAAAGAATCAATATCACGTCCGCATTTGTCGGCGTAATACGTTTTCAACACTGCGCCAAACATTTGCTGGGGCGATTTGCAGGTGGAAAGATGAGCCAGCTGATCGTCATAATAAGCTTCGCAGAAATTGACCCATCCAGGGCTGCACGACGTAATCATCGGCAGTGTGCCGCCGTTTTGAATCCGGTGCAGCAACTCCGAGCCTTCTTCCATAATCGTCAAATCCGCTGAAAAATCCGTATCGAAAACCGCGTTGAAGCCCAGCGCGCGCATGGCGGTGACGAGGCGCCCCGTGCTGACTGTTCCGGGCGGTTCACCCAGCGCTTCGGCCAAAGTGATTCGAACGGTCGGCGCACATTGCGCAACCACCCATTTGTCCGGATCCTCAATGGCTTTCCAAACCTCTTTGGTGTCGTCGCGCATAGTCAGCGCGCCAACCGGGCAGGCTTGCACACACTGACCGCAAAACACGCAAGATGTTTCGCTCAGCGGCAGATTGTACGCCGTCGCGACCGTGGTATGGAACCCGCGATTTTCTTTTGAGAGCACGTTGACTGTCTGGATTTGCGAACAGGCATAGATACAGCGTTCGCAGACAATACATTTTGAAGGATCACGCACGATGGACGGCGAGCTGTAATCTTTGCCGTGGCCTCGCATATGGTTTTCATACCGGATTTCTCCGTTAAAATTCAGCATTTCGGATACCGTCTGCAATTCGCAGCCGCCGCCGCGCGGACATGTAAGACATTCCCTGTTATGGTGCGCGAGGATGAGTTCCAAAATATTGCGCCGGGCAAGGCGGGCTTTGGATGAGTTGGTTTTCACGATCAAGCCCTCAGAGGCGGGAAAACTGCAGGCTGGCTGCAACACGCGCTGCCCCTCGACTTCCACAACGCATATGCGGCAATTGGCTTTGACAGCCTGATCAGGATGATGGCAAAGCGTCGGAATCTTTATCCCTATCTTTGCCGCCGCCTTGAGGATTGTATCGCCGGGTTCGGCTTCCACTTGGATGTTATCAATTGTCAGTTTAGGCATTGGTCGTCGTCCTCCTTCCATCGCGCGATCCGCTGTAGGTATGGGCAAGATATTCATCTCTGAAGCTGTCAATGGTCGTGAGTATCGCCGTGGAGACAGTCTGCCCCAGGCCGCAGAGCGACGCGAGCCCCATGGTCGTTGAAAGCTCTTTCACTGTGTCAATATCGGCCAGGCTGGCCTCGCCGCTCATAAATTTCTGGATAAGCTGGTAAAGGCGCATGGCGCCTTCGCGGCAGGGTGTACATTTGCCGCAGCTCTCCCCGACGAAAAATTCCGTAATGTTCAATGCGAGTTCCGGAATCGAGTGTCTGTCGTCAATCACCAGCACCGCGCCGGATCCCATCGTCGCGCCATGGGCGGCGGCGAGGTTCATGTCCATGTGCATGTCGAGTTTATCCGGCGTAACGAACGTGCCGGAAGAACCGCCGGTCTGAACCGCTTTAAGCTGGCGGCCTCTGGGAATGCCGCCGCCTACGTCGTAAATCAATTCGCGCAGCGTGATGCCCATGGGGAACTCATAGACCCCCCGGCGCTCCACATTGCCGCACAGCGTAAAAAGTTTTGTACCCGGCGAAGATTCCGTGCCGATGCGCGCAAAATCTTCCGGGCCGTAGTCAATAATATAAGTGATGTTCGCGAATGTTTCCCCATTATTGATAACGGTCGGCTTGCCGTGATACCCGGACACACCGGGAAACGGCGGCTTAAAGCGCGGTTCTCCGCGTTTGCCTTCCATGGAGTTCAACAAAGCGGTTTCCTCTCCGCAGACATACGCGCCCGCGCCCAGCACGACCTCAATATCAAAATTCACGCCAGTATTCATGATGTTTTGCCCCAGATATCCGGCAGCACGCGCTTCCGCCAGCGCGGCGCGCAGTATGAGGTCGGCGCCGGGATATTCCACGCGTAAATATATGTAGCCCATTTCCGCGCCAACCGCGACGCCCGCGATGGCCATGCCTTCAAATACGCTGTTGGGATCGTTTTCGACGATGATTCGGTCTTTGTTGGTACCTGGTTCTCCTTCGTCCGCGTTGCAGACAATATATTTAACATCGGATGCGGCATTTTTGGTAAATTCCCATTTCAGGCCTGTGGGAAAACCCGCCCCGCCCCGGCCGCGCAGACCGGATCGCTTTATGATGTCAATGATCGCGTCCGGGCCCATTTCAATGGCTTTTTTGAGTATGGAATACCCGCCGAACCCGACATAATCGTCAATTGAACGCGGGTTGATCTTGCCGACGTTGCGCAGTACAATGCGTGTCTCGTTCATAATACGCCGCGCTAAAAGCCCCACCCTCGGTAGGTGAGGCACGCGCTCCCCCCATTCGGAAGAAATTTTATGAAGACAATTTTATTATGGAAAAGATTTTATTATGAAGATTTTATTATGGAAAAGATTTTGTTATGGAAAAGATTTTATTGTGAAAAAAATATTAATACTTGTTCAATAAAGCCGGCACTTTTTCAGGTGAAAGATGACCATGCACAGTCTTGTTGATCATTACAGAGGGCGACAAATGACAAATGCCAAGACATTCACAAGTTTCCAGCGTGAATTTGCCGTCGAGCGTAGTCTCGCCCAGTTCAATGCCCAAAATTTTCTTAAACGCGTCAATAACCTCCTGACAGCCACGGGCATGGCTTGGAGCGCTGCGGCAGATCCGGATGATATTTTTGCCGCGCGGCTTGACCGACAAAAACGAATAGAAGGTCGCGATGTCGTAGATCTTCGACACCGGCACGCCCATTTCCTCGCCGATGACGCGCGCCACGTCCAACGGGGCGCCGTTGTTGGACAGGGCTTGCGCCTCGCGCACCACCTGGATAACTTTTTCCGGCTGGCCTCTGTACCTGGCGGCCAGGCTCCGGACATCGTCCAACACGCTGGCCGGTGTACTTACGTCGCTGACTTTGGCTGCGCATTCCCGCATGTTTAATTCCTCCCTTGCTCTTGTTTTGATGGGTGAATAGATAAAATTGCGCATTTTTTAACAAAGTATTCTGAGGTTTTTATGTAATATGTAGATATAATACCGCAAAGTCATTAAAATTTCAAGTGTATTTTTCATCCAGGGCTGCGGGAATGCAAACGGGCCCCTTCATTCTGGATCTTTGTTATTTCGACACCTGAGGCTAACTTTGCGGCGGCTCCGCAACATTTGCGGCGGCCCGCAACTTGCGGCGTGAAAAACGCTATGCTATAATGCCCTCAAAGAAAGGGATGCTCATGAAGATTCGAGAAAACCTGAAGACGCGCGGAAGAATTGTCATAAAAGTGGGAACCGCCACTTTGACATATGCGAACGGACGCCTCAATCTGCAAAGATTAGAAAATTTGAGCTGGGTTTTGACAGATTTGCGGCATCAGGGCAAGGAAGTCATTTTGGTTTCATCCGGCGCGATCGCGGTGGGCGCGGAGCGGCTGGGCCTGGCGGAACGTCCGCGGGATACGCGCGGCAAACAGGCGGCGTCAGCGGTTGGGCAGGCGGTCTTGATGCAAATTTATCAAAATTTTTTTGCCGCTTACAATCAGCAAGTGGCGCAGATTCTTTTAACAAGGGACGTCTTAGAAGACGAAGCCCGGAAAGAAAACGCCAGAAATACTTTTTTCGCTTTGCTGTCTATGGGCGTGCTCCCGATTGTCAACGAAAATGACACGGTTTCTACGGATGAGCTGGATTTGAGCGTCAGTGATAATGATACGCTGTCGGCCTATGTGGCGCGCCTGACAGATAGTGATTTGCTGATCCTTCTTTCCGATATCGCGGGTTTGTACGACGCCGATCCGAACGTCTACCCGGACGCGCGCCTGATCTCGGAAGTCTCTTCCGTCACGGACGAATTGGAGAGCATGGCCTCGGGGCCGGTTTCCGCGTTAGGCACGGGCGGTATGATTACCAAAATGAACGCCGTAAAAATCGTCGGCGCCGCGGGGATCGACGCCGTCATCGCGTCTGGAAAAAAACCAGGCGTTATTTTTGATATTTTAAACGGCGTGCCGGTGGGGACGCTGTTCCGCGCGGAGCCCAAATCTTGACGGAATTTTTACGGATTTTTACAAAGGAGGAAGATATGCTCTATTGCAGCAAATGTTCGAGACTTTTAGACGAAAGTATGGATGTATGTCCTCATTGCGGACAATTTTTGGATAGGACTCTGCTCGCGGGCAAAACCAAAAGCGAGCGCCCGCTCTCCTTAGACCCTGATTTGCTGACGCTCAACGGCAGGATAGAACAAAATAAAAAAAAGTCTCTGCCGAAAATACAAATCAAGGATGAGCGGATAGATCGCATCATACAAGACTTTGAGTTTAAAGCAGAGGCAGTGTATAAACCGCTATCCATGCCGCAAGTTTATCCCATGCAAATTCATAGCGTCATAAAACAGCCGAAAGCGCGCAAAGCGAGCCCAGGGCTATGGGCCGGTATGATTCTGCTGTCCATTCTAAGCATACCGGGTATCGTCGCGGGCGCGATTATTCTCAGCCGCTATAAAAAGCTGGGGGTAACAATGATCATTACGGGCGCGGTTGCCGGCGCCGCCTGGCTGACGCTTCTCCTTCGATATTTCCGGCTATTTTAATTTCTAGCTTTTTTGTTTGTTTTACATAAAAAATTACGGAGGCGATACGTTTGAGCGAAACTTTGGAGCAAATCGGCCAACAGGCCAAAGACGCGGCTACGGAACTGGCGCGTCTGCCGGCGGAGGCAAAAAGCGAAATTTTAACGCGATGCGCCGACAGCCTTTTGGCCAATCAGGAGGCCGTTTTGACGGCGAACCGCGCGGATCTGACAGAGGCTTCCGGCCTCAAAGCCTCATTCATCGACAGGCTCACGCTGACGCCTGGCCGCATAGCGTCTATGGCGGAAAGCTTGCGCCAGGTGGCGGCTCTGCCCGATCCCGTCGGTGAAGTTTTGTCTATGAAAACGCTGCCGAATGGGCTGATTGTCGGACAGCAGCGCGTCCCTATGGGCGTCATCGGCATTATTTACGAAGCGCGCCCAAACGTAACCGCGGACGCGTTTGGGCTGTGCTTTAAAGCGGGCAGCGCCGTGATCCTGCGGGGCGGCAAAGAAGCGATTCGATCTAATGAAGCCATTGTGTCAATTTTTCGGAATGTGTTAGGCGCTGGCGGGGTGAATCCCCACGTACTGCAATTGATTATGGACACGTCGCGTGAAACGGCGCGGCAATTGATGCGCCTGAATCGATTTGTAGACCTACTGATCCCCAGAGGCGGCGCGGGACTGATACAATCTGTCGTGGAAAACAGTTCCATCCCTGTCATCGAAACAGGTGTGGGCAACTGCCATATTTTTGTGGATGAATCCGCTCAAGCGGAAATGGCGCTCCCCATTATCATCAACGCCAAGACGCAGCGGCCAGGCGTGTGCAACGCCGCCGAAAAACTGCTTGTGCATCAAAAAATCGCAGACTCTTTCCTGCCCGCCGTGTGCTCCGCCCTGCGCGAAAAAAACGTGGAGCTGCGTGGGGACGCGGCGGCAGTCCGGATGATTCCCGGCTGTATTCCCGCGACGGATGAAGACTGGGACACAGAATATTTAGATCTCATCCTCGCGATTAAAATCGTACGGGATGCGGACGAGGCGCTGGCGCATATTCAGAAGCATTCCTCCGGGCATTCGGAAGCGATCATCACGGAAAATTATACAAACGCGCAGCGGTTTTTGCATGAAGTGGACGCGGCGGCGGTGTATGTTAACGCCTCCACCCGGTTCACGGACGGGTATGAGTTTGGCTTTGGCGCGGAAATCGGCATCAGCACGCAAAAACTGCACGCCCGGGGGCCGATGGGTTTGAAAGAACTGACGTCAATGAAATATATTATTTACGGCAGCGGACAGATACGGCCATAAAGCAGCGTCATACCACCACGAAAAGCCTTCACGGATGATCACCTGTGAAGGCTTTTGATCTGGCTATCGGGATTCGAGCTTACTGTTTCGCAGAACGATCCCTGCAAGCAGGGAAAACGCCAGGATGAAAATTTCCAGGTGTACCCAAGACCAAAAAAGATGATCGCCCGCGAAAAGATAAAACTCTTCAAAGCCGGGCGTCCGGGGCAAGCCGGGCGGCGTGGCGATCTCCAATTCATTCAGGTTGGCAGTCGTACCCAGGCTTTCCATAGACCACCGGCAAACGGCAAACCAGGACAATATGCTGGTCACGCCTTCCAGATTAAAAATAAGCCCTGAAAACAACAATTGCGGCAAGAGGAGGAGAGGCGCGGCTATCGCCGCCTTATCCGCGCTTTTAAAAAAGGCGGAAACAAAAAGACCCATGGCCGAGGCCGCCAACGCCGTCAAAAACACGGCGATCAGCATCTCCGCAAATGGATGGAGAAACGCGCCCCCGCTGGTGGGCTGGCCAATCAAGCAGACAAATACTGTTGTCAGCAAAAATGACTCTACCGCGCAAATGAACGCCATGATAAGTACTTTAGAAAATATGTACGCGCTCAGTTTCAACCCTGTCATATACTCGCGCCAGAGTATACTTCGCTCCTTGCCTATTTCCTGCAGAGAATTGAGCATACCAATCCAAAACGCTGAACAGGACAAAGTAAACAATAGGCTCTTCGTGATTCTGTACTGGATAAACTGTCTGCCGTCAGCGGCAAAGGAAATGAGAAGGGAAAGCGCGGGCGCTTGCAACAGGATCAACAGCATCCGAATTTTATCATTCCATAAAAGCTGCAGCTGCCTTTGCGTCAGAATGACCGTCTGCCGGATCCAGCTTTTCTTCACGCTGTTGTTGAGCTCAGGCAGCTTCTCTATTTCATCTCTTTGATCTTGATCCGCGGCATAGGGCAGGGCAGACAAATATTGGTTTTTCCATTTCTCCGGATTTTCGGCGGCAGCGGCATAGACGTCTGTAATGTCATCCACGCCGAAAAACCGCAGGGCTTCGGGATAAGAGCCGTAAAAACACAACTGCCCCCCCGCGCCCAGGAAGATTAGTTTATCACATAAAGCGAGCCGCAATGTACTGTGCGTGACCAATATCACAGTGCGCCCGCTCACGGCGATCTTTTTCAGCGTGTTCATCAAGCTTCGTTCTGTGCCGGGATCCAGCCCGGAAACCGGTTCGTCCAGGAAGAAGAGGCTTGGAGAGGCCAAAAGTTCTGCAGCTATGCTGACGCGTTTTCGCTGGCCATGGCTTAAATCTTTTATGGTTTCGTTGGACTTGCCCGTAAGATCCACACTGTCCAGTACACTCCCGATGACGTCGCGCAAGTCCTGGCTGGAAAGTTCGCTGGACAGCCTCAGCCTTGCCGTATAGTACAGCATGTCGTAAACCGTTAAGCGATCATACAGAATATCTGTCTGCGGGACAAATCCGATGATGCCACGGAGCGCGTTGAGATGGCGGTACAGGTCAATGCCATTGAGCAAAACCTTACCGCTGGCGGGGCGGCTGCAACCGCTGAGACAGTTCAGCAAAGTGGTCTTACCCACGCCGGAACCGCCGGCAATGGCGGCCAATTCGCCAGAGTTGACGCGGAGGCTTACCCTGTTGCAAATGATCTGGCCACTCCGCTTAACTTTTTGGGTGACGCCCAAAGCTTCCAGGCGGATGCCTGACACATCGCCGCCATAAAAAATCTTCGCGTGTGAAAAAACGATCTTTGCACTGGCGGCCAAAAGCAAATCTTTTTCAAACAAAGGCCGCCAGCCTTCGGTTTTTTCGCCGTTGACAAGCAGGGGGCCGGCGGTTCTATGCGCGGCTAAATAATACTGACCGCGCTTGAATACGATTTTGGCGTGCTGTCCGGAGACGCGGATGTTTTCCAGTTGTATATCGCAGGACGCGTCCCGGCCAATGGTGATTTCTTTCGCGCCGGATACCATAAAATTTTTCCAAATTTGGCCGCCCTGTTTGGAATAGAAAAAGAGCACATTGTTTACGTAGTTCTCAATCTGAATCGCGTCGCCTTCATTTAATATCATTCGTTTCAAATGGCGGCCGCGGAACAGCAGGCCGTTTTCACCGCCCAAACCCTCAATGGCATATTCGCCGCCGAGCGATATCAACCGCCCATGCAGCCCCGAAACAACCCTTGAGCGCAGCACAATATCGTTTGCCGGATCCCATCCGAATGTGATAATATCCTTGCCGAAAACGCTTAAATTCATTTCATAGGGATCCGCGCTGCCGTCAAATACCGTCAAAAACATAGAAGCGGGCGCGCTGGCGTTTTTCGGCCGGACAAGTGTCTGATGACGCGTTTCCTGTGGGGACATGATGACTCCTTGACACAAATTTGGCAGAAACTATCATATCACGGGAGGAACTGGAAAAGCAATACGTTATCGCAAGCCCCAGTGGTGACGAGAGAAAAAAATTACCACGGCATAAAAATGAGAATAGCGTTGAAGAAAAAATCCACTGTCAACAGGTTAAGGAAAATTCAAAAAGATTCTTTTCTCACTTTTTTCTGCCATTTCAGCCTTTCATTTATTTTGATGCATTTTTTTTGGAATTCAATAGGAAGGTGTTTGAGGGCGTGTATGACAGGCAGCAGATTTTGGGCTGGCTGAAATTTTTTTACACGCGATTTTTCAGCAATCAATTCAAACGCTTCTGTCTGCCTGATGGGTCAAAGGTAAGCCCCGCCGCGTTATCGCTGCGCGGCGCCTGGCATATGCCCAGCGACGCGTCGGCTTGCCCTATGGATGGATATCCTGAACTGTCTGGAATGAATTAAAAGTCGTCGTATATTCTACAGGGCGTAGGCATATGATCTTTCAGACGGGAAGTTTTATATTCACGCTGAAAGAGTGGCAATGTATAGATGAAGATTATAAGAGCAATGTCAAAGACAAGAGCGACACAGATCTGTTTAGTGGCGCTCCAGCAGAGCGTCACAGTTGATGAATATAAAAAAGCCCGTATCTGATTTCAATTATCCAGAACGGGCTTCGATTATTTTTTTTGACTTGCGCGGGCGGTTACAATATCATGCGTTACTGAAAAGCGGATTATTGGCTGAATACAGGTTGTCTTTTCGTAAATGAAGTCCATTTACGAAAACACCGTATGGTTGGATTTGGCGCGAAATCACCACACCAAACAGGACTAGTGTCTTGTAAAGCTTAAAACTGTATCAAAAATATGACTACAAAAGACTTAGGCATTTGGAAAAAAATAATAGACCAGCGTTAAAC
>JAITPB010000071.1 GCA_031289625.1 Clostridiales bacterium | reverse complement strand
CACTTTCCTATATCTTTGTCCCTTTCCGTTTGCTCTCAAATACCTATTTGTTTTCCACTTAATTCCATTTATTTCTGCCCTTGGACCTTAAAAATTAATTTGATGCGGTTGTCCTGTTTTCATTGTGATCAAGTAGACAATACGGCTGACCTGACCTCAATTGCTAAAACGGTTGACACGCCATAACATTGAATTACGAAGAAAGGGCTATTGGAGGATCTCCAACAGCCCTTTCTTGTACTGCTCCATTTTGCGCCTGGCGCGCTGTAAAGCGTTGCCGACAGATTTTTTGTCACGGCCAACGCGGTTTGCAATCTCTTCATAAGGCAGACCTTTTAAATACAATGAAAAAATCCGCTGTTCCATCTCGCTTAGCAGCGTGTGGATACATTCTTTTATGTAAGTTTGAGTTTCGCGATCGATGAACATTTCTTCCGGGCTGCGCTGATTGTCGCTTTCGCGTGAATGTCTGGATTCCTCTTGATATGAATTCTGATTGAAGGGCAGCGATGTGTTTAAAGGGATGTGCTTTTGGCGGGTCGCCGATCGCAGGGCGGAAATCATCTGACGGTTGACGCAAAGCTCGGCGAATGTTTTAAATAAAACCTGTCTTTCCGGATCGTAATCTTGAATCGCTCTAAACAGACCAATCATACCTTCCTGTATCATGTCGTCCCTGTCGGCGCTGGACAGATGATACAGCCCCGCTTTGGCCTTGACCAAGCTTTTGTATCGCGTGATCAAGCAGTCCTGCGCCGTTGAGACGCCCAGCCGGATTTCCCGAATGAGCGTCTCATCCGTCGCGTTCATGTAGCATTCCGCCATATGGCGCTCCTCTCTCATACATCGTAATCACGGCGCATACGCTCCAGCTGTTCCGCCGTTTTTTCATCCAGCAAATCGATTAAAGGATTGTTTTTCACCGGCTTGCTGTCCGCCATGCGCTGCCGCGCCTCTTTTTTCGCCTGATCCATTTCGCGCAGAAATTCACTGGCGGATACGCGGATGGCGCCGCGCCCGAGGATGATAATCTGCTCCAGATGATCGGATGTGACCACGCGCACTTTATCCTGTTTGGCCAGCAGAGCTGCCGTCCGTTCAATAAAGTTGTCGGCTGTCTCCGCTTCTCTGGTAAAAACCAGATAAATGTTTTTGTACGGCTCCGCAAACCCTGTGCCGCCTTTGATCAAGTGCGCGTCAAAGACGGCGATCACCGTATTGCGCTTATACCCTTGATAATCACATAACAAATCCAGCAGCTTCAAGCGCGCGTCTTCCAAAGAGGAGTCCGCCAGCTTTCGCAAATGATCCCACGTGAAGATCACGTTGTATCCATCCACCAAAACATACTCGGTCTTTTCTCTCAAGGGAAAACACCCGGCGGATGACGCCGGCGAACTACCTCGTACAGCATGATTCCCGCCGCGACAGACGCGTTCAAAGATTGCACCTGCCCAAACATAGGAATTTTCACGGTGAAGTCGGCGTTCTTTTTCAGCAGGCGGCTGACGCCCTCGCCTTCGGAACCGATGACCAGCGCAACCGGGCCGTCCAAATCCGCTTCATATAAATTTTGACCATCCAAATCCGCGCAGGTTATCCACAGCCCGGCTTTTTTTAATTTATCCGCCGCGTCGTTTAAATTGGTTACGCGGCTGACAAGCACATGCTCTATCGCGCCGGAAGACGTCTTCGCCACCACGCTGGTCAGGCCCACTGCCCCGCGCTTCGGAATGATCACGCCGTGAACGCCGGCCGCTTCCGCCACGCGCAGAATCGCGCCAAAATTGCGCGGATCCATGATCCCGTCCAGTAAAAGCACGAAAGGCGCCTCGCCTTTCGCCTTGGCGCGATCGAGAATTGCCTCGGCTTCCACATAGTCCTGCGCCGGATAAACGGCCAGCACGCCCTGATGGTTGCCCGCGTCGGACATTTCATCCAAGCGCGCCTTATCCACTTCCTGGACAACGACGCCGCGCTCTTTGGCCTTGGTGATGATCCCTTTCAGCGCACCTTCCGTCTGCCCTTTTTTGATGAATATTTTATCCAGCGGTTTCTCATGGTTCAGCGCTTCCAGCACAGTCTGACGCCCAAACAGCGTTTGTTTCCCGGCTTGTTCCATGCTAACAGCCTCCCGCCTCTTTTGTGACGCAACGCGTAAAAACGGTTTTGAGACGTTCAAAATCGCCCTTTAAAAACAAATAACCAAAAAGCGCCTCAAGCCCTGTCGCGTGCTGATAATCCATCATGGCGGCGTGTTTCGCCTTGGTTCCTGTCTTCGCGTTGCGACCCCGTTTCAGCACGGCCTGCTCTTCCGGGCGCAGCGTTTCGCAAACACGCCAATACATGCGGCTCTGCGCGGATGCGCTCACGTAATCCTGCGCTTTTTGCTGCAACGCACCGACAGGCAGACCGTTTTCCGTCACAAGCAGTTCTCTTACCATCAACTCAAAAACGGCGTCTCCCAAATAAGCCAACGGCAAAGGAGATAATTCTTCCGGCATCATTGATAAGACCACCGCACCGTCCCATCTTTCCGATCTTCCAAAATGACGCCGCGCCGCCGCAGTTCGTCCCGGAGTTTATCGGCTGCCGTCCAATCTTTGTTTTCCCGCGCTTCCCGCCGCCGTGCGATGAGCGATTCGATTTCTTCCGCGCTGTTTTCGGGTGTGCGGTCTATCGTAAAGCCCAGTATATCACAACATTGCCGGATTGTCTCCCCAAAAACTTCCGCGCATTTTTGAGACGCCTCCGCGTTCACTTGAATGTTGGCGTATCTGACCATCTCAAATAGAGCCGCCATCGCGTCGGCTGTATTCAGATCATCTTCCAGCTTCTCTTCGAAATCTTTTTGCAGCTTCTTCAGCTGGGACAGAGCTTCGTTTTCGCCGGGCAGCCATTCCCGGCTGGGATGGTTTTGGGCCGCGTGGCGCAGAAGTCCCGCGCAGTTGCGGATCCGCTCCAGGGCGCTTTGCGCGGCCTTCAATTGTTCATCGCTGAAATTGATGGGGCTGCGATAGTGCGCGCTCAAAATAAAAAAACGAATGGCTTCATAAGAAAATTTTTCGGCGGATTCCCGTATCGTTAAGAAATTGCCCAGGGATTTTGACATCTTTTGATCGTCGATTTGAATGTAGCGCACATGCATCCAATAGCGCGCGAATGTCGCGCCATTGGCCGCCTCACTTTGCGCGATTTCGTTTTCATGATGGGGAAAAATCAAATCTTCGCCGCCCGCGTGAATGTCAAACGTGTCGCCCAAGTATTTTTTGGCCATGACAGAGCATTCGATATGCCAGCCTGGCCGGCCCGCACCCCAGGGCGACTCCCATTGAGGCTCACCAGGTTTGGCGGGCTTCCATAGCACAAAGTCCAAAGGTTCTTTTTTATTTTTGTTGATCTCCACGCGCGCCCCCGCCGTCAAATCATCCAGGTTTTTGCCGGATAGTTTTCCATAGCGTTCAAACCGAGCGCTGCTGAAAAAAACCTCGCCGCCCGCCTGGTACGCATATCCTTTATCCAACAGCGTTTGAATCATCTCTATAATGGCGTTCATTTCCTGCGTCACGCGCGGCGCGGCTGTCGGCTCCAGACAGTTGAGGCCCTTTGCGTCCGTTTTGGCTTCCTGAATATAGCGCTCCGCCACTTCTCCGGGCGTCAGGCCCAGTTCCGATCCCCGGCGGATAATTTTGTCCTCAATATCGGTAAAGTTCTGCACATAATTGACTTCTAACCCTTTAGACAGCAGAAAACGGCGCAGCGTATCAAAAGTCACCATGGGCCTGGCGTTGCCGATGTGAAGCAAATCATAGACTGTCGGCCCGCAGACATACACGCGGACGCTGTGAGGATCCATGGGCGTAAATTCTTCTTTCTTTCTCGTCATAGTGTTATAAATTTTCATCAGTAGACTCCTTTTTTTCCAGTCTATGGATCTTGTCTTCCATCTCTTGTAAACGCGCCCGCAATTGGTTGAGCTCCTGACTGATCGGATCTGGAAAGCGAATTTGATCCAGCGGGCCGTATTCCTGCCGGTTTTTTTCATTCGCCAGCCGTGCGGGGATGCCGACGACCGTCGCGTTGGCCGGGACTTCCCGCAGCACCACGGAACCCGCGCCGACGCGCGCGTTATCGCCCACTTTAAAAGGCCCCAGCACTTTGACGCCCGATCCGATCAGCACGTTATTGCCGATGGTTGGATGTCTTTTGCCGGTGTCCTTGCCCGTACCGCCCAGTGTGACGCCCTGATAAACCAAAACATTATCGCCGATCTCACATGTTTCTCCGATGACGACGCCCATACCGTGATCGATAAAAAATCCCTTGCCGATTTTTGCGCCCGGATGGATTTCGATGCCGGTCAAACCCCGGCCAATCTGTGAAACCAGCCGTGCCAAAAAGAAACGCTTCCGATTGTACAGCCAATGTCCCACCTTGTGAAAACCCATCGCCCAAAAACTGGGGTACAAAAACACTTCCAAATTGGATTTGATTGCGGGATCCTGCCTCTTGATGGCTTCCAATTGCTCCCGAAAACCCATAAAACCCCCTCCGCTCTTTTACAAAAATACAAAAATATAAAAATATAAAAAAAGCCGTCTCAGCATTCTGAGACGGCCACGCCGCCATTAAGTTTCCATTGTTTCCAGCAGGCATACTGCGCATGCGGCTATCCCCTGTTCCGTCCCAGTAAACCCCATGCCTTCTTCGGTGGTGGCTTTCACATTCACCCATTGTGGGGCCGCGCCTACACAGGCGGCTATGTTTTCTTCCATTTGCCCAGTATAAAAAACCAGCTTGGGTTTCTGCGCCACAATGACGCAGTCCAGATTAACAAGCTTGTATTTTTTTTCCCTGATAAGCGCCGCTGTTTTTCGCAATAATAATAAACTGGAAACGCCTTTGTATTGTTCATCCGTATCCGGAAAATGACGCCCGATGTCCCCCAGGCCAGCCGCGCCCAGCATAGCGTCTATGACGGCGTGCGTCAGCGCGTCCGCGTCTGAATGGCCCAGCAAACCTTTGGAATGTGGAATCATGACGCCGCCTAAAATCAAAGGCCGGCCGGGCGTCAGCCGGTGCGCGTCATATCCATTGCCCACGCGGTAACCCAATACAGAAGCCTCATTTCACTTTTGTTTTACCAGCCCGTTTGACGGGCAGCAAGAATGCCCGCCCGCGACTGGCAAATCTAAATGTTCGTGAGTATACTTTGAAAATTCGATCTTTCTGTAAACTGCCCAACGGTAATATTCTACTGCATCATGCCGGGCCTGTCAACTGCGTCATTCAGAAGAAATGCACCCATATATTTACAGGGCTTCTAAAGGTGTTTTTGGAAATAAGCAAAAGAGCGCTAATACCAATGTCAACAGGTTAAGCGCCAGAGTATAAAAGGTTGAAAATTTAACATGGCTCTTATCGTGTCTCAACTTACATTATTGCACATCAAATGTTTTCGGAATGGAGATATTTTGGCTGCTGGCCTCTCTCTTTTACTGCCAAATTTTTACCGTCTTACCCACATCATCATAAACCACATTAGCCCCCAGTTGCTCCGCTATATAACGAATGGGTACAAATGTACGATTGTTCACGATAACCGCCGTGCCCATCCCGTCGGGCAGCGGCTGGTTAATTGTCAAGCTGAGTGTCTTCGCGCCTTTCTGTATCGTAACTGTCTTTGTCGTGTCTGTCCAGGAAACATCCGCGCCCAGCGTCTCGGCGATAACGCGAAGCGGCGTCATCGTTCTGTTGTCGCTTGAAATGTACGGAGCGACGTCATTTGCGGATACGGCGCTGTTTTTGGAAACAGTATTGCTTCCGATCGCAAGGCTTATTTTGGTCAAGTTATTGGAAATAACCAGCCCGTGTATGCCGGATTCATAGGTATGGAAAATAAACTTGCTTTCATCGGAAGACAGCTCACCGCCCAATTGCTTGTAGGTTTTCAGGCCGGGGTCATAACGCACGCCCGTTAAGTTCATTTTTTCACTGATGGGTAGATTCGATACATCCACGACGACCATTAACGGAACGGTGAGCTTTGAGACAGAGGTCCCGCCCGCTTTAATGTCTATGGCCATAGTTTTCTTGATCAAATCCTCGTTGTAAACGCTGACTCTTTTCAAAACTTCGGCTGCTGCGCTGTCAACCACTTCGCTGCTTTGGGATATTGAAGCTTCGACGCCGGCGTTTCCGACTGCGTTCCAGTCGCCGGACGCCGCGGCTGGCGCCGAAGCTCCGGAATCGGACGCCGCAACTAGCACCGAAACTCCGGAATCGGATGCCGCGGAAATTTCTGGAACGACGGTACGGCTACGCCTGCGGCGGCTCGAAGATTCGCTCGGACTGGCGACGACATACGCGGATGAGTCATCGCTACTATACTGCTGCCTGATGACATCCTTCATCGCAGGCAAAAAACCGCCTCCGGCTAGGGCGTCCTCATTAATAGCCCATAATGCGATACCTCTGAAATCTGGATATTTTTGCAGCATCTGCGACAGCGCGCTCGCGTACTCCGCAATGGGCAGCGCGCCGTTTGATGAGCCGTTGCGTATTACGCACATGGCGACCTGGTCGGGACGCAGACCGTCAAAGTGTCCCTGGCCGACAACGTCAAAGCCCTGAATCAGCATTTCGGAAAGCTTTACAAGGCTGGCGGCGCTGTAGCCTGAAAAACCGGGATAACTGATTTCGTTGTTATAATACTGCGGGTGTATGTAAGTCAGAATGTCCCGGATATTGTCTAGCAGCGGGAGATACCCGCCGAATATGTTCCCCCATCCGCCCCAAGTAATGACGCCGCCCTGCACATAGGGATGCTCCGGCGCCATGGAGATGATAAAATCCGGGCCGAAACGGCTGGCCAATTCATGGAGTACGTAGATAAAATTGTTGTTTAACGGCTTGGTGGGGTTGTGCATCGAGGTTTCGCCCGACGTATTCAGCAGAAGCGCCTCAATGTCAACATCAAAGCCGTCAAAGCCATATTCCTCAATAATGGCGGACGCCGAACGCAGGAATTCGTCACGCGCGGCCACGGTTTCCAGCGCAAAGCCATAACCCCTTTCCCCGCCGAACGAAATCAGAACCTTCTGTCCCCGGCTCTGGCAGTACGCTATATCTTCTATAAAATCCGCTTTGCCGTTTGCCCCCGGATACAGCGAACTGTCCGCCGCAAACGTGGCCCTGTAGTTGCTGGAGTCTGTCAGCATAAAGGAGACATTAATTACATCCCAGCCGCGGTCAACATCCCGAAGTTTTATATTCGGCCCTGTCGTCCAGTTTTCCCAGTATCCGATGACAATATTAGTCGGAAGCCCATTTTGCGCAGAAGGCGTCGGGGTGGCTGTCGGGATTAGGGTAGGCGAAGCGCTGGGTGTCGCTGTTGGCGTAGGCGAGGCGTCAGGTGTCGCTGTTGGCGTAGGCGAGGCGTCAGGTGTCGCTGTTGGCGTGGGCG
>JAITPB010000146.1 GCA_031289625.1 Clostridiales bacterium | reverse complement strand
ATCGGTACATGCTTACGCCCGTCATGCACGGCGATGGTCAGGCCGATCATTTCGGGAAAGATTGTGGAACGGCGCGACCAGGTTTTGATCACGGTTTTGCTGTTGGTTTTATTGATATCCTGAACTTTCCGCATCAGGTGATCGTCAATAAACGGGCCTTTTTTGAGAGATCTGCTCATCCTCGTCCTCCTAAACAGGCTATTTCTTGCTCCGACCGCGAATGATCATTTTAGTGGAAGCTTTTTTCTTTTTTCTGGTCTTATATCCCAGCGCGGGCTTGCCCCAGGGCGTACACGGCGCTGGGCGTCCAATCGGCGCGCGGCCCTCGCCGCCGCCGTGCGGGTGATCGTTGGGGTTCATAGCGGAGCCGCGGACGGTGGGCCGGATACCCATCAAACGCTTCTTGCCGGCTTTGCCGATGTTGATCAGCTCGTGATCCAGATTGCCCACTTGTCCCAGCGTCGCGCGGCAATTGACAGGCAGAAGGCGCATCTCCCCGGAAGGCATCCGCACGGTCGCGTATTTCGCGTCTCTGGCCATCAGCTGCGCCACATTACCCGCCGAACGAACCAGCTGTCCGCCCGCGCCCGGCTTCATTTCCAAATTATGAATTTCAGCGCCCACCGGGATATTTTTCATGGGCAGCGCGTTGCCCACGCGAATTTCGGCCTGTTCGCCGCTCATCAGTTTGTCCCCGACTTTTAAGCCATTCGGCGCCAAAATATATCTTTTGTCCCCGTCGTTATAAAAAAGCAACGCGATATTGGCTGTCCGGTTCGGATCGTACTCAATCGCTGTCACTTTGGCGGGAACTCCGTCTTTGTCTCTTTTAAAATCAATGATCCTGTATTTTTTTTTGCTTCCGCCGCCGATGTGGCGCACGGTAATTTTGCCCTGGTTATTCCGGCCAGCCGATTTAGGAATGTGCGTCACCAAACTTTTTTCGGGTTTGGCTTTCGTCACCTCCGCAAAGTCTGACACTGTCATATGCCGTCTTGAAGCCGTATAGGGTTTGTATCGCTTGACGCCCATATCCACTATCCCTTCTTTCTATACTCCACGCCACTCTATACTACATGCCTTGGAACAACTCAATTTCCCTGCTGTTTTGGGACAATTGCACAACGGCTTTCTTCCGTGCGGACGTTCTGCCCCGGACGCTGTACCGCCGGTTCATCTGGCGCCGCTTTTTTTTGCCTTGGTAATTCATTGTGTTGATTCTTTCCACATGAGCGCCTTCAAATAATTTTTCGACAGCCTCTTTGATCTGATTTTTCGTTGCGTCGGGATGTACCAGAAAGACGTATTTTTTAACAGCCATATCGTTCATGCTTTTTTCCGTCA
The DNA here is from genome assembly GCA_031289625.1 of Clostridiales bacterium. GTDB lineage: Bacteria > Bacillota > Clostridia > Lachnospirales > WQUN01 > JAITPB01. The sequence goes on along the minus strand of JAITPB010000146.1, from coordinate 29,104 downwards.
GCACCGGCTTGAGAATCACGTCATAATATTTTAGATCCGCCATTAAGCGTACACCTCCCGCATCTGTTCTACGGCTTCTTTCGTGACGACAAACATATCATATTTGAGAATATCATAAACATTAATGGTATTAACGGCCGCCGTTTTGATATCGGGAATGTTGCGCGCGGACAGAATTACGTTCCTGTCGCTCCCTTTGATCACAACCAACGCTTTTTCCAGCTTCAGATTATCACAGATCTTCCGCATTTCCTTGGTTTTAATTTCTCCCAGCGAGAGTGCGTCCAGTACAATCAGCTTTTTATCCTGCACTTTTGATGTTAAAACGGATTTTAGCGCCAGCCTTTTCTGCTTTTTATTCAACCGTATGGAAAAGTCTCTCGGCTTTGGGGCAAATACCACGCCGCCGCCAGTCCATTGCGGCGCTCTCGTGGAACCCTGGCGCGCGCGCCCTGTTCCTTTCTGCCGCCAAGGTTTGCGCCCGCCGCCTCTGACTTCTGCGCGCGTTTTGGCGGATTTCGTGCCCTGACGCTGATTGGCCAAATATTGCACAACCGCCATATGCACGGCGTGCTCATTGACTTCCACGCCAAAAATGCTGTCGGGGAGATCGATAACATCCACCTGTTCGCCCTGCATATTGTATACATCCACACTTGCCATGGCCTTTCCTCCCTTCGCCGTTATGCCTTCACAGTATTTTTGACAAGCACTATTGAGCCTTTCGGCCCAGGAATCGGCCCTTTCAGCAGCAAAACATTCTTTTCCGCATCGGCGCGGATCACCACGAGATTTTGTATAGTGACGTTTTTGTGACCCATATGGCCAGGCATGTGTTTACCTTTTTTAACGCGTCCAGGCGTCGTTCCAGATCCCATGGAACCCAGGCCTCTGTGGTATTTAGAGCCATGTGTCATAGGCCCCCGGTGCTGTCCGAAGCGTTTGATCGCGCCTTGAAAGCCTTTGCCTTTTGAAACGCCGCTCACGTCTACCCTGTCGCCAGCTGTAAACATATCGGCTTTAATTTCATCACCGACATTATACTGAGCCGATGTGTCCAGCTTTAATTCTTTCAATGCCTTTTGCGGATCTACTTTCATTTTGTCAAAATGGCCCTTGCGGGGTTTATTGACGGATTTCAGCCTGATTTTGCCAAAACCGACCTGCACAGCCGCGTATCCGTCATTCTCCAATGTTTTTTTCTGTACCACCACACATGGGCCGGCTTCCAGCACCGTCACGGGGATCAGCTCGCCCTTATCTCCAAAAATCTGCGTCATGCCGATTTTTTTTGCGACAATTGCCTTCTTCACTTTCCCGCCTCCTGATTGTTCACATCATTTTAAGCATAATATCCACGCCGTCAGGTAAATCCAAACGCATAAGAGCGTCCGCTGTTTTTGGCGTGGGCATAATAATATCGATCAGCCTTTTGTGGGTTCTCATTTCAAACTGCTCCCGGGAATCTTTGTATTTGTGTACGGCCCTCAAAATCGTGACCACTTCTTTCTTTGTGGGCAGCGGTATCGGGCCGGACACTTTCGCGCCGGTACGCTTGGCAGTTTCAATGATTTGCGCCACAGACTGATCGATCAATTTGTGATCAAACGCCTTCAAGCTGATTCTGATTTTTTGATTCGCCATGAAAGAAATCCTCCTTTTCCGTCAATGTGAGAAGGGGCAAAGGCGCGCCGGATCAGAAACGCCGCCCAGGTGAAATCACCAAAAGCGGCATGTTACTGTACACTTGACCGGGCGTGTCATTTAACCTCGCAATCCCATCCAAACTGATACAGTGACATTCACGCCCTTTTTTACACTCGTGCCATATTCAAACTAAGGGCTTCAGCTCTTTCAGCCGTCACAACCTGCGTATTATACAATAAAGGACTCAATAATGCAAGCTTTTTGTTGAAAGATTTTTTATACGTTTTGCCAGCGGTTCGCTTTCCGCAAAACGGCATCCCATGGCACAAAAAATAAAGCCCATCCTCTCATTTGAAAGTAATGGGCTTAGCGGATTAAACATTTATATACTCACGAACGGATAAAATTTGTCGGCTGATCAAGCGAGCCAATGAAACTTGATCGCCCTCAGGTTTTCGTATATAACGGATTTGAAGTTAGATATAATTTCCGAATTACAAAGAATGAGGCGTTGCGTTTACGTTGTTGTAAACTGTAGAGGCGACCGCCCTCAGCCAGGATCCATCATTCCATATTTTTTATCGAGCAAACCCCCATGTGCGTGTAGCGGGAAAATCGGATGAAAATGTGTCAAAACATACACTGTCAACTACTCGCATGGTCTCTTTATTCAGTACAACAAAATTTAATCCACGCTCACTTACAGAATATTCTTTTCCATCAATTACCACCGAACAATTATTTCCCACAGAAAAGCCCTCACTCCTAAGTGAATATTGAACTTCATTTTCCAAGAACCCAACATATGTCAATGATTCTTCAGATAATTTTTCATATAAACTCAAGTCATTTTCACAAATAGCAATAAAACTCCAGCGATATTTTCCCGCTAAATTGGATTGTACACCTAAACTCTTCAATTTAGCCATAGTGACTGGTATGATGGAGCTCGACGCTTCATCTTGTGCTACGATGAAAATTGTGTAAGGAGTTTTACTCAGCGCATCTAAATATTTCTCGAAATCTATAATGCCATTTAACTCATTAGTTGGTAAATCTTTAGGATTCAAGGTTGTTCTTTTATAGACTTCTATTTTATCGGGTAACGCATCAAATAAAGTATAATTCCCCCAATACCCAAGCATTTTTTGTCCTTCTTCGAGTAAATCAGAATTGCGTGCGTCGATCACAATATATTCTGTATTGGATGTGTTTTGGGGATTCGAAGATAGATCAAACATTGTTCTGTACTGCCATAAATGCGTAGTAAACCAATGCGATACCGTAATAGAGGCGTTTTCAGGAATATCGATTGCAGACAAAAAATGCTCCATATTTTGAAAATTATCTCTATTTTTTTGATAAAAGGGAATAATATTTAGTTTTGGGAACATTGATGCAGAAAATAAAACCACTGTCACGAACACAGATATACAAAGACGTAAATCGCGTTTCTCCGGTTTTAATTCCGCGAGGCAATCTATGGCGAGATAAAAGAAAATCCCAGTATTGGCGAAATTATATTGAAAGCCGATATCTTTGTGATAAGGCCAGCCTGGAGTGAGAGTAAAAATCAAAAAAGGTATGAACAAAACATAGCGTGTAAAATTTTTTTGATATAATATCATTCCAGCCAGCGGCAAAATCATGTATCCTAAAAATTGCAGGAGATTCCCTGATGCGCATTCTTGAAAAAAATAAGCAGGGTTCATAAAGATTGCTTTTACTACTTGCCCCATGACACCCTCACTGCTGCTGTCATATAGGAAATTTCCCAAGTGCACAGCTTCTAGCCTCGTTTCTCCAAAGGTCGAAAGCAATTTCATCGCGATCAAAAAGTAAATCACTGCGAATGCCGCCAAGCAAATACCGCGTCTTTGCTCTGAACGAAGGATACAATAAAGTCCGATTATTACGATGTAAAATGAGGCATCTTCCTTCACGGCACAAACCAAAAGAGCCGACACCAGTAGCAAAAGATTATTTTTCGTTTCCAGCGCATAAAACACCAGCAAAATCAATACAGTCAGAAAACAATTTTCATGAATGTCGTACATAGCTCCGCCTGAAAGCGCGGGAAAAAAAATATAAAGCAGTCCGATGAAGAAAGTGGTTGTGTTGGATAAGCCTTTTCGCTTACATAAAAGTCCGAGCGGAATAATGCCTGCGGCAATCACAATCGCCTGCTGGATTTGAATTGTGTTGGGGAATGGAAAGAGAAGATAGAAAGGCAGCATCAAATAATAAATCGGTGATACATGCACCTGAAAATGTAAAATTTCGCCTGACTGCTCCAGCGTGGTGTATGGCAGACCTGTCTTGCGCATATTGTCAAACATCTGCGCAAAAATCCCAAAATCAAAACTGGAAACGCTGAATGTATAGTAACGCATACAAGTGACAGCCGAAATAAACGCAGCGCACATAATTCCAAACATCGCATACAAAATGAGAAGGCTTTTATCAGGAATTTTAAGTTTTGATAAAGTAGCCAGCACTGTTTCATGTGCGTAAACCAAAGACAGCACTGGCGGCACACAAAGAGCAATGCCATACAGCCACGCGGGAGTATCAGACACTCCGCCCGAATAGTTATATGCCGCTAGAACTGAATATGCGAGAACAAGAAACAGGAAAACAATCTTCATGATGTTTTTATGGCTTGGTATTAAAACATAAAACACAATAAAGACAATAAGAAATTCAATCAAAATTCCTCTGAAAATATTTTTTCTAAAAAAATCCATTGAAGCGGCGGACATAAAAGACCGGGATAAAATACCTGTGCCAAACCACGCAGCGAAGAAGGAGAGTAAAAATCTTGAGAGTATTACTGTCATAGAATTTTCAAATCTTGTGAATATTGCTTTTACTGTTTCTTTAAACTCATTTTTCATTATAACCCCCTCATTTCGATTTTGAACTTCCAATTTCCAAATCAGGAACATATAAAGCGGCTACTGTCATTTCAGCAGCCATAGACGCACACTGTTTTACCTGCCACTTGTTCTTTTCTCACAAAAATCTTTTTTTCCCAGCTCACTTTTTTGCGGAGATCAAAAACCAGCAGCCAGCCTCTGCCGCATCCCAAAGTTTCCATATAGGCGAGCGTTTGCTGTATTCCTTCCATATAGGTCTGATCCGAATAGCGCAGTTTCAGTTCAATCGGGTATTTGCAACGCTGCACTTCCACGCACAAATCCACTCGTCCTGTTCCGGCGGCAAACTCCCGGCTAATCCGCCCTCCGCCGTTTACCACACGCTGCAAAAACGCCTGCAAGATCAGATGCGGCGCCGCTTCTTTGTAATCAAACTTTTCCCGCCAGATGGAGGCGTTTTCCCGCCAAAAAGTTTGAAAATCGCTCAGCAAAAAATCCATATCGATCAGTCCGCCTTTTAAATAGCGCGGCATTTGATAAGGATATTTCGCTTCTTCAATATCTTGCTGGGCATTCCAACTCAACGCGCGGGCAATCGCTTCCGCGTAAATCGGATTGGCCGGTTCAATACAGCCATGATCATCCCGAATCAGCCCCATGTCCTGTACATAACGATAGTCGTCAGACAGGCGGTCGATTTCTCCATTCTTACCCAGGATCACCGGCTCAATCACACGCCGCACCCGTTCTTCTTTCAGTCGGGCCATTAAGGAGTCAAAATGGGTGTCCCGCCTTACGAGTAAAGTTTGAATCGCCGCCGCGGCCATATCTGGGATCACAGGCCGCACGGAATCGTCCGTGGCATTCAGCACAATTTCACGGGCAAGGGCGTTCACCAGCCATGGCTGACCCTGTGTCCGCCGCCATATAAAATCGATCACGCTGTCAGAAAACACCTGCCCTGTATCGGTGGCGTGCTGGGTGTAAAGTTCTGCGATTTCATCGCGGGTAAAATTATGCAGCGTCAAATATTCCGTTACGATGTTAAACGGGCTGGCCGTTCCCAATGTGTGTTCCGGCAACCGGTATTCATCCCGGTAATCGCGGACGCTGCGCATCCCCACCAGCGCGAGCGAATGAACAAACGGCATAAGCTGGCGGTTCACATAGCCATTGCGAAGCTGGCACAGAACGCTGATGAGCGTCTGTCCGCTCAGACAATCGATTTCATCAAAAAACAAAATCAAAGGTTTATCCAGCAAGCGGCAGTATTTCGTCAGGGAATCCTGCAGCGCGTTGGAAAAATCGCCGTGGTTGAAGCCGCTCGCGAATGCGGCCGCGTGTGGGAAAAGATTTCCTTCCAGCGCGGTTTTTACAGAATGGATAATGGCGGGAACGCCTTCTTTTGCGTCTGTAAGGCGTTCCGCGTTTTCCAGTGAGCAATACAGCGTATAGTATTCGCCAGCTTCGTTCAATCGCCGCGTCAGTTCCAGCAGCAAAGTAGTCTTTCCGGTCTGCCGCGCGGCGTGAATGACAAAATATTGCTCTTCCTCTATCAGAGAAAGGATGAGCGCAAGCGCTTCCCCGCCCTGCCGCCGTGCGGCGTCTAACATGTAATGCTTTTGCGGATCGCAAGGCCCCGCAATGTTAAAGATTCGTCTCTTCCTATTGAGATTCAAATTCAAAGGATATCGTCCCCTGCCCGGCTTGTTGCAAATGGCTCTTCTCGCTTCGCCTTTATGCGGGGGATCACTATCGCGGCCAAAATGAAAATCAGCAGAGACGCCAGCGAAATCGCCGCCGACACCGTAATCCCCTGCGGCACATATTTCATCTCAATCTGATAATCGCCCTGGGTTAGCCGCACGCCCAGCAACGCGTCCATCACTTTGAATTTCTCCGTCTCCTGGCCATTTACATACACATGCCAGCGCGTGTCATAGGGGATTGTGGTAAACAAAAGCCCTTCGCCGCGCAAAACGGAAATGTTCCCGCGAATGGTTGTGTCGTCGTAATAGTCTACGTTCAATGGCTCTTTCGCCAAGGTTTCGTAAGTTTTCAGAAATGCGTCCGGCATAAGCCTGGTTAAATGGATATAAAAATTGCCTTTCTGCCGCACATCGTCCGCCGTGAGGCGCCCGGTGTCCCAAAACCATGACAACAGCCTGCTGAGCAGATTCTGCTTTGCCAGATTGTCCCGCGCGATGTCTTCTAAATCTTTTTTCTGCAGAGCGTTTTTAATGGTATAAGTGACTTTCACTTCCGTACCCGGCGGAACATCGTTGATGTCACACGTATCTGTATTGTTTTCCGTCAAGCCGTTCGTGAGGCTGTACGCGGCGCCGTCGCCCAGTGCGACGGTATAATTCTTAATATCCGATCCCCCGGCGTTTAAATAATAATTTCCGCCTTCTTCCGCTTCAAAAGTAAATGCCACGGACATCTCGTCCTGCGGTCTTATATTTTCATCCGCGACATAATCAAAAGTCCCCTCCCCTGTTTCTGTATATGTCATGAGAGTTTGCTGAATATTTTGAATTGGCAGGGGGGGTGAATAAAGCGATTCTGTCAGGCCGGTCGTGACCTCCACAAAGCGATCCTGAAAATCAAAAGGAGTCTTCTCTTTTTCCGCGCGCCATTCCAGCAAACCGGAATCCACCATATAGGCAATGGGCAGCGCGTAAGGGCTCTCGCCCAGCGTCACGATATCCTCGGAAGCCACGGGATTAAAATAAGTCGGAAGATAATTCTGGTGCGAGCCGCGGTTGAGGGAATATTTTACGCCGAAGATAGAATTTAAAAGCGGCGTGGACAAACGGTACTCCAATTTGTTGACGCTGGAAATAATGCCAAATTTTTGGCACAGCAGAATCACCGGATTATATGTGATGGAAAATATACTGATCCCTTTGTAGCCATATAATTTTCCATCGCTGTAGACGCGATCCGGCTCCTCTTCCATCCGGTAAAACGCCGCCTCCAGTTCAGTCCGCTCTTTTAAGGCCTGAATGTTGTCATAATTCTGCACAACGTATAAATCACGCTGCGGCACTTCTTTGTAGAAGTTAAAATTATAATGGGTGTTGAGCGCAGTTTCCGCCACAACCACCACAGCCATGACCCACGGCAAAAATTTTTTAACCGTGTCAGGACGAGACTGCTTTCCCACAGCGCTTTTATATTTATTTCTTTCGTCTTCTTGCGATTTTTTTTGAAGCAAAATAAAATACAGTGCCAGCAAAAGCAAATTGCCCAATACCGCGCTCTGCGAAAATACGCCCGGCTTATCAATCCGGATGATGGGATAACGCATAAACAAAAACAAGGTGCCGATGGCGATCACGGCATATGTTATCCACAAGCGCCGTTTTGGCATTTCCGCGATGTTTTGAAACGTCTGAAAGGCCATTGTCAGTAAAATAAAGGAATAAAGGAAAGAAAACCGGTGCGGCGCGCCGCTGGTAAAGTGAAAGCCGTGTATCAGGTAATCGAGTGTGTTGATGGAAAAAAACAGATATAAAATCAGTAGGATAATGCTATGAACGAATTTTTCTTTTTTGGTAAAACCAGGATGCGCGAAATACAAAATAAGCAAAATCAACGTCAGCAACCCGGCGTAAATGTTGGGCAGCCCTGGTCCGCCCTGCACAAAAGACGGCGTCATTTTAAAATAATGCGCTGTGAGAAAGTTGGTAAAAGGGAAATAGATTTGCAGGCCCATGCTCGAAAATGTTGTATCGCCGCTGACAAAGCCTGTATTGGGCAAAGAGATCAGGATGGGGATGATCACAAACGCAGCCAGCCCTCCAGCGAGTATCGAACCCGCGACGAATACGCAAAACCGTGATTTCAGCCCGCCTTCAAACAAATATTCCCATAATCCTTTCAGGCCCGCGCTGTTCGTGATAACGTGGCGCAAAAAATACAGTACGGAAAACACGCAAAGGAACAAGCCAATCATATAGTTGGAAATGATGCCCAGACCCAGCGTGAGTACATACATACGCGCGTTTTTCCGCGTAACAATCCGATCCACACCCACCGCGACCAGCGGCAGCAGCATCACGCCCGTCAGCCAGTAATAAACCCAGAAGTACGCCGTGACATACGCACAGAAGGCGTACATGAGCGAAAACATAACGACAAACAGATTTGCAGGCACGTCCATAGACACATTCGTGAACACATTCGTGTTGACGCCACGGCCATAGAACTTGTTTTTCAGATAAAACGCGAAAGTCAAAGCGCAACAGGGAATTTGCAAAAGATACATCAGCGTAAAAACTTCCGTGATGGACGTGGGGCCCATCAACATGCCGATGTAAATAAATGGATTAAGCATCGTAGTCAAAAAGGCGAAATAAAAATCATTCCCCAGGCCGCCTTCCCAGGAATAAAACAAACTGCCTCCTGTTGTCAGCTTACGAAAAAATTCATTGAGGCGCGGGGCGTATTCCTGCGACGCGTCGATTTGCAGAATATGATTCGGCCCAAGCGGATAAACGCCGTATACCCAAAAGACACCCAGCAACAGACCAAACGCGGCCGCGTAAGAAATAAAAATGACTTTATGTTCAGCTAACCAATGCGTTAAGTTCCGGCAGCATTCCATCCATTTTGCTGTTTTCATTTTTCAATTCCCCTCTTTATAATCCATAATACCCAGTTTTTCTAACCTCAACATCATTATAACCTTATTCATGGATAAAATCAATATGCCAAGCGGAATTGTTTTTGGGGCGGGCATCCAAAAAAGACGGCGTTTCACGCATGGGCTTGTGAAATGCCGTCTTAACCCTATTCATATCTTAACGCCTCAACCGGCTCAAGATTAGCCGCTTTGTTTGCCGGATAAAAACCGAAGAAGATCCCAATCAGCATGGAAAACAAAACAGAAATAACAATAATGCCCACGCTGGGGAACTTGGGATGACCGAGCAGCGACGATCCGATAAAACCAAGCCCGAAGCCCAACAGCGCGCCTATTATCCCGCCTAGGCCGGAAACAATGACCGCTTCCACAATAAATTGAATTTGTATGGAGAGGTTTCTGGCGCCAAGCGCTTTTCTCATGCCAATTTCTTTGGTGCGTTCCGTTACCGACACAAGCATAATATTCATAATGCCAATTCCGCCGACGACCAGTGAAATGCCGGCAATGACACTCACCGCCACAGATAATGTGCCCATAACATCCGAAACAATGGACAGCATAGAGTCTAAACTGATGGCGGAAACTTCAAATTTAGGATTTTTTGTATAATAAGCATTAAAAAAATCTCGCGTATCTGTAGAAAATTTTGACATATTAATATTGCTTTTTGAGTTCACGGTGATAGCGAGATAACCTTCATCCGCTGAAGTGATCATATTGACCGTGCTGATGGGTATATACAGAAACGTCCGCAGTTCTTTATCTGACGCCGCCACCGACGTCGCCATCATCGGAGGCTCATATTGGTAAACGCCGATAATCGTAAAGGTCTGAATACTGCCGGACGTGTCGATTTTAATTTCCTTTCCCAGGCAATCCGGATTGGACGGGAACAAATTGTTCACAAATTTATCTGACACCACCGCGACATAGCGCCGGGATTTCAAATCATTTTCCCGGATGAAACGGCCTTCGAGCATACTAACGTTGTTCGCCGTCTCGTAGCCTTCATTGACGCCCAGCAAAGTGACGTTCGCATAAGACTTGCCATCGCCCGCTTGACCCGCGCCGCCTACATTCGATAAACTAATGGCTTCAATGTTGTCTTTAAAAAGTTCGGAATATTTTTCTATCATATCATCCGAAATTAAGTCGCTTTCCGTTAGGCTTCCACTTAAAAAAGACAGCCCTATATCTGTACTGTTTTTATTTTGCAGCGCCACCAGGACATTCGTTACACCGAGTTTTGACATGGACTCAGAAACAGAATCCGCCATTGCGTTACCGACTGTTACAATGGCGATAACGGCTCCAATGCCGATGATAATACCCAGCATGGTCAGCAGCGCGCGTACTTTATTGGACACGATCCCTTCCCAGGCTATCAATAGATTTTCTTTCAGATAAATAAGATCACCCACTCCAATTGCCTTGTTGATCGCTGCGTTAGATTCAGCTGATTTTTTCCGTCGCTTTTTCGGTTACAATATGACCGTCTTCTATTGTTAAAATCCTTTCTGTTTCTTCCGCCAGCGTATCGTTATGCGTTATCAGTATAATTGTCTTTTTTTGCCGCTCATGCAACTTGTGGAAAATATCCATGACCATTCTGCCTGTCTTCGTGTCCAGCGCGCCTGTCGGCTCATCCGCCAATATAATGGCTGGGTCGTTGGCTAACGACCGCGCGATCGCGACGCGCTGTTTTTGCCCTCCTGAAAGTTCACTGGGCAGATGATTCATTCTATTGCGCATCCCTAACATCGCCAGCAGCTCTTGCGCCTTGGTTTTGCGTTCAGCGGAGCCAACGCCCGCGTACAGCATAGGAAGCTCAACATTACGGAGCGCGCTGCTTCTGGGAATCAAGTTAAAGGTTTGAAAAACAAAACCGATTTTTTTGTTTCGGATGTCAGACAGCTGGTTTGCGTTCAACTTGCCCATATCTACCCCCTCCAGCAGATATTTGCCCGAAGTGGGGCGGTCAAGCCCTCCGATAATATTCATGAGAGTCGATTTGCCGGAACCCGACTGTCCTACAATAGAAACAAATTCGCCTTTTTTTACGAATAAATCTATGCTGTGCAAAATTTCAAGCTCGTGAGGCGTTCCCGTATAAAAGGATTTTACGATTTTGCGCATATACATTGTATAGTTCAAATCGTTCAGCTCCGCTTTTTCAGAAGATTCCAATCCAGATTCAAACAAATGTAAATCTCATTCCATCTATTTTATCAACCGTTTTATTCAAATTTTTGATTTCGTTTGTGATGGCAGAGGCGTCATTCATGACTTTCATGCCGTCCTTGAGCTCCTGGCTCGTAATTTCCTGATAAAAATCATTTGACATGCCCATGTCCACGGTTATCTGTCTTATCTTATAAGCGCCTGAGCCTGCGCCTTCAGCCGCGAAAATGATGTTTTCCCCTTTGTCATTCACAGTGACCGCGTCATAGCGGACGGAATAAACATCCGATTTTTTCTCCAGCACAAGCTCAAGCCTTGTGTTCATACCGATCCGCAAAGGCGTATCCGCAGAGGTTATGTTCACGGTAACGCCAAATTCGGCGTCGGAGACGGACGACGTTGCCCCCCAAGCGTCTTTTACGGCTGCCGGATCGATTGCGCTGACTACGCCCTGATATTCGTTGTCGCCCGTCGAATCTGAGCGAATGATGACCTCCATGCCGGTTTGAACCTTGGCATAGTCGTATTCCCTGACTGAACTCTCAATTTTTAAATGGCCTGTATCCTCTATCACAAAAAGCAATCCAGTATTGACAGCGCCTGCCTCTGCGAAAACAGCCGTAACTGTTCCCGCCGCGGAGGCTCTGACGACAGAATCATCCATTTGTTTTTCCAGCTTTTTGATATTCGCGGTGGCCGCCAAGGTGTTATCATAAGCGGCCTGCGCCGCGTCCAGCGAATTCTTCGCTTGCTCCAAAGCCCTCTCTTGCGATGTTACCACGTTGTTATAATTTGTCTGCGCCGTGTCCTGTGCATTCTTCAGCTGATCCAGCGCTCTTGTCTGCGCGGTTTTAACCGTCTCCAGGTTTTTTAAAGCGTCATTATACCGGTTCGACGCGTCCTTAAAAAGATTTTCAGACTGCGTAAACGCATCCTCCGGCAGCGCGCCATTATCATATAGGAGCTTGTTGTTTTGATAGGCTGTCTCTTTCACGTCTAAATCCAGCTTCGCGCTTGTTACCGCGCTTTCAGCCGCCGTGACGTTCGCGTCCGTCTTGCCGTCGTAGTCATTCAGGGCGTCGCTATAATTTTTTTTCGCGTTGTCCAGGCTGAGTTTGGCGGCTTTCACCTGAAAGTCAGAGTTATTGTTATAGTCCCGGGAAACATTGTCATACACACGCTGTGCATTTTCCAGATTCACCTGCGAGGCTTTCAAGGCGCTGTCCGTTTCAGCCTTGAGCTGTTCAATGCTCAGCTCCAAATCTTCCGTATCCAAAACGCAGAGAACCTGACCTGGATTAACATGGTCGCCAGTTTTCACATTCACTGTTTTCGTTCGAAAAGGAAGCGATGTATAAACATTATTTTTATCAACGCTTTCTACCATCCCTTTGACCGATATGCTGTTCACAAGCTCGGTAGGGTGTATTTCCGAAAAAGTCGCCTGTATGGGAATGGGGCGGTTACTGGAAAGCGACAGAAGAATGACAAGCAAAACACCAAGAATAATGGGAATGCCGTATATCATATATTTCTTGTTTGTTTTGTTTTTTTTTTTTTTTTTTGCCACTGTCAGTCCCCCCGCAATCAAAACATTCTATCAGATTTTGGAATCCGCAGGGTCAAGGACCCCTGACTGCCCCATCGACAATTCGCGCCGCCGCATTATCCATATGATTGATTTTAAATCCTTCGCTTTTCGGTGGAACGCAACCCAAAAAGCGAACCTCTGGTATTCCCACAAACCTGCGAAACCCAGCTTGAGCGCAATGCAGATTAAAAGAAGCCGCTCCCTTGTCGTTAAGAATGGCGTGTTTTTCCAGGGGCCATAATTCCAAAATTTTTCAAGCTGTTTCTTCATAAAAGGAAATTCAGATGTCTTCCACCCCATCCAGTCCATGCCAGCCTGCAACTCGCCTGCGGTCATGTTCTGCGGCGTATACACACAGGTCCCGGAATTGTAGGAGCGATTATATGTAGTATAAATGCGGTTTTTAATCCGTTCGTATAGTTTCGTGCCTGGGTAGGGGGTCAAGAGGCTGACAATGGGCTCCACAACATCGCTTTCCTGTATAAACGCAAGCGTCCGCCTAAAAACGAAAATGTCGTCGCTGTCAAATCCGAACACGAAATAGGCCCCGGGCACAATCCCGTATTTCGCGATATTGCTGAGCATCGCCTTGTATTCCTCGATCTTATTTACCTTTGGTTTGTTCATTTCTTGAAGGCTTTCAGGCACAATGGACTCTAAACCGATTGAAAATGTCCGGCATCCGCTTTCGGCCAAGAGCTGCAGAACTTCATCGTCCTTGGCCATATTGGCGGTTCCCTGGCCGTCCCAGCGAATCTTGAGCGGGATCAAGGCGGTCAGTAATTCTTTGACATACTCGCGGTTGACATACAGGTTATCGTCCACAAAATAGAAACCTTTTTCGTAGATACCGGCGAACCCTCTTTTTTTATCGTACTCTTGGTAAGCCAAAATCTCGTTGATGACCTGAGAGACGGGTTTCATCCGGTAGCGTTCGCCGGAGGAGTATTCAATGGAGCAAAACTCACAATTGTAGGGGCAGCCGCGGGTCGCCTGGATGGGGAAGCATAGGTAGCGAGCTGGGTCGATGATATCAATCCGGGGGCTGATCAGATTTTCGACCGGCGGATATTCTTTCGCGTCATAAACCTGTTTAAGGCGGTTATTTTCATAATCCTCCAACATCACAGGCCAACTGTTTTCGCTTTCTCCTATCATCAAAACGTCGCAGTGCGCCAACACTTCCTCGCGCATGACAGCGGCGTGTATGCCGCCGATGACCACAACCTTCCCGCGTTTACGGAATTCCCCGGCGATTTGATAGGCCCGGCAGGCTTGAGCGGTCATGGCGGTAATGACCACCATGTCCGCGTCTGATCCGAAATCAATGCTTTCGACACTCTCGTCGAGATACTCAAACGTATATTTGTCAGGCGTAAGCGCCGCCAGAATCATTCCTACTAATTTGGGCAAATAAGCGGTGCGCTTACCTTGCAAAGCGCGCAGCATAGGCGACTCCCACGATTTGTCCCCTGAATTGCTGTTCATACCAGGGTTAATAAACAAAATTTTACTCACAATTCACTCTCCTGACTGCCCTCTGTCCACCCGACAATGTACCCGGCCTCTATCTTTATCGTCCGGACGATTGTCCGGACAATCGTCTGGGCATTCGCCCGGGCGCACTCATCTCTGACGAACAGCAAGTCGCCTTCAACGGCGCAAACCTCAAAACGCTTCGGGTTTCCTCTCAATCCAAAACCCGTCTTTTTAGCGCAAGCCTCTTTCGCCACCCAAAAACGAATGACGGCTTCCGGACTGTCCAACTCCTTCAAGAGTTCAATCTCTTTATCGGTATAGGCCGACTTCAGAAAGCCTTCCGATTTTTCTTCAATGATTTCCAAATCAATGCCTACAGGCCCGCGCGCCGCGATAGCGGCTGAAGCGTTCCCTTTATGCGCGAGCGACACGTACAGGCTATCTACTATCCCAGCCGCGCGTCCGTATCCGCATACGGATGGTTTACCATTTTCATCATGCGCGCAATAAAACTCAATGGGATACAGCATCTCGCCGCCGTCGGCTGTGAACGAGCGCACCGCGTCCTTCAAAGCGATACGGCTGATGGCATTTTCTTTCTGCAGCTTTGGCGACAGGCTTGTATGGATTTCCTTATCCGGCCCGGCTAAATACCGCGTCGCGAGCATAGACAAAACGTTGTTATGAAAATCACCCGTAAAAAAGCATACGCCTGGCGCAATTTCCTCCGAGAGCTTGTGATGGCATGGCTTCATGAGCACATTCCAGACAAGCGAGATGTTGACAAAACGCTGGGCGACAAATTCACGCGCCACGCTCCAAACCTTGCCGCCGCGTTTTAAGACCATATCTCCGGCAGTCGCGGCGCTTGTCATCCGGGTAATGAGCATCGTATGTTCAAAGACGCCCTCTTGATCGAAGATGTCCGAGAAAAAATGCAGTTCTTTCAGGCGTATCGGAAAAGAGATGGTATTTTCCGTCTGTGTCAGATGGAGAAAGAGGCCTAGCTGCTGCCCCATGATATCCAGCAGAGAACCTTTGCCCGCCTGCTTCTCCGCAACGGCCTGCATCCCCCGTTCGCATATTCTGCTTTGTACGCGCTTCGACTGATACTGAGGCCCGTGAAAGCTGAATTTATCATATAACACCGCCGCCGGGGGACATGGCGTGATGATATCCGCGCCTATATCCAGCTCTTTCATAAATGCGGCGGGCGGTTCCGGCCATGCGTCCCCAAATGTGTATTCAGCTCTCGCGTATTCACCCAATTCAATCGCCAGCGTATCCTGCCGAATCCACTTTCCTTTCACAACCGCCTCAAAAGGTTTCTCTAGCTTAATCCAATGATAAGCCATTATATTGCCGATCTTGATCAGTTTTTCATCAGGCGCGTGTTTCATCGCGATTTCCGCCAGCAGTTCAATGGTCATCGTCAGAGGGACGACAGGATCCAAATCGCCAGGAAACGGCCAACCCTCCGGCTGACGCACGATAGCGTGATCCAGCAGGTATGGATGTTCGTCTAAGGTCAGATGAAGCGTCTCCTCAAAATTTTCCCTGGTTCTGGACATAGGCCCTGGCGCTTTGGCGCGCCGCCCGGACAGTTGTCCGGGCGATTGCCCGGATAGAACAGGCGTGCCGGACGAGTCTGCGCCGGACATCCGCTGCTCAAACAACCGCGTCAGTTCTTGCTGAACCGTTATGGCGCCGCGTATATTTTCATTTGCCGCCGCCGCGATGGAGTTCGTACCGCGGCGCGGCAGTTCGGCGATGATACCCGCGCCCGGCCCTTGCGTCCCATAGCGCCGCTCAATGGCTTCATTTAATTCAGGCAGTTCTGTTAGAATATCCGGTATCCCTCTCGATAGTGTCAGCAGGCTGTGATCGGTGCGGTACATTGGCTTCACGCCCAAAAAAGCGGCGTCCGCCGGCCGGCCTTCGATAAAATGCAAAGCCATGACCCGCCGGAGCTGATCCGCGCCGCCGCGTGTGGTCACGCTGGCCGCAATCGCCCCGAAATCTTTATCCCGCAGAATATCCTCTACAAAACCCGTAAGAGAGCCAAGCCCGATTTGAATAAAAATCCGCGCTTGCTGCTCATCGTAAAGCTTTTGAATCATTTCGCGAAAATAAACAGGCTTTGTTAATTGTTCGGCAAACAGTTTTGCGTATTGTTCCTTAACGGTCGGAATCGGTCCCAGCGTACTGGACGACCACACCGGAACGCGCCCTTCCTGAATGCGTACATTCCGCAAAAAATTCTCATGCGAGGGCAGTTCATCCGCGATCAGTGGTGTGTGCCAGCCAGCGCCAAACGGCAAAAGCGTATACGCAATTTTCTCTTTTTCCAATTTTTCCACTAAATCCGCGACGGCGGGTTCCGCGCCGCAAAGAATAATTTGACTGGGGCAGTTGTCGCTGGACAGCCAGAGGTCCGGTATGCTTTTGCACCACGTCTCCGCCATCTGACGATCCGCATCGCTGACGACAACCGCGGGATAATTTTTGGCGGGATCCCGCGCAGCTATTCCGGCCTTCAATTCGTCCACACAGCCATCGACTATGCCGGCAAATATCGCCGCGTCCCATTCGCCGACGCTTTGTCCGGCGTACATATCGGCTTCGACGCCGAGTTTTTCCAGCCCTGTTTTACATAGCAGCCCTGTATAATGTGCCCGCATGATGTTTTCGAGCATGTCCGTCTCAGCGTCCCGCTCTGTCATCAAATCGCCCAGACGCGGCAGATCTAAAATGTCGCTGATACTGTCCGTTTCTGAATTCCATTCGGCATGGAATTCCGGAAACAGAAACACAATCTTACCGCCGTTTAAGAGCATGGGAGAATTGGTAAACCAAATATCCTCTTTGCCCCGGCATGGTTTGTCGTGTTTGATGATGGCGGCGGCTTGGCGGATTCTCGCCTCGTCCGGGTCGAAAAGCACAAGACGGTAATGACCGCCGGTATCCGTGAAATCCCCCTCTTCGAGTTTCGCGATCAGCGTGGGGCCGTCAACCGCGGATACCATCAGCGCCTCGCCCAAATAAGGCTTAGGCCGCGTTCGCGGGACGCCCGGCCTAGGTTCATATGCGGTCATGATAGCGTGGGCATCGATTCCGCCGAAACCAAAAGCGTTCACGCCGGCCACCAGTGGAATTTGCTCGCCGTCCCAATCAATCAATTTCTGCGGCGGCATAAAACGCGACTCAAACATGGCGGCCAAAGGCCGCTCGCAATGGAGTGTCGGGGGTATTTGGCGCCAATGCAGGGCCAGCGCGGTTTTGATGAGGCCGATCATACCGGCTGCGGACATTGTGTGCCCGATGTTCGATTTGACCGAACCAACGTACGCCCTCTTGCGCGTATTGTCGCCAAAAAAATTTTTCAGCGTTGTGATTTCCGTCTTGTCGCCCCCAGTCGCCGTGCCGTGGGCTTCGATATAGCCGATATGATCGGGATCCATTTTTGCATGCTTCCACGCTTGTTCCAGCGCACGCGTCTGCCCGCTGACGGAAGTGGTCATCACGTGTGCAGCCGCGCCGTCGCTGCACACGGAAGTTTCTTTAATCAGCGCGTAGATCCGGTCGTTGTCCTCTAGCGCTCTGCGCAGTGTTTTGAGAACAACGAAACCGGCGCCCTGCCCGATCAGCAATCCGTCGGCGTTCTCGCTGAAAGGGGATATGACCTGGCTGTGCGACAAGGCTCCGAGCATGTCGAACACACCCCAAAACATAGCGCTGTTCAAAATGTGTATGCCACCCGCTACCGCGACGTCGCAACGGCCGCCACGCAGCAGGTTGACGGAATGATCGGTCGCTATGATTCCGCTGGCGCAGGCGGCGTCAAGCGTATAGGCCGGGCCGTGCATATCGAAGCGATTGGCCACCAGTGAAGCGATCAAGTTCGACATGGCGCCGATGGCCATGTCCGCCTGATATCGACCCTGTTTGTCTTGATATGCTTTTTTAATTTTTCCGAGATCCTCATCCGTCAGTTCAGGCAGCGCGGATTTAACCAGCGTGGTGAACTGACGCGCCATGCGCACGACCTCTAGGCTGCGCAGTTGAACCGCGTTAGAAAGATTGCCTTTCCCAATGATAATGCTGGTATTTTGCAGCGAAATTCCTTTCTCAAAAATGCCAGCGTCAATGAGAGCCTGCTCCACGCCAGCCATGCTAATCAGCTGATCCGGGTCGATGCCGCCCGCGGCGATCGGCATGATGCCATACCGGATCGGGTCAGCTTTGAACGGCTTGCAGAACCCGCCCCGGTTACAGTAAAAACGGTCTACTCCGTTGGGTTCGCCGCTGAAATAATGCGGTTCAATAATTTCTTTCGGAGCTTCCGTGATGAAATCGCCGCCCCGGGCGATCCCTTGCCAAAACTCATCAATGCTGTCTCCCGCGGGGCAAAAGATGGATATGCCTACGATAGCAATGTCTCGGTCCAGATCCTGGACAATGTCTCGATTTTCCATTTTTTTCTCTCTCATATATTCTTAGTATAATTAAAAGACAGTTTTCAGAAAATCCGACATGACAGTTTCATCGCCGGCAATCGCCAAAACGGTAGTTTCATCCGCATATTGAAGCTCGTTTACGAAAAACTCGCTGCCATTGCCCAATTCAATGAACGAGATTCCCTTTTTGCGAAATTCAATTTCGAGCCCGCTGTCAACCATACCGGCCCCTTTCCATGGCCCCCAGCCGAAAGTGGTCACTTTCAAAGCGGGGTTTTGCCGCTTCAGAATCCGCGCGGCGATGTCCAGCGCGCTGTTGCCCGCCGCATAGTCACACTGTCCGGCGTTGCCGAAAGCGGCGGACATACTGCTGAACATGACGAGCAGCTTCAATTCTGGGTACAATTGCTGCAGCGCTGTCTTGAGCGGCAGCGTTTTTGTCTGATAAACGCGCGCGAAAGATTCCGGCTCCTTATCGCGGAAGAGTTTATCCTCTAAAATACCAGCGGCGTGAATGACGCCGTCGATTCTCCCATACTCGTTTTTGATTTCGGCGAGCGCCGCGGCGAAACCCTCCGCGTCCGTCACGTCGGCTTTCCGATAGGCGGCTTTTCCTCCGGCCTGCTCAATGCGCGCTACGGACGCGGCAATCCGGCTGGATTTAAATATGCGTTTCGCTTTGGCCTCGATCTCCCTAGGCTGTTTCATGCCTTCTACGTCTATCAGATATTTGCGGATTTCGTCAACTGTCTCAAACGCCGCGTACTTTTCATCTTCAGGTTCCCTGACGGAACGGCCCAGGAGTATATAACGGCAGGGCATGTCTTTAGCCATACGCGCGACGATGTGCGGCGTAATGCCTTGCGCGCCGCCGAGTACGGCAACCACAGATTCTTCGTCCAGGACGTCTTGCGCCGCTTCGCCTGTTTTCACCGTGCTGATTTCCGGAAGCAGCAGACTGCGTTCCCCGTTTCTGTAAATGATTTCGGGGAAAAACTTTACGGCGGTCAATTCGTCTATGACAATGCCCGCAAAAGTTTCCGGATCGAAAATCGTCTCGAACTCTACAGCGCTGAACTGTTTTCCAGGATACTCCTGAATGAGCGACTTAAAAAAGCCAGGGAAGCCTTCCGGCAGTTCGATAACGCCTTCTGAACATCCGGTGAGCGCCGCCGCGAAACTATCGTCAAACACAAGCGCCCATTGCAGTCTATCCATGTCCGCGCGTTTTAAGAGGCTGAACAAATCGAAGACTGTATACCGGTTCTGCCCAGCGGAGGAATTGATGAGAATCAGCCCGTCGCAGCCGGACAAATCAAAATTTTCTGGATTCGCGTTGATTAAAGGGGGAATGATACGCGCCTCCGCGCCTTTTTCTCGCAGGGATTCAGCGGCCTTCACGGCAAGGCCGTTCCCGTCGTCTGTCACCGCAAAGGTTTTCCCGGCCACGCGGTTCACGTCAATCTCCTCTATGGGCCGCGCTGTTTCAACAAGAGTCATACGGACAATGTCCGGGGCGTTGTCCTTCAGGGCAATATCCTCTATCTGGGCTAGCAGCGCTGCCGACACTACATCGCTGAGATCAACTTTAAGCTGTGCCCTCTCAAACCCGGAGGCCGCTCCATCTGAAGCCAGGCTGTCCGGGACGGCCCGCCCTATTTTTTCTATCCACATGATCAAATCCCTGAATTTTTTCATGGAGATCATTTTTTCAAAATACATATTCATGCCGTCTTCGATCTCCGGCAGTTGAATCCGGTTGCGCAATTCACCGATAATATCCATTTTTTTAATGGAATCAATGCTCAGATCCGCTTCCAAATCCATGTCAAGATCCAGCATATCCACAGGATACCCGGTTTTTTCGCTGACGATGTCAAAAATAATGCCCGTAATTTGCTCTGTCGTAAGCGACAGAACGTCCGGCAGTCCGGCAGTCTCGTTTGTCTCAGGCGGATACTCCTTGCCGTCCGAATCATAATTCGAACGCGTTGGAACTTCCGCGTCCAGCACGGCGGGCCAATCAGACTGTCCGCGCGCGGCGTTCGCACGCGGCACGATTTCAGGGGCGCCTAAATATCCGAGCATAACGTCCCTCTGATCTTGAATCATTGCGTTCATATTATCCAAGTAAGCCATCATTATCTGTTCGACAGTTCCGCCCGGAAGGCCTTTTTTAAACGGCTCAAGCAGCGCGACAGAGCCGGATAAAGATCTCCCCGCGTGTGAAGGCAGATCGCCGTTTTCAGGGACGGCGGCCTGCCCGTCGATATTCCATACAGTGCCATTCTTTTTATAGAGTGACGGTTTATCAAGATTCAACATAGCAGCTTCTCTACCCTCATATAATTTTTCTATCTGAATCATCCTTCCTGTAGCCATATATTTCGCAAGCCCTTGCAGGAAAAATGTCAAACCTTCCGCGCCGCCGCGCTCTGTTTGAATGACAGCGTGCGGTTTGTCCAGCAATATCTCAGAAACAAGCTTGCCCAGCGCGCCGCCCGGCCCGGCCTCCACAAAGACCGCCGCTCCGTCCTCGCTCATTTTCTCAATCTCTTCCCTGAAGTATACAGGGTTTACGAGATGCGCCGCGAGACGCCGTTTGATTCCTTCATCCGTTATGGGATAGGCTTCGGCGTCCGTGTTTGACCAGACAGGCGGTGCGGGCGCGTGAAAATCAATCTCTTGCAAAATGGCGGCGAAAGTGCCGTCTGCCCCCTTTAACAGCGGACTGTGAAAAGCGCAAGCGACAGACAGCTCCTTGCATGAAACGCCAGCCGCTTCCGTTTTTTGCAAAAAAGCGTCCATCCCGGCGTCTGTGCCCGCGACAACCGTTTGCCTCGGCGCGTTAAAATTCACAGGCCAGACGTCTGCGGCCCCGTCCAGAAGTTCCGTGAGGGTTTGCGCGTTGGTAAAGACAGCGGCCATGCGGCCCGCATTACCCGCCGCCGCGGCCAAAATGGCCTCAGCCCGCGCACGGCTCAGCTTTGTCAAATTTTCCGCGTCAAAAGCCCCGGCGAAACAGAGTGCGGGGAGTTCGCCGTAGCTATGCCCGGCGGCCATGTCAGGCGTAATGCCGAACTCTCGGAGCAGTTCCGCGATGGCCAAATCCACAATGCCCAACAGTGGCTGCGCATTGCGCGTATCCATCATTTTTTCCCGCTGCTCCCTCTTTTCAGCGTCTGTAAAAACCGCGTCGGGATAGAGTATACGCTCGTATTCCGGCCATTCATGTAAAATCCGGCGCATCTGAGGGAATACAATAAAGAGATCCGCCGCCATATTGACGCGCTGACTGCCCTGACCTGGAAACAGAAAAGCGACTTTCCCGGCAACGGGCTTCAGCGGTCGTATATTTTCATCCTCAATTCCCTGACGCGCCATTTGCATGCGGGCGAGAAGCTCATCCCGCGTCCCCGCGACAATCGCGAACTGCACGGGCTGGCCGCCGAGCCTTGCCGCAAGGCTGTACGCAACGTCTCGCAGCCGCAGTTTATCATGGGCAGTAAACAGTTCAACCACTTTGTCCATCAGGTCAGCCGCTTCTTCCGCCGTTTCCCCCGGAAAGATAAACAGTTCCGACGGCCAGGCTTTCAGCGGCGCCGCCGGCCTGTCAGGCTCGTAATTCTCAACAATGGCGTGAAAATTCGTGCCGCCGAATCCAAAACCGCTCACACCCGCGATGCGGCGTTCCGCCCGCCAGTATCCGGCTTTTTCCGTACGAAAAGCGAATGGGCTGTTTTTCGTGTAAGCTTCGTTCGGCTGATTCAGGTGGAGCGTCGCCGGCAGTATGCCGTGCCGGACGCAATTGATTATTTTGATGAGCCCGGCGACGCCAGCCGCGCATTTTGTGTGGCCGATCTGCGACTTGAGGGAACCGAGAAGCGTTTGGCCCGGCTGGGCGCCGTCCTCTAAAAACACATCGGTAAGCGCGCGCATTTCGATCCTGTCTCCGACCACCGTTCCCGTCCCATGCGACTCAATCAAGCCGACGTTGGACGGCCTGACGCCTGCGCGCTCGTAAGCGAGTTCAAGCGCGTGAACCTGACCGGAGCGACTTGGAGCGGTCAAGCCGAGACTCTTCGCGTCGCTGGCGCCTCCGGCGCTCTTGATAACGGCATATATCTTGTTTCCGTCACGCTGTGCGTCTTCAAGCCGCTTCAGGATAATCACGCCAACGCCCTCGCCGAGCGCGATGCCGTCCGCGTCCGCGTCGAAGGTGGCGCAGCGCCCTTTCCGAGATAGTGCGTGCGTGCTGGAAAACATGAGAAAATCGTTAATTCCATTATGTAAATCCGCGCCGCCCAGAACCACCATGTCAGCTCTTTTCGTATCCAATTCAGACAGAGCGATGTCCAGCGCCGCGAGTGAGGACGCGCAAGCCGCGTCAACGGTAAAGTTGCGGCCGCCGGTATTGAGCCGGTTGGAAATACGGCCCGCTATGACGTTTCCCAGAACGCCGGGAAATGAATCCTCCGTCAGGCGCGGCAGTGATTCGCCCATTTCTTTTGGCAATTCTCCGAAGAGCACCCTCAGCCAGGCCCTTGCGCCGTATGAGGCCGCCAGGTCTCCCGCGCTCTGCGCCCCGAAAATCACCGCCGTATCGCCCAAGTCCGCGTGCGACAGATCCGTAAACCCCGCGTCTTCCAGCGCCCGTTTCGCCACAAGAAGGCTCAGAAGCTGAACCGGTTCAATGGCCGACAGAGACTGCGGCGTAACGCCGAACTCCAGCGCGTCAAAATCCGTTTTATCAATAAAACCGCCCCACTTGGATACCACATGATCTGTATCTTTCGTGTTCGGGTCAAAAAACAAATCGGCGGGCCAGCGTTCTTCGGGGACTTCCATGATGCAGTCCCGCCCGAAAATAATATTACGCCAAAATTCATCGATATCCGCCGCTTTTGGAAAAATGCCGGCCATGCCGATCACGGCGGCGTCAGAGGGAGCCGAGGGTTCGGGCAAGGGTTCGGGCGTGATGATTTCAGAGAACAAACGCAAGCTGCCGGCGATCAAATTTTCATGCAGCTCTGCGATAGTTGTCGTTTTATTCGTCAGCGCGGTTATGGCGCCCGTCATATATAAGCCTTTTTCAATCTGTTCTTCTTCTGTTAAAGAAACAAGCGCGCCGTCAACACGCATAAACCCCTTGGAAGCGGCGCGCAAGCGGCCGAGATTTAAATCTTCCAGTTTCAGGAGTATCTCCCCTGTGTCCAGTCCTTCTTTTTCCATCTGCGCTTTTTCCGCCAGGAAAAAATCTGTATAAGGGGACGAGACGCAGCGTGTTTCCTGCCCAGCGCCGGATTTAAGCAGCAAAGTACTGTCTTGTTCCACAATCTTCCGTTGGTAGGCTTCCGAAATCGCGCCGAACTGTAGCGCTTCTTTCGTATAAAGATAAGCCGTTCCGCAGAGCAGGCCGACTTTTACGCCGCGCGGCGTGAGCGGCCCGGTCATGACGCGGACAAAGGCCGCCGAAAAAGAGTCATGTATGCCGCCGGCAAAAAATGCACAGATGCCGGACGCATTTTCCAGCTGCAGCAGCCGGTTGATTTGCTTTTCCCAAAGCACAGCCGAAAACAGCGGCCCGACGTGTCCGCCGCTTTCCCTGCCTTCAAAAATGTATGTACGCAAGCCTTCTTTCAGGAACATATCCAGAAGGCCCGGCGCTGGCGCATGGAGCAGAACCGTTATGCCCGCCCGCTCAAACACCTTCGCTTGCGCGGGATGGCCTCCCGCAATGAGTACAAAGGGCGGCTTTATTTTCAAAATAAGTTTCGTCTGTTCTTCCAGCGTACTGGGATGTATGAAACCCAAAATGCCTACGCCCCAAGGCTTCTGCCGCATAATCGCCGCTGTGCAGATGAGCGCGCTCTCCGCCGCATTCCCGGTCATCATAGAAAGAGCAAAAAACGGCAGCGCGCCGGCGTCCGCAACGCTAAGAATAAATTCCGGCGTGTCGCTGATGCGGGTCATCGGCCCCTGCGCAATGGGATAAACCGTCCCAAGGCTGTCCGCGGTTTCACAGCCCAAGGAAAAAGCGTCCCCGATCCGGGCCTGCTTCACATGGCTGGAAGCGGCCCGCTTCAAAGCGCAGACGAGATTCTTTAATTTTTTATACTGCCCCGCAAGATCTGAACCCAAGATGACGTCTTGCCCCAATGGCAGTACATCGCTTTCAGCCGCGCCAGTTCGCGCGTGCAGTTCGTCTAGATTTGAAATGTCTCCAAGCGCGTCCGAACCTGGAAAAATATAATAATGACGCCCCTCGCACACGCGAATTTCATTCCCCGATAATTTACGCAAAACGGTTTTACGCGTTTGCGAAAGGCCGCATTCAGGAAAAAGCGCCGCTTGCGAGTCCATGACGACGCCCGCCGCGCCCAGGGCAAAGTACGCCGCCGCTGTATGTACGCCAACGCCGCCCTGCACAAAAACCGCCGCGCCTACATTTTTGCAGACCGCCGCCAATTTTTGAAAAAGAATGAAAGAAGAATCCCCGCCGCAAAGCCCCGCGCCTTCACAGCCTTTCAAAATCAATGTTCTCATTCCCGCCGCCAAAGCTTCTTCCGCATCCTTCGCTGTCAGTACCTGCCAAATAATTTCAGCATTTACCAATTTTGGCGGATTCATGCCCCATGGCAGGATAATTTTGCTCACCTGGCTGGGAAGCGGTATATCCCACGCCGTCCGATCCGCAAAACAAACGCCGAACGTTTCCGTCAGACCGGTCAACTTGTTTAAAGCCGCCTCTGCCGCCGCGCGATCCCGGCCGAGATGCAAAACAGGAAACGCCCCAGCTTTCGCGGCGGCGCTGGCAAGCCCAGCGTCTGGCCTTTCAAAAGGGGTAACAATCCAGACTTGTGATTCATCCACACATTCTTTTTTCATGCTGATTTCCTCTCACCCCAGTGTTTTGTCTATATATATATTTAATTTGTACTTCTTGGAAATCATCCCGCCGCAAGGCAACAGCTTGATTTGCGCAGGGCTACAATAATTCTCACGATAAGACAATTTCCACCACAATACATAAACCAATGACGATATTTCAACCTTCAAGATATAGCGAAAAAATCAGGAATTATCATTAATCAGGCACAAAAACATCAAAAAAATATCAATTATATTTGTTTCATCAAAACAATATAATATAAAGTCTGATCCAAAATCTTTTTGATCATTATAATAACGTTCATACTGTACTATCCAATATTTCTAATATAGCCTGCACATATAAATCAAAAATCTGTCCTAAAGCGGCATATAAAACCCGAAATAAAAATTTCGGATAATAATAAAAAATTTATGTCTAGTATCGTAAATTTACAAATCGCAAAAATATGTATATCACTTGACCGGCGCCAGCATTAATTTATATATAACTGTTCTTAAAAGGATATAATATACATAAAAACCAGAAATCATTGGCAGTTTATAAAATGTAATAATTTTACAAATATCGATATTTGGCATGAAATATTATAAACGCATTTTAACTTCCGGCATGTATAATATATACATAATAATATCATATAACCTGTTTTTTGTCAATAAAAATTAAACGTATTAATAAATTGACTATTTTAGACATTATTACTGTCGGCGCCCATTCAAAAAGTCTTCCAAAATATGCTTATCTAAGGATAGCCGCTAAAAGTAATGGCCACCCGCTCAACAGGTGGCCATTACTTTTATATGGTGCGAAAACAAAAATAATTTTGTGATCTGCTGACAAAAATTTCGAATCGCCTTTCATTCATTCGTGTCAAGCGCCGCGCCGAATAAACTGTCCAAGTGCTGGAGCAGCGCCTGTTCCGCGCCGACGGGACACTCCAGATTGCGCAGCGTTAATGTTTGCCCTGCATAGATCACATCCAGAAAATTTTCGATTCCCTCGCCGTCCGAAAGCCGCGGCGCGTAAACGCCCTCCGGCTCCAGCGTGTTTTCCCCACAGAAGATGAGCGGATTCAGCGTTTGAATCTCCAGCCTCGTTTGGCACAGGCCGTTCAACAGCCGCGCGATAAAAGGATAGTTTTCGTTCAGACGCCGATCGTTCAGCAAGGCGGCAATACTGATTCTATGTTCCCGCATATAGCGAATTTGCTTCTGCGTTTTTTTCAGCGGATTGATTGCCAGCCGCGTGTCAATGACAATGGGGCATATGTCGATAAATTCACCGATATAATCCGCAAAATCAGAGTAGGCGTAATTTCTGGCGGAATGTGCCATGAGCAGGGGAATCGCCGTATCACCCCAGCTAAAGCGCAGGGCTTCCAATAAAACCTTGCCGACAAGTTCCGAAACTTCTTCCATGCCAGCTTGGATAGATAGATTGTAATGCACGCGCGTGAAGGCGCGGCTGCGCTTTACGGCGGCGTGCGCCTGCAAGGCCGAAGAAAAAGCGTCCATCTCCAATTCCTGCAGGATTTCCCGCTGGCTCACATTTTGCGGGCCTTGACGCAAAAATTCGCCAAACACACTGTAACGCGAGGCGGCGCGAGAAAGCCCCCCCGAATATAAGGCGCACAAACGCCCGGCCAGCACTTCCTGACTAAACTCGTCAAAAATCAAACGCGATATAGGGGCAAGCGCGACAAAACGTTTTTCCTCCATTTGAACGCACAGCAGACGGTGATTTGGTTCTTGGCCGTTATAACAGCTTTTTTCGTGATAGTAGGCCGTATTATTTATCACTTCCCCCAATATCTCTTCTTTGTCCTGATATCCGGAAAGATCGGCAAACGGAATATGCCGGATTCCTTCTGCGCCATATTCCAGCATCACGCCGTCTCCGGTTGAATTGATTAAAATGGCGCTTCGCAATATGGGAAATTCTTGCAGCGCACGCATCCAGACAAACGCAAAGCGTTCCGCGTTCCACGGCTCTTCGATTGTCACAATCGCGTAAGAGGCCAGCGCGCCCATGCGCCAGGATATCCACTGCGAAGGGGAAAGAGGTTCAGATCCGGCGAGCCGCCCTTCCATCAATTCTTTCCGATAGGCCGCCATTTGCTTATGAATATCGGCCATCAAGGCTTCTGTGCCGCCGTCCGCCGGTTCTTCGGAACGCGCGGCCGGCACCGGAGGCTCATCATCTGGCGTCGCGTCCATCTTCACGCTCTCCGCGGGTTTCCCGTTCTCTATGGGAATCGGAAGCCGAAGCCATTCCACAGCCGCTTTCCCGTTGGTGTAGACCGGTATCTCCGAGACGCGCACACAGACAGTAGGGATCAAATGTTCAGGCAGAACCGCAGACAGCCGCTCACGCATTTCCGGCATGATCATCTCCACGATGATGGGCGCGGCTGCCGACACGATTGTGGACACAATTGTGTCCTCGTCACCGCCCGCTGGCGAAGTCTTTTTAGGCGCATACCAGGCGAACAGGGGTTGATTGAGCTTGAACGGCTCAATCCCAGAAGCCCGAAGCGCGGCGACTGCGTCGGCGACGCCTTCCTGCCGCCGCAAAGCTGTCTCGATTTCTTTCAGATCCTTGAGCCTAACCTGTGCGTCCATCCGGCCCAAATACTCAATATGCCCGTTCAGTTTCCAGCGCGCGAGGTCGCCGGTGCGGAAAAGCCGGCCCGCGCCGAAAGGATTTTTAACAAACTTTTCTTCCGTCAGATCTGGCTGGCGCCAATATCCTCTGGCCAACCCGTTTCCGGCGACGCAGATTTCGCCGGGCTCGCCAACGGCGCATGGCCTCATGCCGTTCAAGATATAAATTTTTCTGCCTCCCATGGGGCGGCCAATGTCAGCGGGAAGCGCGTCAATTTTTTGGCCTGCCGCGCAGACAGGCGCTTCTGTCAGTTCATATAAATTATAAATGTCCGCACCCGTGTAAAGCCGGAGCGTTTCATACAAATCGTCCGTAAACGTCTCCCCGCCAATCAGTAATGTCCGGATACCGGCCAGCCATGACGGATCTTCCCCGCTTGCCAGGGCCGCTCTCAGTTTTGTCGGCGTAAAATAAACGGCGCTGGGGTTCTTTTGACGTATGTATTCAATTGTTTCCCGCGAATCGTCCCATTGACAGCGGTTTGCCAGAATCATTTTTCCGCCGCTCAGCATGGGCGCGAAAAATTCCAGGATAAACTTGCCGCAGTTGTAATGGTTCCATAAAAGAAACTCCACAGGCTCCATTTCATTCCAAAAGCCGTCTTCCGGCAGATGGCGGCAGAATTCTGTCACGCCGCGATGCTCGATCAAAACGCCT
>JAITPB010000137.1 GCA_031289625.1 Clostridiales bacterium | reverse complement strand
GCCGCGCACTTTTATTTTCGGCGCGAAAGCGGCGGCCAGCTACCGGCGCGCCAAACTGATTATTAAGCTGATCAATAGCGTGGCTGATCTGGTGAATAACGACAAATCCCTGGAGGGACGGCTCAAAGTTCTTTTCCTGGAAAATTACCGCGTGTCTTTAGCGGAAAAGCTGATACCCGCCGCCGACGTCAGCGAACAGATTTCCACGGCCGGCAAAGAGGCCTCCGGCACAGGCAACATGAAATTCATGCTGAACGGGGCTCTCACCATCGGCACGCTCGACGGCGCGAACGTAGAAATTTTGGAGGAAGTCGGGCCGGACAACATTTTTATTTTCGGCATGACCGCAGAGGAAGTCCAGCGTCTGACCGAAAGCGGCGCTTACCGGCCCTGGGATTTGTACAACATGGATGGAAGCGTCCGGCATGTGCTCACACAGCTGATCAACGGCGTATTGGCGCCGAAAGAACCCGATGTTTTCCGCGATCTGTATGAGGCTATGCTCAATGGGCACGGCGGAACCAGGCCGGATGAATATTATATTCTGCAAGATTTTGAGAGCTACAAGGCGGCGCAGCAAAAAGTAAACGACGCCTATCAAAATAGCTTTGCCTGGACGCAAATGGCCGTTATGAATGTGGCCAACAGCGGCAAATTTTCCAGCGATCGGACCATACGCCAGTACGCGAATGAAATATGGAAGTTGAAGCCAGTCCATATTGAAGTTTAAAGGCCCTGTCTCTGAACCCCGGCCCATTGGCCGGGGTTTTTTCCCGGAGGGAATGACATCATGGCGCATCAGCGGAAAACTAAAAAAAAGCGTCGGAAAAAAAATAAATCGTGGACAGTATGGGTGACTGTTCTCATCTTACTGGGCAGCGCGGGGTATTTAGGCGCTTATTTCTTTATGCCGAATGACAAAACCTGGGAGTTTCACGAGTACTTTGATTTGGATCCCAATGCTGTGACAATGGTTGTGCGGGACACCCGACTGGAAGACGTTCATCCATTGGAAAGAAACGAGGTCATTTATTTTCCCTATGCATTCGTCAAAGAATACATTGACGATACGCTGTTTTGGGATGACGACGCGCTGACGGCGACCATCACCACGCGGGATAAGGTGCTGCGCCTGACGGCGGATTCCACGACATATACGGAGAATGGGGAGCCTAAAGAGCTTACCCAGCCATTTTTGTACATTGAGGATAAAATCTATTTGCCTTCTGATTTTTTGACGCGCTTTTATCCCATCAGCATTGCTTACGACAGCGCCGTTAAAATCGCCGCGATGGATTATTTGAACGAACGCCGGGATATGGGAATGGTGGCTGGCCGGACGGCCAACCTCCGGTACAAGCCGGACAAAAAAGCCTTTATTGAAGAAAGGCTCGACCTGGGCGCGAGAATGAACGTTTATCAAAAAGAAGGGGACTATGCGCGCGTCAGGGTTGAATCCGGACTGCTGGGCTATCTCCATCTCAAAGATTTCATTGAAATGACGCCGCTCGGGCCGGATTCGGAGCCAGCGCCGGTGGAATTTCCGTCGCGCAAGTCGGTTCAGGGGAAAATCAATCTGGTGTTCGATCAGGTGTTCAGCCCCGCAGACAGTGCCAAGCCAGAGAAATACATTTTTCAGGACGGACTGGATGTTCTGGCGCCGACGTGGTTTTCTTTCGACATCGAAACGTTAAACGGGGATATCATCAGCATCGCGGACAGCGATTACGTGCGGCGCGCGCATGACAGCGGCCGGCAAGTCTGGGCTTTGCTGTCCGATTTTTCAGCGGATGCGGCCCGTGTGCGCAATTCTGACGTGAATCACGCGGTTCTGTCCCGTACGCGTATCCGTGAACGTGTGATCGCGCAGATCATGGATTTGATCAGCCGGTATGACTTGGACGGAATCAATATTGACTTCGAATATCTGCAGCCGGAAGACGCGGCCTACTATTCACAGTTTTTTAGAGAACTGGCCCCCTACATGCGGGCGAAAGGAAAAACGCTTTCCGTGGATGTATATAATCCGGTTCCGGAAAAGTATTGGTCGCAGTATTATAACCGTCGCGCCGTTGGAGAATGCGTGGATTATATGATTGTGATGGCGTACGATGAACACACGAATGGAACCGAAAGCGGGCCTGTGGCTTCGCTGCCTTTTGTCGAAGCCGGTATTGCGCAGACGCTCGAAGAAGTTCCAAAAGATAAAGTTCTTTTAGGGCTGCCCTATTACGCGCGCGTATGGCGGGAAGAAATCATTGACGGCACGCTGCAAAACAGCCTGAAAAATTATGATATGCAGACTGGTTATGAGCAATTGGCCGATCGCGGCGCGCAACTGACGTGGGACACTGGGATAGGCGCCCTTTACGGAGAATACGCCGCCGTGGAAGACGATAAAGCCGTGACCTACAAAGTTTGGCTGGAAGATGAAAGATCCATCGAGGAAAAGCTGAAACTGCTGCGAAAATATGATTTGGCCGGGGCGGTCGGCTGGAAACGCGGGCTGGAAAAAGCAGAGATATGGGGGTTGCTGAAACGGTACTTAAAATAATAAATTATTTCTGCCAGTCATATTTTGCGATTCAAATATGCAAAAAAACTTGACGTGTTCAGAAATTTCGCTTATGATAAGTGTCAGGCAACGCTGGAGAAGTTGGAGAAATACCCAAGTTGGTTGAAGGGGCTCGCCTGGAAAGCGGGTAGGCCGTGAATAGCGGCGCGAGGGTTCGAATCCCTCTTTCTCCGTACCTTCATAAAGCTCAAAAAACCGTACTGTTAAAATAAGGGGCAGCGCGGTTTTGACGTTTTCAGACTTCCGTTCACCAACGAATTTGTGGTTACAAATTCGGGCGGGTGGCGGGAGTTTTTTATTTTGAAGGGAAAGGGCTGAAGGAAGTGAGCAATTACGAAAAAGCGGAAGGAAGAAATTTGGGCTTATAGAACGTGCCGGCTCGGACAAAACAAGTCATTGAGACGTGAAACTGCTGGAGGAGGGTGGATTTTGTGCTTGGAGCAATCATCGGCGATATTGCCGGTTCGCGATTCGAGTGGAACAATATCAAAACAAAAGAATTTGACTTCTTGACCTGCCGCTGCGAATTTACCGACGACAGCGTAATGAGCCTTGCCGTGGCAAAGGCTCTGCTTGACTGCGGTGCGGGAGTGTCCCGTGCGAGCGACTATACAAACCTTGGCGCGTTGACGGTCAAGTCAATGCGGGACGTCGGCCGCCTGTATCCGAACTGCGGTTACGGCGGTATGTTCAGGCAATGGATGTACGCGGACAATCCCGCTCCTTACAACAGCTTCGGCAACGGCGCGGCTATGCGTGTGTCCGCTTGCGGCTTTGCCGCGAAAAAACTTGCGGAAGCGGTAACGCTCTCCCGCAAGGTAACGGAAGTTACCCATAATCACCCGGAGGGCATAAAAGGCGCGGAAGCGACCGCCGTCTGTATCTTCCTCGCCTGTGACGGCAAGAACATACGGGAAATCCGCGACTATGTGGATAAGCATTACTATCCGATGAATTTTACGCTTGACAGTATCCGCGACAGCTATCAATTCAACGAAACCTGCCAAGACACCGTGCCGCAGGCGATTATGGCCTTTCTCGAAAGTTCCGGTTTTGAGGACGCTATCAGGGGCGCTATCTCCATCGGCGGCGACAGCGACACCCTCGCCGCGATTACGGGCGGCATCGCGGAAGCCTATTATGGTGTTCCGAATGAGATTCGCAAACATGCGCTGACGTTCCTGGACGAGCGTCTGCTTAAAATTCTGATCGACTTCGAGAACGTCTACCCGCCCCGCTTTTGAATAAACCAAGGTGTTCGGCGAGATTACAAAAGTTTGGGAAGGGAAGATTATGAGCAAAAATATTGTGATTCTAAACGGTTCGCCGGGAAAACGGTAACGCTGTTCCGTGTGGCAAGTATGTCATAAACTGCCCGAAGCCGGACTCGAACCGGCACGGGAAAAATCCCATTGGATTTTAAGTCCAAGGCGTCTACCATTCCGCCATTCGGGCACGTTCAATTTCATTTAACCTATTATAGTATACGCGCCCAATTCCGTCAAGGCTTGATCAAAGCGGCGACAAACGCCGTACATATTCACTTGCGCGCGTTCATATCCATATAATGAAAAGAAACGTTGATCTTTCAAATGGGGCGTGATCGATGGATGGCATAGATGATTTTGGAAAAATAGTAGAGCAGGCAAAACTCATTTCACAGTTAATGGGCATGGGTAAAAATAACGCGCCTCCAGAAAAAGAATCAGAAAAAGAATCAGAAGAAAAACCAGAAAAAGAACCAGAAAAAAAATCAGAAGAAAAATTAGAAGAAGACAGGGCGGAAAATAATGCGGACACTGAACCGGAAGAAGCCCATGTACATACCGATCCGCCTGAAGCGTCAAACGACGGCGCGGAGAGCGGCGAGAATCATCAAAGCACAGACGACGGCGCGGAGAGTTTTCAAAAGGCGCTGCGCATTATGCAGCTTTTTCAAACGATGTCCGCAGCGTCCAATCCGGCGGAACCGTCTGACGCGCCTCCGCCGGACGAAGAACCGCCGGCTCCATCACTCACGCGCTCCGAAGCCCGCCCGAGCGAATCTCAGTCGAACGAACCCCGTCCCAAAAATCCAGCGCCGGATTTCGCGCGCTTATTTGATCAATCCGTTAATACGTCCCCCATACAAGCCATGAAAGCGGCCCTGCCTTATGTAGACGCGCAGCATCAAAAGATGATGGGGTTTTGGATTAAAATTTGCGAGATACAGAGTCTGCTAGAAATGTACCGCAATGACACGCAGCTGCTTTATCGGTTTAATCCACGGGAAAAAGACTGGAGGCGGGGGATGCTCCTGTCCATCCGCCCGCATATGAGCGGAGAAAATCAAAATAAAATTGACTTTTTTTTAAAACTGCTGGAAATAAAAGAAGTCATGGACAAATTGGAGGGGAAAGCATGGCTGTAGACCTTGAGGCGATGTTTCAGCAGGAGGCGTTCCGGCGGCTGGCGCCGGAAAAATTGGCGACGTTTCGAAAATTCGCCACGCAAATCGATGGCAAATCCGGCCCGGAACTGATGGGGGTGGTGATGCAGTTCAGCAAAGAATTGTCAAAAGGCGGAGCGATAACGAAAGAAGAACGAAACGCCATTATACAAGCCATTGGCGTCTGTATGGCGCCTGCTGACCAACCGAAATTTAAAAACATCATAAAAATGATCAACATGCTGGAAGGCTGACCGGCGTGAGCGAAAGGGGCGGACAAAATGTCCGCCCCTTTCGCTAATCTTTTATAATAGATCGGTCATGGGATATTTTTGCACTAAGCCGCTGACAATGGCGCGGGCTTTTTCCAATGCGTTTTCCTGGATCACAAGGGAGATGGCCAAGGCGATCTGCTCCATGTCTTCTTCCACCATGCCGCGGGTAGTCATCGCGGGCGTTCCCAGGCGTATGCCGCTGGTGACGACGGGGCTCTCCTGATCAAACGGCACGGCGTTTTTGTTGCAGGTGATGGAAACGCTGTCCAGACGTTTTTCCGCTTCTTTGCCTGTAATGTTCATATTGCGCAGATCGACCAGCATCAGATGATTGTCTGTGCCGCCGGAAACGAGATGAAAGCCGCGGGAAGTCAAACCATGAGCCAGCGCCTGCGCGTTTCGGATAATCTGACCGCAGTATGTTTTGAAGGAATCGTCCAGCGCTTCCCCAAAAGCGACGGCTTTCGCCGCGATCACATGCATCAGAGGGCCGCCTTGCGTGCCGGGAAAAATCGCCTTGTCTATCGCTTTGGCGTGCTCCGCCTTGCAAAGAATAAACCCGCCCCGCGGGCCACGCAAGGTTTTATGCGTGGTGGACGTGACAAAGTCGGCGTAGGGAACGGGGCTGGGATGATAACCGGTGGCGATCAATCCGGCGATGTGCGCAATGTCCACCATCAAATAAGCGCCAGTCTCTTTGGCGATGGAATGAAAAGCTTCAAAGTCTATGATCCGCGGATATGCGCTGGCGCCAGCCACAATCATTCTCGTCGCAGTGTTCCGCGCCATGCTGCGTACTTCGTCGTAGTCAATGGTCTCGGTGTCCTTGCGGACGCCGTAAGTCCAAAAAGAAAAATATTTGCCGGAAATATTGACATGGCTGCCGTGGGTAAGATGACCGCCATGATCGAGGTTCATGCCCATAATGGCGTCGCAGGGGGTCAACTTGGCAAAATAAACGGCCATATTGGCCTGAGCGCCTGAATGCGGCTGTACATTGGCGTGCTCCGCGCCGAAGAGCTTCTTGAGCCTGTCAATCGCCAGGTTCTCCGCTATATCGACCTTTTCGCAGCCGCCGTAATACCGTTTGCCGGGATAGCCTTCGGCGTATTTGTTTGTGAGCGGGGAACCCATCGCGGCCATGACGGATTTGGAAACAAAATTTTCCGAAGCGATCAGCTCAATGTTGTTTTGCTGACGCTCCATTTCCTGGCGAATGGCGCTAGCCAGCTCTGCATCTGTTTTCTCCAGTGTGGCAAAATCGTACATGCGAAACCTACCTCTCTGCTGGAACTGTTTTGTCTGCGATTGCAGTGAGGCTATTATAGCATAACTTTTGAAATCAAAAAATAAAAAAAAATTTGCTTTTTGGCCGGCATCGATTTATAATGTGTATCAGTCTTTTTGAGAAGACATGCTTGGGGCTGTGGCTCAGTGGGAGAGCGTTCGGTTCGCATCCGAAAGGTCGAGGGTTCGAATCCCTTCAGCTCCATTTTTTTGCAGTCAGCCCGCTGAAAATAGACGCGGGCTTGTTTTTTTCGTGGATGGCGGTGTTCTATCAATGAGTAACCAGCGTATATACGACGATTTGCTTTGCCGCATTGATGAAAAGAAGCGTTTGCTGGACACTCACCGCCCACTGACGTCCGGCGAATTGGCTCGTTTGCGGGATGAATTTGTTATCGAATTCACATACGACTCCAACGCCATTGAAGGCAGCACGCTTACTTTGCGCGAGACGGCTTTAGTGCTTGAAGGCGTTACGATTGATAAGCGGCCTTTGAAGGATCATCTTGAGGCTGTCGGCCATAGAGACGCGTTTAATTATATCCAGCAGCTTATCGAGGATACGCCGCCGTTAAGCGAGCGAATCATTCGCGAGATCCATTCGCTTGTCCTGTTGGACATGCCGGAGGATCGAGGGGTATACCGCCGCATCCCCGTGCGCATTGCCGGCGCTGTTCACCAGCCGCCCCAGCCCTATATGATCTCTAAAATGATGGAGCAGCTTCTGATGGATAATACTGAAAATCAGTTTTCACATGTGATTGAGCGAATTGCCTGGTTCCATCTGACATTTGAAGGAATCCATCCGTTTATAGACGGCAACGGACGGACTGGGCGTCTGCTCCTGAACTTCGGCTTGATGTGTAACGGCTACCCGCCGATTGATGTGAAATTTACTGACCGCATACGTTATTATGACGCATTCAGCACTTATTACCGCGACAAGGATATGAGCGCGATGGTGATCTTAATGGGGGAGTATGTCGATGAACGTCTCGCGCTGTATTTGAAGTTATTCGATAGCGATGGGGAATCTGGGCTTTGTTGAAACGGCGGCCTTTAGCCGCCAAAATTTCTACGAATATCAAATTTATTTTAGGGCTTGCGGTTATTTAATAACCCTAGCCTCTTTTTCGTTGGTTTCCGGTTCGCGGCAATGCAAAAAATAAAAAATTGGGAGTGAGACTGTTGCCCGGCAAAACAATGCTATTAGGATGCGTGACAGCCATAGGCTTATGCGGATGCGCGCTGACAGATAAAAGCAATCAAACATTTGCGCCATCCGCCGATACAACGAACCCGGCCGTTCTCGATACAATTGTCTCGGCAAGCGTAGAGACCAGCGTCTCGACAAGCAGCGTCTCGGCAAGCAGCGCCTCAACAAGCAGCGTCTCGGCAATGGCCGAGGCTGCTGAGATAAATATCCCGGCGGCAGCCACGCCGAACGCAGCGGAATCCCTGGAGGCGCAGCTTAACGCCTGCATCGCGGCGTTAAGCCTGGAGGAGAAAGCCGGACAGCTTTTCAACATCCGGCTGAACGAAAATGATTTGCCCATGATCGAGCGGCTCCATTTGGGAGGTGTAACTCTTTTTAAAGAAAATATAGAAAGTGAAGCGCAGGTCAAAAAGCTTACCGCGGATTTGCAGGCGATGCGTGCAATCCCGCTGCTCATCGGCATTGATGAAGAAGGCGGCCAAGTATCCCGTCTGAAAGAGCTATACGGCAACTCATATGAAAGCGCGTATCAAACGGGGCAAACCCATGACCCGCAAAACGCGTTTGACGTGGCGCTGGAAATTGGCCGGACATTGAAAAGCCTGGGCGTCAACATGGATTTCGCGCCTGTAGCGGACATTTGGTCCAATCCGCAGAATCGGGTGATCGGCGACCGGGCGTACGGAAAAGCGCCGGAAGAAGTTTCTCCTATGGTGGCGGCGGCGGTGCGGGGCTTTCATGAAGCCGGCGTGCTGTCTGTGATCAAACATTTCCCTGGGCATGGAGACACGCTAGAGGATTCCCATCAAGTAACCGCCGTGTATTCACATGATTTGGAAAGGCTGCGGTCTTTTGAGATACTGCCGTTTCAGGCTGGTGTGGACGCGGGCGCCGACGGCGTGATGGCCGGGCACATCGCCGCCCCCAAAATTACCGGAAACAACGTGCCCGCTGGTTTCCAGCCGTTTTTTTTGCAGGATATGCTCCGGGATCAAATGGGATTTGACGGATTGATCGTCACGGACGCTTTGGAGATGGGCGGCGTTTCCCATGCGTATTCAGCCGCTCAAGCGGCGCTGGAAGCTTTCCAAGCGGGAGCGGATATTTTGCTGCTGCCTTCCGATCCAGAACAGGCGTACCAGGCCATACTCGCCGCGTGTCGGGACAATCGTATTTCAGAAGAGCGGCTGAACGCCTCCGTCCGGCGTATTTTACAGGCGAAAACGCGGCTGGGCTGGCGGCCATTCGCTTAGGGATTGTAGCTTAACGCTTTCCGCGTGGAATACGATCGGCCCAGCTGCTTGTCATAGATGGCTTTGTTCCAAATTCCATAAAAAGAAGTGTACCCGATATGGGCGTTTTTTTTCGCTGTCCAGGGATCGTTGTAATAAAAACCCGTTTTATCGTATCCCGTCAAACAAACCGCGTGTACGTTGAAACCTAAACCATTGACCCATACGGTGACAGGCGCGCCCCGGTTCAGTTTGTTTTTCAGATCATCCATCGAACAGCCGGTCATGTCAACCGCGCTTCCCAGATAGGATCGGGTCAAGCTGAGCAGTGCGGAAGGGAATATAGTGAAACCGGAACTCAACACCCGGACGTCGCCTCTGTATCCTTTATTGGGGTCGCTGCTTCGCGGCATTTTGGAAACAAGCGTATGTACGCTGACTGTCTGAACGTAGTTGATCATCATGGCTGTGGAGACGATTTCACAGCCGGAGTTATAGCCCAGCCCCCTTTGACTGTAGCTGGGCACGTTCAATAAAACTTTATCTTCTTCCGTGTTTGCGCTGACCGGCTTTTTCCCCGTCAGGTTTACCCATTTCGGCCCCTGCCAAGTCTGCATCA
This sequence comes from Clostridiales bacterium, assembly GCA_031289625.1. Taxonomy (GTDB): domain Bacteria; phylum Bacillota; class Clostridia; order Lachnospirales; family WQUN01; genus JAITPB01. The sequence goes on along the minus strand of JAITPB010000137.1, from coordinate 22,177 downwards.
GCATCCAGTCCCCGTCTCTTTCGGTTACCTGAACGATTTGCGGGCTGATCGCGCCGACTGACTTCGCCCCATTTTTTTGATCGTATAAATCAAGGCTTTTATCTATGTAGAACAAGTTTTCATAAACGTATATCCATTCCGAACCCTTGTATGTGTCAATCAAAACCCATCCATCTTGGTTGTCCGTCAGGACAGCGACTGTCTGCGGTTCGTAATCGTCTTTGATCGCAGATGTAAAGGCTGGCTCCGCGTAACTTAAAAAAGGCCACGTTATGTACAGTACCGGCGTCTCCGGCGGTTCTTCCCCCGTCTCCTCTTTCCCCGCGGTTTCTTCTGAAGGTTCCGTCGGTTCTTCGTCTGGTATTTCTTCCGAAGGTTCCGTCGGTTCTTCTTCTGCGGCTTCCGCCGGTTGTTCTGTTATTTCTTCCGTGGCTTGCGTCGGTTCTTCCTCTGTTATTTTTTCCGTGGCTTGCGTCGGTTCTTCCTCTGTTATTTCCGCTGCGGCTTGCGTCGGCTCTTCCTCTGTTACAATTGCGTTCGCACAGATACGCCGGCCTGGGAATAGCAGAGTGGTCATCAAAAAGATCAAAGCAAGCGAGATAGTCCTCAATAAGCGTGTAAAACGTGTCATGTTATGCACTTCTCCTTTTATGTATAATGCAAAGAAATAAAAAAAATAAAAAGAACTAAATAATAAACTCGGCTTTAAAGATAAATCATGCAAGATGTTTTTGTCAATAGCAAAATATAATTCTGTTTCGACAATTTACGCTGGCTTGCTCTGCCTGGATTGATGCATGATCTCTGAATTGACAGCGGAGGCGGTTTTCGATACAATTACAAGTATAATGTGGAAAAGGAGGCTCGGCGCGATGTTTATGTTCAATCCCAAAACAAACCTGCTGGAAGGAAGAGAAACAAAATATGAACTGCAGGATGTAAAAGAACCCAATCTTTACCGCAATTTGTTTACCTATGACGAAATCCCCAAAGTGGCTTTCAATCACCGCATCGTGCCCATCGACATGCCGGATGAAATATGGATCACGGACACCACTTTCCGGGATGGCCAGCAGTCCCGCGAACCGTTTACCACCGAGCAGATTGTACATATTTATAAAGCCCTGCGCCGTTTGGGCGGGCCTAAGGGCATGATCCGCCAATGTGAATTTTTTCTCTACGCCAAAAAAGATCAGGAGGCCGTGGCCAAATGCCTTGAGCTGGGCTATGAGTATCCGCAAATCACCAGCTGGATCCGGGCCTCGCGCAAGGATTTTGAATTGGTTAAAACCATGGGCCTTCAAGAAACGGGCATCTTAGTAAGCTGCTCAGATTACCATATTTTTTTGAAGATGAAAATGAACAGGCGTCAGGCCATTGACCATTATCTCTCCGTCGTGCGGGAATGCATCGCTTGCGGGATACGGCCGCGCTGTCATTTTGAGGACATCACCCGCGCAGATTTTTACGGCTTTGTCGTCCCGTTCGTGTCGGAATTGATGGCGCTCATGGAGGAAACCGGCGTGCCCATTAAAATCCGCGCCTGCGACACCATGGGCTATGGCGTGACGTTTCCCGGCGCGGTCATGCCGCGCAGCGTCCAGGGGATCATCTACGGCCTGCACCATCATGGCGGCGTTCCGCATGAATTGCTCGAGTGGCATGGGCACAATGATTTTTACCGCGCCGTCACCAACGCGTCTTACGCCTGGCTGTATGGCGCAAGCGCCATAAACTCCTCTTTGTTCGGCATTGGCGAGCGAACCGGCAATACGCCTCTGGAAGCCATGATCATGGAATATGCCCAGCTTCGGGGTACGCTGAACGGCATGGACACCACGGTCATCACGGAACTGGCCCGGTATTTTGAAAGGGAAGCGGGTTATACCATCCCGCCCATGACGCCTTTTGTGGGAAGCAGCTTTAACGTGACCCGCGCGGGGATTCACGCGGACGGCATGATGAAAAACGAGGAGATTTATAATATTTTTAATACGGAAAAATTTTTGAACCGGCCCAGCAATGTCGCGGTGTCCAGCACATCCGGCCTGGCGGGGATCGCCCTCTGGGTGAACGCCTATTACTGTCTGTCCGGCGCGGACGCTTTTGACAAAAAGCATCCGCTGATTCAGAAGATCAAAGATTGGGTGGACGCGCAGTATGCACAGGGACGGGCGACGTCAATCAGCGATGAAGAACTGGCCACGGTGGCGAAAAAATTGGCAGAGGAGGAAAAAGAACTTGGATAAAATAACGGCGGCCAAAGAAAAGTTTGAAGCGCTTCTGCAGGCGCAGCTGCAAAGAGTGGAGCGGCTGAAAGCGGAGACGGGCGTGACAGACTATCCAAGCCTGGAAAAAATCATCATTGGGGTTGTGGGCGGAGACGGCATAGGGCCGGCCATTACGGCGCAGGCGCGGCGGGTTCTGGCGGTTCTGCTGCGTGGCGTCATCGAATCGGGCCGTGTGATCCTGCGCGACATTGAGGGGCTGACCATTGAGAAACGGGCGGCCCTTGGCAAAGCCATTCCGGATGATGTTTTGACAGAGCTGAAAGCCTGTCATGTGATTTTAAAAGGCCCGACCACGACGCCGGAAGCCGGATCGCCCTGGCCGAATGTGGAGAGCGCGAATGTGGCGATGCGTAAGGAATTGGATCTGTTTGCCAACGTGCGTCCGGTTCGCGTGCCGGAACAAGGAATTGATTGGATTTTTTTCCGGGAAAATACAGAAGGCGCTTACGCGGTGGGAAACGCGGGCTTTGAAGTGGATGAAGATCTGGCGATAGATTTTACCGTGACCACGACGCGGGGCACGGAACGCATTGCCCGTGCCGCTTTTGAACACGCGAAGGCCAACGGCAAGACGCGCGTCACCGCTGTCACCAAAGCCAACGTCATCAAAACCACGGATGGTAAATTTTTACGGATCTGCCGAAAAATAGCCGAAGAATATCCGGGCATCACCTTTGATGAATGGTACATCGATATCATGACCGCAAAATTGGTGGATGAGAAACGCCGCAAACAATTTCAGGTTTTTGTGCTGCCGAATTTGTATGGAGACATTCTGACGGATGAAGCCGCCGAATTTCAAGGCGGCGTCGGCACGGCGGGCAGCGCCAATATCGGCGCGCGCTATGCGATGTTTGAAGCCATTCATGGTTCCGGGCCGCGCATGGTAAAGGAAGGCAGGACCCATTACGCCGATCCGTCCAGCATGATGCGGGCAGTCGCCATGCTGTTGAATCACATCGGATACGCTGAAGAAGGCGATAAGCTCACGAAGGCGATGGACGCTTGCGCCCGGGAGAAAAAAATCGCTGTCACAGGCCGGGAAGACGGCGCCACATCGGAAGAATTCGCGGCCTATGTTTTGGAAAAAATGGATGCTTATTCGTCTTCCTCGCGTAAAAGCGCGCGATAAATTTCCCGTTTGCCCACGCCCAGATCCCGCGCGGCCTGTTTCATAGATTCTTTGCGATCCCAGCCCTGACGGCTGTAATATGCGACGCGCTCCTGAGCGGAAACCCGAGCGGAAACCCGCTCGGGAACCGGCGGCGTCTCTTGCGGCGAGGTTTTGGCGGCAGACAGCGCCTCCAGCACAATCACAAATTCTCCGAGAGGCGGCTCGGCCTCAAAATGCCGCAGAAGACTTTCCAAATCGCCGTGCAGGATTTCCTCATGTTTTTTTGTCATTTCACGGATCACGGCGGCGCGTCTGTTGCCGCCGCCGTCCAGCAGATCCCGCAGCAGTTCTACAAGATGATGCGGCGCTTCATATAGGATCACCGCGCGGCTCTCGTGACGGATGCCCTCCAGCACAGCCTTCCGCCGCTTATGTTCCCGGGGCGGAAAGCCTTCAAATACAAAACGCCCCGCGGGGAAGCCCGACAGGGCGAGAGCCGTCGTGACCGCCGTGGGGCCGGGCGCGGCTGTGACGGCAATGTGATTGTCATGACAGAGGCGGACGAGTTCCTGCCCTGGATCGGAGACGCAAGGCATCCCCGCGTCCGAGACAAGGGCAAAATTCCGTCCTTGCGACAATTGCCGCAGGATATCCGGCGCTTTGCCTTTTTGGTTGTGCTCATGAAAACTAATCAAAGGCGTTTGAATCTCGTAATGGTTGAGCAGTTTTAACGTCCGTCTGGTATCTTCCGCGGCGATACAGTCCACTTCCCGCAGGACGCGCAGAACGCGCAGACTGACATCTTCCAGGTTGCCCAGCGGCGTGCCGCAGATGGTTAAAGTCCCGCTCATATTTTTTCGCTCCCCTATTTACGCGGCTTTGCGCCGCTCACACGCAAAAACGGGCCGCTCAACAAACCGGCGGCCCATAATCGCGAAAAATTTAATCTTCCGCTAAAGCGGACGCCGCTTCTTCAGCCGCGTCTTCAGACATCAGAGCCAGCTCATACTTTTCCAGCACAGCTTGTTGAAGCTTGTCGCGTGTCGTGGAATTGATGGGATGTGCTATATCCCGAAACTCCCCGTCGATGGTTTTCCTGCTGGGCATAGCGATAAAGAGTCCCTTGTCTCCATCAATGACTTTTATGTCATGTATAACAAACTCATTGTTAAACGTAACGGAAACAATCGCTTTCATCTTGCTTTCCCTGTTGACTTTTCTGACTCGCACGTCAGTGATATCCACCGGTGTCACTCCCCCTACCGGCGCTGGGCCGGATAATTATCCAAATATTTACTGCCCCATTATAAGTGATTATTTTCAAAAAATCAATAAAAAGCGCTGATTTATTCTCGACAAATAAGCCTTTCCGGAGAAGAGCCGCAGCCTGATCACAGCCTTGTCTCGCGCCGATTGCGTGTGTTAAAATGGCATGGCCAACTTATATCTCCAAAGGGGACTTCTTTTCATGACTGACACGCAATCTTCCTCTATACGCGCGCTGCATGCCGCGCTCGAAAGACACAAAAATTTCCATCTCAGCATGATCGTCGGCGTGGACGGCTTTATCGATGAAATCATCCACGTGGTGGATCAGCGTCAAGATTTTGATCATTTTACCCGCGTCTCCCAGATTGAAGATCTGGGCGGGCGGATTATCAAAGCGTCAGGGTTAAGCGCCAACTTTGAATTGGTGGTTCAGCAAACGAAACTGGGGGGGAATGGGCCAATTTTTTCCAACGCGCTGATCGAATACGGCGTTCGCCTGACGTACATCGGCGCAATCGGCCAGGCCGGCGTTCATCCCGTCTTCCAGCCTATGGCGGAAAAAGCCGCGATGGTATATCCCCTCTGCGAACCCGGACATACCGATGCGCTGGAATTTAACGACGGAAAGCTCATGCTGGGCAAAATCACCAGGCTAAATGCCATTACCTGGAGGCGCTTCAAAGAAGTCCTGGGAGCGCCTCCCAAAATGGCAAGCCTCTTAGGGGATTGCCGCCTGATGGGGATGGAAAACTGGACGATGATTCCGCACATGAGCGAAATCTGGCGCGGCTTTATTGAAGAAGTGTTTCCTTTTATGCCGGACGCGGAGGCAAAGCCTTTGGCCTTTTTTGACCTGGCGGATCCGGAGAAACGCACGAAGGAAGATATACTCGAAGCGCTGCAACTCATCGGTCTCTTTCAAAAAAAATTTGAGGCCATTTTGGGCCTCAATGAAAAAGAACTTTACGAGATCGCGGCGGTTCTGGATATTGAATCCAGCGATTTGCGGAGCGCCGCGCAGGCGGTTTATGACAAGCTGGGAATTTACTGCCTGGCGGTTCACCCGGTCAAAGAAGCAGTTTGCTGTTTGCGCGGGCAATATTTTCAGGCGGACGGCCCGTACTGTGCCCGCCCTGTTCTGACCACAGGCGCGGGCGACAATTTTAACGCGGGGTTTTGCCTGGCGCAGGCGCTTGGTTTCAGCCCAATGAACAGCCTTCTGCTCGGCGTCTCGACATCGGGTTATTACGTGCGTCATGGCAAAAGTCCGGATATTGCCCATATGCTGATCTTTTTGCAGAATTGGCTGGCGGGCGGAGTGTGACGGCAGCGCCGGATGGATTCTTTTCTCCATCCGGTTTTTTTGTTTTTTTTCTATCCAATTCATCTATCCGCGAAATGTTTACACATTATACATATTTTATTCAAAATCTGGCCTTATACTGTAATCAATCGATACACGCAGTCGATCAGGCCAAATCAAAAATAGGGGGTTAATTTTATGGATTATGAAAACAACGGCTTATATGGAAATGGAAACGAAAGTGGAAACGGCGTTTATGAAAACGAAAGTAAAAAGGATGAATGGGGGATGGAAATGAAAGTGGAAGAAATGAAAATGGAAGAAATGAAAGTGCCAGAAATAAAAATGGATGAAATGAAAATGCCAGAAAGCCGCGTACGTTTTGACTCGATTTTTAATCTCGGCGGCACGGAAATACCACCCCAAAAATCAGAACTGGATTTGAGCACGGATGGTTTTGAAATGTCCCGCGAGGCACCCATTCTGGAAACAGGCGGATTTATGATGCAGGATACGCCGCCGATCGGCGTGCCAGGCGTACCGGCTGTCGCACCGGCCGCGCCGGCCACGTCGGCTGTCGTATCGGACGCGCCGGCGCAAAACAACGCGGGCGCGTCCCGCCCTTCCAAAAAAAGCCATTCCAGCTTCGCCAAAAAAACCGCCGCCGCGTGCCTGATTGCGGCGCTGGGATGCGGCACACTGGGAATCGGCTTAGGGGTCGGCGGCGCGCTGGCCAGCCATTTCTTCACGGCGTCGAAAGAAGATCCAACCGATCAGACACAGGAAGTCTTTTCTTTCTCACCGAACGCGACTCGTGAGATAACAGAAGTTTCTATCGCTCCGAGCAGTGTTTCCGGCATTGTCAAAAAAGTCTCAGACGCAGTGGTCAGCATCAGCATTTCCACCACGCAAGAACAAAGTTTTTTTCACCAGATGGAACAGCAGGGTTCCGGATCCGGCATCATCTTCAGTGAGGACGGCGACAAGGTTTACATCGCCACCAACAATCACGTGATTGAAAGTGCGAACAAAGTCACCATTTCCGTAGACGACCAGAATCATATCTCCGCCAAATTCGTAGGCAGCGATTCACAGTCGGATCTGGCGGTCATATCCGTTTCCAAAGCGGATATGACGGAAGCCGGAATCTCTTATAAAATTGCGGACTTCGGCGACTCAGGCCAACTGCAGGTCGGCGATGAAGTCGTCGCCATCGGCAACGCCATGGGCGAAGGCAAGACCGCCACATCCGGCATCATCAGCGCCATCAATAAGCAAATCACCATTGATGGAAAGACGCTGGCCGTGATCCAGACCGACGCCGCCATCAACCCTGGCAACAGCGGAGGCGCGCTGGCGAACGCCAACGGCCAGATCATTGGCATCAACACGGCAAAATTGGGCGCGTCCGGCGTGGAAGGCATGGGCTACAGCATTCCGTCCAACGAAGCCAAAAAAATCATCGAGGATCTCATGGCCAACGGCTCCGTGCGGAAACCGTATCTGGGCATTGTGGGCATGACCATCACGAGTCAAATGAAGGATATGTATAACCTGCCCTCCATGGGCGTTTACGTCGCAGAAGTCGCCGCGGGCAGCGGCGCGGAAGTCGCCGGTATGCAGCAAAATGACATTATCGTCGGCTTCAACGACATCAAAATCTCATCTCTTGACGAGCTTTCCGCCGCCATTTCCAAAGGCACGGTGGGCGAGACAGTCAAAATTTATATTTACAGACGCGCCAATCCTATCGTGTTGGAAGCCATTATTGGCGACGTGAATGTAGACGCAAAATTTTAACATGTATACAGCCAAAAAGCTGCGCGCTAAATACAAGCGGCAGCTTTTTTTGTGCGCCCCGAGACGCAAATAATTTGAGAAAACAGCGCATATACATGAAAGCAAAGAGTAAGGAGGAAAAAGATGGAGAAGCCCATACCGCCCGATCAAAAAATTCTGGACATCCTTTTGGAAGCCCTCAAAGACGCGACCATGTCCTCGGCTTATTTGCTGCATTTGCACGAAAGGGCGGACGATCCCGCCGAGAAGGAAATTCTGCGCCAAATCCGGATGACTGGCCTTAAACACATCCGGCTGTTTCAAAGCATCCATCAGCAATTGACCGGCGAAGAAGCCGTGATTCCAGATTCGACCGCTTTTTTGACGCGAAAGGTCAGCGAGGATTTGTCGGAAGAATACGCCAAAACCATACTCTCCAAACTAGAGTCCGCGGAATACTGCCGCAAAATCTATTTTGGCTTTGCCAGCGCGGAGATCAGAGACATCTTGTTTGAGATCATCACGGACGAACAAAATATGGCCATTCAATTTAATTATCTGTACAGCCGGTTTGCCCGGTAAAATGCGGCGCGGTTTTGCGGCGGCGCTAAAACCTGCGCATCAGGCGAGGCGCTGTTAAAAGCGTCTCGCCTCTGAAATTTGCATCGAAGCATATCAACAACCGCTGCCGTCCGCGCTTCATCTCCCCTATGCCGCAGGGCTTACAATCATTTGAAAGGATAAAGGGTTACGGCTTCAAAGCTATAATATCGTACCATTGCGGTTATAGCGCAGTCACTCACTCCCCCTCCGCCTCTTCCCGCAGCAAATAATCGACGGACACATGAAAAAAATCCGCGATTTGTTTCAGCACGTCTACAGGCATCTTACGCAAACATATTTCATAGCCCGCGTAAGTGGACTGCGGGATGCGCAAAGCTCTCGCCAATTGCGACTGGGTATAGCCCTTTTCATCCCGCAGAAGCGCCAGGTTGCGCCCCAGATCCGCGTAAATTTGTCTCATATTCCCCGCCCCCGGCAGACGGTTCACTCCTGAATATAGTTTCGCATGATTTCCGCAATTTCCACTTCGTCATTGGAAGGCGCGCGCGTCTGCTCATACAGTTCCCATTCTTCCGCGTAACCGCATTCCCCGCCAGGTTCCAGGCAAGTCAATTCACCTAATGTTTCGCATTCCAGCATGACGCTGTTGGTGTAGCTTTCAAAGCAGCAGCCGTTATCCGGATAATACCCGTCCAGGATGGGATCGAAAAATTTTATCAAGACCTGCCCTTTATTAAAGTAAGCGGCCCAGCCGTCTTCATTGTTCAAGCCCAGCTTAAACGGGTTTTTCTTTTGCGGGTTCTGCGTCAGGGTAATATAATTTTTGCCCCAGTAAACCCTCTCGTCGTTCATTTCACTGCATTCCCAGAGCGAAATATTCCGGTTGGGCAGGAAGCCCGACGGACGGCTGGGCATGGGGATGATCAGTCTGCCGCCTTGATCCAGCATGGTCAGGCACCAAGGCGCGAACTCAATCTCCCACGCGCCGATATTTTTGACTGTGTGTTCTAACTGCACCACAGGATCGTCTTCCGGCAAAATAATTTGAATACTTTTCTGAATGTTGTTGATTTTTTCCGCCGGCGCGGTAAAGAGGACGCTGTCCTCGCGGGCCTCCCAGGCTACCGGCGCATTGTCCGGGTAATAGCAGCGCGGCATGATTTCCGGCGCGATCCAAAACCGGTGGCCGCCGTAAAGCCGCAGTTGATCCTCGTACACGCCGAATTTTTGACCCAGCGGCGATCGCGTGAAATCCTGATACATCATATTTTCCATACCCACGCGGGCCAAGTGGATCACGCGCGGGCCGAAGTCCACAGTCACAAGCAGTTCAATGACGCCGTTTGTCATTTTCACACAAGCGCCCCAGTTGGGGTCTTGAATTTTGGCCATGGAGACGCGTCCCATTTTTCATCATTCCTTTGTAAACTATTTTGATTGGGCGTATTCAAAGTTATCCGAGGAAAATCAATTTTAGGACAAAGACGACGCCCAGCACCCAGATCAGAGGGCTGATGCATTCGCGCTTGCCAGCCGCGCATTTCGTGATGATATAGGCGAGCGTTCCGAAGATCAGGCCATAGCTGATGCTGTAAAACAAAGGCATCGTGATCAGCGTGATGCTCGTGGGGATCAATTCGTCCAACTGGGTCAGATCCACATGCTTGATCGGCTCCAGCATGAAAATGCCCACCGCCATTAACGCGGTCGCCGTGGCGAAAGAAGGAATGCTTAGGAACAAAGGCGAGAAGAAGAGACTCAGCAAAAAGAAAATGGACACGACGATGGACGTCATCCCTGTCCGGCCGCCTTCGCCCACACCCGCCGCGCTTTCCAGGTATGTAGTGACTGTCGAGGTTCCCAGTATGGCCCCGGCTGTCGTGCCGATGGCATCGGCCAGCAGGGCCTTTTCGGAATTGGGCAGCTCGCCTTTATCGTCCAGCATGTTCGCTTTGATGGCTACGCCGCCTAGGCAGCCGATGGTGTCAAAAATATCCACGAACAGAAAAGAGAGCATGACCACCAAAAAATTCATTAAATTTTGCGCGCTGGAAAAAGCGTCGCCCAGTCCTTTAAAACACAGACCGAGTGTAGGGCTTAAACTGGGCGGCGCGCTGACCACGGCGCTGGGAATCAGCGAGAAGCGCCCCGCGTCAATATCGACTTGATACAGGCCGGTGATTTGCGCCAGCACGCCGATCAGCCAGGCGGCGCATATGCCCAGCAGCAGCGCGCCTTTGACGTTTTTACACAAGAGAACGATGGTAATGGCCAGCCCGATGAGCGCGATAGCCACGCCGGGGTTGGAGAGGCTTCCGAACTTCACCAAAGTGGCGCTGTCGGCCTGGACGATGCCGCTGTTTTGCATTCCAATAAAGATAATGAAGAGGCCCACGCCGCCGCCCACAGCGTATTTCAATGTGAGCGGGATGGCGTTAAAAATTTTGGTGCGTATTTTCGTAGCGCTCAGGATAATAAAAAGGAGACCTTCCAGCAGTACAGCCGCCAGCGCGAACGAGGGCGAATAGCCCATTTGCAGTACAACGGTATAGGCAAAAAAAGCGTTCAGCCCCATACCGGGCGCCAGCGCGAAAGGCATGTTCGCCAGCAAGCCCATCGCGATTGTTCCGACGACGGAACCCAGCGCTGTCGCCACGATAACCGCGCCTTGATCCAGGCCGGCGTCGCTGAGAATTTGCCCGTTGACGGCGAGAATATAGGCCATTGTCGCGAAGGTGGTGACGCCAGCGATGATCTCTGTTTTGATGCTGGAGTTTCTTTCATGGATGTGAAAAAAATTGTTTAAAAATGTGCCCATCAAATTTTTCTCCTTTGGTAAGCTCTGCGGATTATCGCAATAAATTTTTCCGTTCCAAAAAGCGCGAAAAGCCGCTGTGCGCCGCGTGCGTGTTTTCCTGCCGGGCATACATGCCGTCCGCTTCCGGAAGCGCCAGATGGGGCGCTGTGTGCGCTTCCGGCCGGGGCGGGACAAACATGAAGCCATCAAATGGTTCCGGCCAGAACCCGGCCAGCTCTGTCAGGATCTGACGATTGGATTTCCGCGCGATCGGAGGCAGGGCCGGACGAACTGTCTGCACCTGCCCCACAGTATTTGTGCAGGTTCCCTCGCTTTCCGCCAGCAAGGCCGCGGGCAGAATCACATCCGCTTTTTCGGCGGTTTCCGTTTTAACTCCGTCCATCACAGCCAGGAACGCCAGCCCGCTTGTGTCAATGTGCGGGATCTCTTCCCCAAAAACAACTAAGCCGCGGATGCTCCGTTCCATGATTTTACGTTCGCAGGTTTCGCCGTCCGGGGAAACGCCCAAGTCCGCGAGGCCCTGGCTGTTGCAATTCTCTTTTAACTGAATCACGCCAGAGCGCGCCGGGCCGGTATGTCCGCTTAAAACGGCCATGTCCGCCAGCAAGCGGGCCGCGTCCACTGTCAGTTCCGGCTGATTGAATAAAACGACGGCGTGCTGGGCGCGGGTATACAGCGAAGCCGCCTCGCGAATATCGTCGTCCGCGTCTTCGCCGGACAGACAGCCGCGCAATGCTTCCCAGCCGTCCGGACGATTGTCCGGACGATTCAGCGCGGTCATTTCCAGAACCGTTTTTGTCAGGCGCTTTAAAACGCCCAGGCGCCCATTCGTCTGCAATTTGATCGAAGCCCATTCGTCCGCCTGCGTGACCAGCGGGCTGATCAGAATCAAGCGCGCGCCGTTTTCCGCCGCGCGTTTCAGGCGTATCGCGGCGACGCCGTGCGTATTGACAATGTCCTTGCAGACCGCCACGATCACATCGGCCCGTTCCATATTGTCAAAATCGGTTGTGGAACCGTCCCGCCCCAAAACTTCCGCCAAGCCGCTTTCGACGCCGCCCAAATGAAAAACATACGGCGTCTTTAAGACATTCCGCGCAAATTCCCGCATGGCAAAGATGTCCTCATTGGTATATTGATCCGAGATCGCCGCGCCGATTGCGTCAAGGCCCCATCGCGCCGCCGTCTCACGCCACTTTTGATAAAAAACCTGATAAGCGTCCTCAAAAGAGGCTTCACGCAGTTGGCCGTTTATCCGAATCCAAGGGCGCGTCAGCCTTTTGATCCTGTCCGGGAAATGCGGCCAGCCGAATCCAAACCGGCCTTTCACGCACAAAATTTTGGGGTCAGCGCCGCCCGGCAGAGCGCGTGTGAGCGCGTCGCCTTTAGACATCAGTTTGACTTGGCACCCCACGCCGCAAAATGAACAGACCGTGCGCGTCGCCTTTTCTTTGACCGGTACAGGCTTGCGCAGCGCCGGGATCTCGCATAGCGCGCCCGTAGGACAGAGCGCCACGCACTGTCCGCAGGAAATACAATCACTTTGCGTGACGGGCCTTCCCAAAGCCGGAAGCGCCATAGCGTCGAAGCCGCGCCCCACCAGCCCCAGCGCCGTTCTGCCCATGACCTCATCACAAACCCGCACGCAAAGCCCGCACAGGATGCATTTGCCTGGGTCGCGTACAAAAAACGGATTGCTGGCGTCGATTTCACCGCTGTGCTTTTCACCGGCGAATTGTCCGGCATCCGCATGGTATTCTTCGGCGTATGCCGCCAGCTTGCATTCAAAGTAATCGGCGCAGCCGCATTCCAGACAGCGGCCCGCTTCCCGGACGGCCTGGCGGGCGTCGTATCCCATGTGGATTTCGCTCAATGTTTCCCGCCTTTGCCCGGCTGGCAGAAGAATATTTTTTTCCCGTGCCGCTTTAGGACGTGAGACAAAATCCGCCGCCGTCTTTTCCTCTTGGAGGACAAATGGGCGTTCGTATGGCAGAGGTTTTTTGATCCCATTTTGGAGGACAAAGCGATCCCGCAGCCAGCCGTCGATTACGGCGGTGGCGTGTTTGGCTTCGCCGATGGCTTCAATGGCGATGCCCGCCCCCTTGTTCGTTGCGTCGCCGATCGCAAAAACGCCGGGCAGATTGGTTTCAAAGGTATTCTCGTCCGCCAGAATGGTTTTGCGCCGCGTGAGCGTCAGCGCCTCAAAGCCTTCCGCGTTTACGCCCTGTCCGATCGCCGCGATGACCAGGTCCGCTTCCAGCATCTCTTCCGCGCCTTCTATCGGAACCGGCGATCGGCGGCCACTCGCATCCGGATCGCCCAGGCGCATTTTTTGCAGGCGTATTCCCGTGACTTTTTCGTTCTCGCCTAAGATCTCCGCCGGGCTGACTAAATATTCGAACAGAACGCCTTCTTCTCCGGCCTCCTCTATCTCCGATTTGTCCGCGGGCATCTCCTCCCGGCTTCGCCGGTAAACGATCGTTACTTTTTCCGCGCCCAGGCGAATGGCTGTCCGGCAAGCGTCCATGGCGGTGTTGCCGCCCCCGGCGACCGCTATTTTTTTGCCTTCACAGCGCGGCGGTTCCCGCAAAAAATCAATGCCGCCGATCACGCCGTTCAAATCCTCTCCAGGACAGCCCAGCTTCGTGGAACGCCACGCGCCGATCGCGATTATCACCGCGTCATATTTGTTCCGGACAGCTTCCAATGTGACGCCGCGGCCAATGCGTACGTCCGGTATCATGGCAATGCCCATGTCTTTCAAAAGCTGAATCTCTTCGTCCAGGACGCGTTTGGGCAGACGGTATTCCGGAATGCCGTAACGCAGCATACCGCCCATTTTTGGCATGGCGTCATATACGGTGACAGCGTGCCCCGCCTGCCGGAGAAAATACGCCGCGGATAGACCGCCCGGCCCGCCGCCGATCACCGCAACGCGCCGGTTTACGCCGGGCTGGATGGGCGGACGGTAGGGATCGCCGGAAGCCAAATCAGCGTCCGCCGCGAAACGCTTCAATTGCAGAATGCTGACCGGCTCCTCCACCAGGCGGCGTCTGCAAGCCGTCTCACAGGGATGCGGACATACCCGCCCGATGGACGCGGGCAGAGGAATTTTATCTTTGATGAGCGCGAGAGCCTCGCGAAATTGACCGTTCGCGATCAGGCCGGCATAGCCCTGGCAATCTGTCTGCGCGGGGCAAGCCAGCATACAGGGGGCGCGGCAGTCTCCCGCGTGATCCGAGAGCAGCAATTCCAACGTGTTTCTGCGGGATTCCCGAATGCGGAGGGTATTGGTCCGTATGATCATGCCTTCCGCGGCAGCCGTCGAACAGGTCCGCAAAAGTTTGGCGCCATCGGTCTCGGCCAGGCAAAGTCCGCACGCGCCATACGTTTTCACACGATCGTCATGGCAAAGCGTTGGAATGTCAATGCCGTTTTCCCGCGCCGCCGTCAAAATGGTTTGCCCTTCCCAGGCGGTAATTTCCCGGCCGTCTATGTTTAGATGTACCATGTCCATCTCCTCTTGCGGATTTTAACGCAAAAAAATTTATTCCACCACCACCGCGCTGAACCGGCAGGATTCCGCACATTTGCCGCACTTGACACAGAGCGTCCCGTCAACGCGATGCGGCTTTTTCGCTTCGCCGGAAATGGCTTTGGCCGGGCAGCGTTTCGAGCACAGCGTACACCCGGTACATTTTTCCCCGTCAATCCGATAGCTTAACAGCGCCTTGCACCGCTTTGCGGCGCATTTTTTCCGCTCAATATGTTCTTCGTATTCATGACGGAAGTAACGGATCGTCGTCAGTACAGGGTTCGGCGCGGTTTGGCCCAGGCCGCAGAGCGACCCTTCTTTGATGTGCTGGCCTAAGACTTCCAGGCGCTCGATATCTCCCGGACGCCCCTCGCCCTTTGTAATCCGCTCTAGAATTTCCAGCATCCGTTTTGTGCCCACGCGGCACTGGACACATTTGCCGCAGGATTCTTTGCAGGTAAAGTCCAAAAAAAACCGCGCCATGTCCACCATACAGGTGGCGCTGTCCATGACCACCATACCGCCGGAACCCATGATCGCCCCTGTTGCCGCCAGCGTCTGATAATCAATGATGGTTTCAAGAAGTTCGGCGGGGAGACAGCCGCCCGAAGGGCCGCCCAATTGCACGGCCTTTAAGGCGCGTCCTTCTTTTACGCCGCCGCCCACGCCTTCGATCACATCTCGGATGCTGGAACCCATGGGGATTTCCACTAAGCCGCCTTTTTGAATTTTGCCGGTCAGCGCGAAAACTTTCGTTCCTTTGCTGTGTTCCGTGCCCATGGCCGCGAAGGCCTGCCCGCCGCGCGATAAAATCCAGGGCACATTGGCGTACGTTTCCACATTGTTGATGTTGCTTGGCCGCTGAAAGAAGCCTTTTTGCGCGGGGAACGGCGGTTTCAGGCGCGGCATACCGCGTTCTCCTTCCAGGGAGGCGATGAGCGCCGTCTCTTCCCCGCAGACAAACGCGCCCGCGCCCACTTTCACGCGAATGTCAAAACTAAAATCGGTATCCAGAACGCGCTCTTGCAAAAAACCTCTGTCCCGCGCTTGTTGGATGGCGTTTTCCAGACGCTTTATGGCCAGCGGGTATTCGGCGCGGACATAGACAATGCCTTGAGAAGCCCCTGTCGCGCGCGCGCCGATTAACATACCTTCGATCACGGTATGCGGATCGCTTTCGATAACCGACCGGTCCATAAAAGCGCCTGGATCGCCTTCGTCCGCATTGCAGATCATATATTTCGTTTCGCCTTTGGCGTCCCGCAGAGCGCGCCATTTAAACCACGTCGGAAAACCCGCGCCGCCGCGTCCCGCCAAGCCCGAAACTTTGATCTCCTCAATGATTTGAGCGGACGTCATTTCCCGCAGACATTTTCGCAGCGCCTCATATCCGCCGCGCGTGATATAATCCTCTATGTTCTCCGGATCCACAAGGCCGCAGTTGCGCAGCGCGACGCGCGTCTGACGGTTTAAGACCGCCCGGTCTTCTTCCTGCAATTCATATTGGCCCGCGTTGTTCTCGCGCCCCTGGCACAGCAGGAGAATTTCATCCGCCGCCGCCTGATCCACTTTCACGTAAATTTTATCCGGACGATTGTCTGGGCGATCGCCCAGGAGATTGCCCGGGCAATCGTCCGTCAGGGTCACAATCGGTTCCAGATAACACATGCCGATGCAGCCCGTGACGCCTATTTCCAAATCCATGTTTTCCGCACGCGCGCGTTTGCTAAAATAATCGGATATTTTACCCGCGCCAGCCGCCAGCCCGCAGCTGCCTTTGCCGATGCTGATCTTCATGCCGCCGCCTCCCGCAGTGCCCGGATAATCTTTCGAGCTTTTTCCGGCGTCAGGCCGCCATAGGTCTCGCCGTTGATCATCATCACGGGCGAGAGACTGCAGCAGCCCAGGCAAGCGACGCTGTTTAAGGTAAACAGGCCGTCTGTTGTCGTGCCGCCCGCGGGAACGCCCAATTCCTCCATCAGCGCGCCTTCAATCGCTTTGGCGCCGTTGACATGGCAAGCTGTGCCCTCACACAACAGGATTAAATATTTGCCGATGGGCGTCAGCCGAAACTGCGCATAAAAAGAGGCCACGCCGTAAACCTTCGCGGGCTTGACGCCCGTTGCCCGCGCGATATGCTCCAGCAGACTCAGCGGCAAATAACCGTAAAGCGCTTGTGCTTTCTGCAAAATAGTGATGAGACTGCCTTGCTCGTCTTTGTGTTGATGGAGAATGGGCTGTAATTCCGGATATTTTTCTTGGGGGTTATCCCACATGCCTATTGCATCCGCCTTTCAATAGGAATAAAATAAGACGCAAAACGCCAGATTTTGATCTCCTTTAATGATTCTTTATGATTCTTCATCAGTATAACACGATGCGCAGGTTCTGAAAACAGGAAGGAGGCTTTTTTGACATGAACCAGCATTCGCTGCGATATGAAAGCCACGGCTCCGGCGTCCTGCTCGTGGACTGCGGCAGCTTTGCCATAGATGAAACGCTGGAATGCGGACAATTTTTTCAATATCGCCGGATTGAAACCGAATCGCCGGGTACTTCCAAGGAATACAGCCTCACGGCGTTTTCTAAAGTTCTGCGTGTGCGCCAGGATCAAAACGCCGCGTTTTTCTTCCCCACGGATATCCAAGAGTTTGAAACCGTGTGGATTCCTTTTTTTGATTTGCGGCGCGATTATCAATCGATCAAAGAAACCTTATCGGAAAACGATCTTATCATGTGCGCGGCTGTCCAATGCTCTCCGGGCATCCGGATTCTCAAGCAGGATCCTTGGGAATGCCTGCTCTCTTTCATCCTTTCCCAAAATAACAATATCGCGCGCGTAAAACAGATGGCGCAAACCATCACCCAAACTTTTGGTCAGCCTCTTTCCGATGGATGGCACTCGTTTCCTTCGCCGGATCAGATCGGACGCCTGACGCTGGACGCCTTGCAAAAATGCAAGACAGGTTTTCGAGGCAAGTACATACTGGACGCGGCGCATAAAATTGCCTCTGGCGATGTGGATTTGTCTGCTTTGGCTGACGCGCCTTCCAGCCAGGCCAGAACAATTTTGACCTCCATCCAGGGCGTCGGCCCCAAAATTGCGGACTGCGCGCTGCTCTTCGCCTATCAGAAGACAGATGTTTTTCCCACGGACGTTTGGATCAAACGGACAATGGAGCGCCGCTATTTTCACGATCAAAAGACGTCCCTGGACGCCATTCAGCGGCTGGCTCAAAATCAATTCGGCGATTTGGCGGGTTACGCGCAGCAATATCTGTTTGCGCAAGCGCGGCGGCAGACAAGTTCTCAAGAACACTCCCCGAAAATAGGATGAAGCAAAAAGAAAGAAGGTGGCGTATATGGCGCTAACGCCGGTCAAATGCCCAAGCTGCGGCGCGGGTATTGAGCTTGACGACGCGCAAGAAGCGGCTCCGTGCCCAAACTGCGGCGTCCGCATCATTTTCAAGGCCGCTCAGGCGTTTCATCAACTGGATCAAGAGGCGGATCAGGCCGCTGCGATTGAGGCAAAGCTTCGCCGCGGCATCGAAACGCAAAGCCCAGGATATTTTTACGAAGTGCTGGATCTCGATCCCGATAATATGATCGCCCGGAGAAATCTGGCCCTGCTGCGTTATACCGGGCTGATTGATAAAAGGCACGACGAGGAATGGCTGATCACCCGCTACATCAAAAACAGTATTTATTACCGGCCGATACAGTGGAGCGTCTCGTTTTCGCGCGGCTTTTTCGGCGATCATTGGAAGCTCATGACCCTGAACGCCTTGACGCGGAAGATCTCGGAGCTGGAATTGAATTTGGACGCCTTTTTTGATTTTATTTATTTTAAGGATCTGCCGGAGACCGATCAGCGCGAAATTATTGAGACAGCCAGCGGGGAATGGTTTTTTTTCATTCACGACAACCAAAAACATTCTTATCACAAAGAGATCCGTGACATGCCCGATGTCAACGAAACCTGCCAGGCGATTCTCCTCCTGTGCAAAGCCTTCCATGCCGCCGGTTATTTGAGCGGGGAAAGAGTGGGGCTGTTCGCCTTTTATGTGCGGGCGCTGTCCGATCAAATTCTTCAGGTATATGCGGAGAAGGAGGGGGCTTGCGCCTTTTTGGCGGAAGAAATGCGCGCGATGGTGTTGGAAATTGACAGCGCGCCCGCAGACGTCCTTTCCGAAGACAGCCAGGATGACCGCAGCAGCACAACTTTATGAAAAAATTTATAATTGGGAGATTTAGCGTGATTAAACGACGTAATGCCTGTCAATAATTATTATTGCCTTATTCTGGCTGATCAATGCGTTTGCATTCATAATAGCTGGATACTAATATATTACATGTGGTTAGCACTCAATTAGAGTGAGTGCTAATAATGAAATTCAATAAATCGGAGGTAAACGTATGAATCTCAAACCTTTGGGCGACAGAGTGGTTATCAAGCAGTTAGAGGCGGAAGAAGTGACTAAGTCCGGCATCGTGCTGCCCAACCAGGCCAAAGAAAAACCGCAGCAGGCGGAAGTTATCGCGGTGGGGCCGGGCGGCGTCGTAGACGGCAAAGAAATCAAAATGGAAGTGAAAGCCGGCGACAAAATTATTTATTCCAAATACGCAGGCACCGAGATCAAGTTGGACAAAGATGAGTACATTATTGTGAAGCAAAGCGATATTCTGGCCATTGTGGAATAAAAACGAATTATTTTGGAGGAAAATTTTATGGCAAAACAAATCAAATACGGCACAGACGCGAGAGCTGCTCTTCTGGCGGGTGTAGATAAATTGGCGTCAACCATCAGCGTGACATTAGGCCCCAAAGGCCGCAATGTTGTATTAGACAAAAAATATGGCACGCCTCTGATCACGAATGACGGCGTGACGATCGCAAAAGAAATTGAACTGGAAGATCCGTTTGAAAATATGGGCGCGCAATTGGTGAAAGAAGTCGCCACCAAGACCAACGACGTGGCGGGCGACGGCACCACGACCGCAACTGTGCTGGCGCACGCCATGATTCATGAGGGGCTGAAAAATATCGCCGCGGGCGCCAACCCGATTATCATCCGCGGCGGCATGGCGCAAGCGACCAATGCGGCGGTAGAAGCCATCAAAGGCATGAGCCAGAAAGTGGACGGCAAAAATCACATCGCGAAAGTCGCCGCCATCTCCGCAGGGTATGTAGAAATCGGCACAATGATTGCGGACGCCATGGAGAAAGTGACCAGCGACGGCGTTATCACCGTAGAAGAATCCAAAACCATGAACACGGAATTGGAGCTTGTGGAAGGTATGCAATTTGACCGCGGCTATCTTTCCGCGTACATGTGTACCGACATGGAAAAAATGGTTGCCCAGTTGGACAATCCCTATATACTTATCACCGATAAGAAAATCTCAAACATTCAGGACATTCTGCCGATTCTGGAGCAAATCGTGCAAACCGGCGCGAAGCTGCTGATGATCGCGGAAGACGTGGAAGGCGAGGCTTTGACCACGCTGGTGCTGAACAAACTGCGCGGCACGTTCCAATGTGTGGCGGTCAAAGCGCCCGGCTTTGGCGACAGACGGAAAGCAATGCTAGAAGACATCGCGATTCTGACCGGCGGGCAAGTGATCTCCGATGAAGTCGGCCTGGATCTGAAAGATGCGACCGTTGATTCCCTGGGCCGCGCTAAAACAGTAAAAGTAGAAAAAGAAAACACGATTATCATAGACGGCGCTGGCGATAAAAAGTCTATCAACGCGCGCATCGGCCAAATCAAATCGCAGATTGAGGAAACCACATCCGATTTTGACAGAGAAAAATTGCAGGAACGGCTGGCCAAACTTTCAGGCGGCGTTGCGGTCATTAAAGTCGGGGCGCCGACAGAGACCGAACTGAAAGAAAAGAAACTTCGTATGGAAGACGCTTTGGCGGCAACCCGCGCGGCTGTCGAGGAAGGCATCCTCTGCGGCGGCGGCTCGGCGTACATTCATGCCTCCAAGGCTGTGAAAAAAGTATGGGAGAGCTTAACCGGAGACGAAAAAACCGGCGCCGCCATTGTTCTTAAAGCGCTTGAGGCGCCTGTCCACCGGATCGTTGAAAACGCGGGCCTGGAAGGTTCCGTTGTGGTCGATAAGCTTCTGGAGAAAGAAGACGGCATTGGGTTCGACGTTATCGCGGAAAAATATGTGAATATGGTGG
The DNA here is from genome assembly GCA_031289625.1 of Clostridiales bacterium. Lineage (GTDB taxonomy): Bacteria > Bacillota > Clostridia > Lachnospirales > WQUN01 > JAITPB01. Next base: position 1,311 of record JAITPB010000137.1, on the reverse strand, counting down.
AAGCGGGCATTATCGATCCGACCAAAGTAACCCGCAGCGCCTTGCAGAACGCCACCAGCGTGGCTTCTACGCTGCTGACCACAGAAGCTGTCGTCACGGACATCAAGGAGCAAGAGCCTCCAATGCCAGCTGGCGGCGGCGGAATGGGCATGATGTAAGTCAAGTCAAAAAAAAATAAAATACGAACATCAAAAAAGACTGCTGCAAACGCGGTCTTTTTTGATGTTCAAAAAGAAAAGCCCGGAATGATTTCCTTCCAGGCTTTTCTTCCGTGCAACAGGATTGAGATTGTTTTTGGCTGGCGTCCAACTGCTTTAGGGCGTAATGGTGACGCCTTCATGATAGGCAAGCCCCTTATAGGTAAATAAGTAGCGATAGGGGTGATATTGGGAAGCGCCTTCAATTCTAAAATAATATGTCCGATAAGACGCTAAGCCGTCAACTGTAAATTTAACAGTATTAGGAAACGAGCTTATTCCAACAAATTTTTCCCCAATGCGATCATACGGGCCGGCCGGACTGTCCACACTCATGAAAATCTCGTATTTGTATATCTTTAAATCTGGTGGGTGTGTCCATTCAAGTTCCATACCGCCTCCGCCGATATCTACAACTTCAAAATAGCTCAGTTCTTTGGCTGTTTCACAGTACGGAGTTGGGGTCGGGATAATGGTATCGGTTGTTGTAGTGTCTGTCGAAGACGTACTGCTCGTGCTTGCTGTCGATGCCGTTGAAGATGTACTGCTGCTGCTCGCTGTCGATGCCGTCGATGCCGTCGAAGATGTACTGCTCGTGCTTGCTGTCGACGCCGTTGAAGACGTACTGCTCGCACTCACAGAACTAGTGGTCGTTTCTGCCGTCCCTGGATCTGGCCCGTCGTCGGTAGTTGTTGTAGCGCGGGTGGTCGTTCTACCGTCATCATCAGTGGTCGAGCCGCCGCCGGATGTAGAAGTTGCGCTAGGGGTGCCAGTCGGTGTTGGCCATACAAATGTGCTTGTGACGACGCCGCGAGATGTACTCGTGCTACCCGTACCAGCGCCGGAAGTAGATGTTGTAGCGCGGGTGGTCGTGCTACTGTCATCATTATCGGTTGTCGAGCCACCGCCGGAGCCGGTTGTCGAGCCACCGCCGGAGCCGGTTGTTGTGACGCCGCCGGAATCGGTTGTCGTGACACCGCCGGAGCCGGTTGTTGTGACACCGCCGGAGCCGGTTGTTGTGACGCCGCCGGAACCAGTAGTTGTGACGCCACCAGAATCGGTAGTCGTAACGCCGCCGGAATCGGTAGTCGTGCCGCCGCCGGAGCCGGTTGTT